>CAJXVK010000001.1 GCA_913060735.1 uncultured Cellvibrionales bacterium
GCTCGGAGATGTGTATAAGAGACAGTTTTCATAGTCTGGTGCTACCTTAAAAGACAGGTTGCCATCAGCTGCGATTGAAAATAATTGGCTGTCGCCACCGCTAGCTAGGCTGTATGTGAGAGGTCGACCCTCAGGGTCCGACCCACTGGCTGTGACAACCTGAGTTGAGCCCTCTAAAACCGTTACCGTGGCATCAACAGTTAAAGAAGGCGGCTGATTGACAGCAATAGGTTCACTGCCTGAGTTACCACTTCCGCCACCTCCGCCACAGGCAGACAAGATTAAGAGACAGCTGGAGAGTAATACCGGATTGACCGTGGAGCGGATCATAGAGAACACCTAGTTTTTATTTTTTTTCGATAGCGCGTAGTAAAAAGTAAATTGCGTTTTTTTGATACGTACAAGGCGTTAAACGCGATGAATAGAGCGACGAACAGGGCAACTGATAAAAATTAAGTCAAAAAAGCCTCCATGAAAGTTAGAAGGAGGCCATAGTCTTCTTTTTGGTAACGCGAGTAGGTGAGCAGTTACTGGTGACGAATATCTTTGCCTTTGACCACAAATACAATCTGCTCACAGAGGTTCTTGGCATGGTCACCAATACGCTCCAGTGAACGCACTACCCAGAGAATATTAATAACCCGACTAATACTGCGCGGATCTTCCATCATATAGGTAACCAGCTCGCGCAATGCGGTTTTATAATCAAGGTCGATTTTTTTATCTTCTTCTAAGGTGCGCATAGCCGCGTCAACATCAAAACGTGCAAAGGCATCCAATGCATTGTTCAGCATACTGACCACTGACTGACCCATATGTCGAACTTCGGTATAGCCTTGAGAGCCTGCGCTCTCGCCAGCTAGCAGCACTGCGTGGTTAGCAATTTTCTTAGCTTCATCGCCGATACGCTCTAAATCATTGACTGCTTTAGTGACCATCATAACCAGACGCAGGTCACTGGCGGCGGGCTGACGGCGGGCAATAATTAAAATACAGGCTTCATCAATATCGACTTCCATTTCGTCAACAAATTTTTCCTCTTTTATGACTAATTCAGCGAGCGCACTATCGGCTTCGGTGACCGCACGAACCGCGTTTTGTAGCTGCTGCTCAACCTTGCCACCCATCTCCATTAGGCGGGTGCGAATCTCTTCCAGCTCTTCATCGAACTGTTTCATGATGTGATTTTCAAATGACATTTTTGACATATTATTCTCCCTATTAACCGAAGCGGCCGGTGATATAGGCTTCAGTGAGCTGATGCTCTGGCATGGTAAATACCTGTTCGGTTGGATTGACTTCAATCAATCGTCCAAGATGAAAGTAGGCAGTGCGATGGGATACACGCGCGGCTTGCTGCATTGAGTGAGTCACAATAGCGATGGTGAAATTTTGACTTAACTCTTCAATCAACTCTTCAATTTTAGCCGTGGCAATAGGATCCAGTGCTGAACAGGGTTCGTCCATCAAAATTACCTCGGGACTAACCGCAATGGCTCTGGCTATACAGAGTCGCTGCTGCTGACCACCGGATAAACCAGTACCCGCCTGATGCAACCGCTCTTTAACTTCTTCCCATAGTCCAGCTTTGCGCAGGCTGTTTTCAACAATTTCATCAAGGTCTACTCTGGTATCGGCCAGGCCATGTATCTTGGGGCCATAGGCGACATTTTCATAAATAGACTTGGGAAATGGATTGGGTTTTTGAAAAACCATGCCCACTCTGGCACGCAGTTCAACTACATCCAGTTTAGGTGAGTAGAGGTCTTCGCCATCCATACAGATTTGGCCCTCGACCCGGCAGATATCAACCGTATCATTCATGCGATTTAGCGAGCGCAAAAAAGTAGACTTGCCACAGCCAGAGGGACCAATCATGGCAATCACTTCATTCTTGGCGATATCCACGCTAACATCATGGATAGCCTGCTTATCGTCATAGAAGACATTGACATTGCGCATAGTCATCTTGGCATTGTCGGCAAAATTTTTGCCCACCGTCGCCTGGTGATCTGACACATCCAAGCTATTAACAGCCTTGGCGACAGTTTTTTTGGTGGGTTTCTTTTTTTCAGCTGTGGCAGCTTGAGTCATAGTTTTTCCTTTCTACCAGCGCCGCTCTAGGCGTTTGCGCAGCCATACGGCAACGGTGTTCATAATAATTAGAAAACTCAGCAATACCATAATGGCCGCTGAAGTCTTTTCAATAAAGGCTCGTTCCGGACTGTCGGCCCAGAGAAAAATTTGCACGGGTAACACTGTTGCTGGGTCACTAAAGCCAGCGGGGATATCAACAATAAAGGCCACCATACCAATCATTAGCAGTGGTGCAGATTCGCCCAGCGCCTGAGCCATACCAATAATTGCACCGGTTAACATACCCGGCAGAGACAGCGGCAGCACATGATGGAGTACCACCTGATACTTTGATGCACCCATGCCCAGTGCCGCTTCACGAATGGAAGGCGGCACTGATTTAATGGCCGCGCGACTGGTAATAATAATGGTCGGCAATGTCATTAGGGTTAATACCAGACCACCCACAATAGGTACCGATCTGGGAATATGGAAAAAGTTAATGAAAATAGCCAAACCCAACAGGCCAAAAATAATTGAGGGCACGGCGGCCAGATTATTAATATTGACTTCGATAAAATCGGTCCAGCGATTGCGCGGGGCGAACTCTTCCAGATAGATTGCCGCCGATACGCCAATCGGAAATGACAGCAGTAAGGTCAGTATTAACGTCAGCAAAGACCCCATTACTGCACCGCG
Source organism: uncultured Cellvibrionales bacterium (assembly GCA_913060735.1). Lineage (GTDB taxonomy): Bacteria > Pseudomonadota > Gammaproteobacteria > Pseudomonadales > Porticoccaceae > HTCC2207. The sequence goes on from CAJXVK010000001.1 coordinate 2,776, forward strand.
GATACCTGCCTGTTCCGGCTCGCGGGAATCGCCACGGGTAAATAGATTGCTGTTAAATTGCAGTCGGATTTTACCCTGTGCGTGTAACTCGTCAATCCACTGGAGTTGCTTGGCTGACATTCTGGCAGCATAGGGCTCGCCGTCTAACCAAGATTTGTAATAGGTATCGATATCATCATCGGCCAGTATCCATACTTTTTCTGTCTCGCCTAACAGAAGCGGGTTGGCCAGTAGACGATCCTTTAGATCAAAGCCAGCACCACTGCTAATAAGGCCATAGAGTTTGCGCTTGTCACGACGGCCAGACACATCATTGAATTCATTGCGCAAGGCCGCTTTAGGCAGAGCTTCCCAGTTACCATTTGCCAGTTGCTCGGGATCAGTCAGATTCTCTACACCAATGCGATCCTGATCATAGGTAACTTCTAGCTCTATATAGGTAATACGAAAGGCGCCATGACCTTTGCTGATGATATCGGTAAACAGCACCATAACCGCCGCTAAGCCAATAAAGATGGCCAGACGACCATACCAGCGGAAGCGCTTCTCTGCCCGATTGCGCCGAGACAGAGACTTTTTGATTTTGTCTAAATTATTCACGGGCTCAGTCATACTGTTCTCGGTATTTCTTAACGATGTGCAAAGCAAAAATATTTAGTAGCAAGGTAACGGTAAAGAGCATTAGGCCAAGGGCAAATGCGGCTAGAGTCTTGGGGCTATCAAACTCCTGATCACCGGTTAATAGAGTCACAATTTGCACGGTTACCGTGGTCACCGACTCCAGCGGATTGGCCGTTAGTTTGGCCGCCATACCCGCCGCCATAACCACAATCATGGTTTCACCAATGGCGCGCGAGATGGCCAGCATGATACCGCCAACGATACCTGGCAGCGCTGCGGGAATAATAACTCGGCGCACGGTTTCCGATTGGGTGGCGCCCATAGCCAGAGAACCATCGCGCATAGACTGGGGCACTGCGGTAATAACGTCGTCGGCAAGGGAGGAGATAAACGGAATAATCATCACCCCCATCACACCGCCGGCGGCAAGCGCACTTTCGGAGGATACCGACAGACCGAAGCTGGCACCCAGATCACGCAAAAAAGGTGCTACGGTCAGGGCTGCAAAAAAACCGTATACCACAGTGGGAATACCGGCGAGAATTTCCAGTGCCGGCTTAGCATAGGTTCTGACCGATTTGCTGGCATATTCGGCAAGGTAAATCGCCGACATTAAACCAATCGGAACGGCCACCACCATAGCGACGGCTGAAACCAGTAAGGTGCCAACAAATAGGGGGACCGCACCAAAGCTACCAGATGAGCCTACCTGATCTTCACGAATTGCGGTCTGCGGGCTCCATTCCAGACCAAAAACAAAATCAAATATGGGCACAGAGCGGAAGAACTGAATAGATTCAAAGAGCACCGAGAAAACAATGCCAACGGTAGTGAAGATTGCCAGACAGGCACAGGCCAGCAAGATATTTTGCATAACCTTTTCAACCACTGGGCGAGCGCGAAAAGAGGCAGAGATGCGCGACCAGCCCCAGAGTAGCCCTAGTCCTGACAGGGTTAACAGCAATGCTGTCAAAGACCAACGCGAAATAACGCGCAGCGCTTCCATATGATCTGCGGCTGCAATCAGAGCCGCAGACTCGCCTTTGCGCGGCAGTATGCCATCGGCCAGGTTACTTATTTTATTGAGCAGCAGGTTATAACTTGCCGCATCGGTGGGCGCAATTTCTGCCGCCACAGATTCCACCACAATACTATTGATCAGCGGATCATCAAACATCACCCACATAGCCAGCAACAATAGCGATGGCAGCGAACACCACAGAGCTGCATGCAGACCGTAGTAAGAGGGAAGAGAATGTAGTTTGCGAATACCGCCCAGAGGTTTTGCCAGGGCAAGTGATCGACCACGACCCAAAAAGAACGCAAATGCGCCCAGTCCAAGTATCAAAATAAGTATGTTTGTCGCTTGCATAGGGCAGACAGGATCCTTAAATAACGGTCGGGTATAATTTTTAAATAACAAAACAGCCCGGCTCATAGAACCGGGCGGTACTTTGACAACTTCTGCCTATTATTTCAATGCTTCACTGCCCGTCATTGGCACTAGCCCTCTGGTGTTGGCAGCCATTGCCGCGCGCTCCTCACTAGGTAGCGGAATCATTCCCTTCTCGGCCAGATAACCTTCTTCACCCCAAGCTTTTTCGCTGGTGAACTCATTAAGGTAACCCTGAATACCCGGAACCACACCTACATGCGCCTTCTTTACATAGAAGAACAGTGGACGCGAGATAGGGTAAGACTTGTCAGCGATAGACTCAAAGGTAGGTTCAACAGACTCAATCTGTGCGCCCTGTACCTTGTCAGCATTCTGGTCCAGAAAGCTAAAGCCAAACACACCCAGTGCCGCTGGATTGGCTTCAAGCTTCTGCACAATCAGGTTATCGTTTTCGCCAGCTTCGATATAACGGCCATCTTCACGAACGGTATGACATAACGCTTTAAAGGCGCTCTTATTGGTCTTTTTCATTGCCTTGATCCAGGCGATAGCCTTACAGCCACCCTCCAAACCTAACTCAGCAAATGCATCACGGGTACCAGAAGTTGGCGGGGGACCCAATACTTCTATGGCAGTGTTTGGCAGTGCTGGATTAACTTGGTTCCAGGTGCTGTAGGGATTGTCGATGAGTTCGCCCTCGGTGGCGCCAGGAACCTGAGCGGCCAGTGCGAGGAAGATATCTTTGCGGCTGAGTTTCATTGGTGCAGCAGCCACGGAATTTGCAATAACAATACCGTCATAACCAATCTGAACTTCAATAACATCTCTTACACCATTGGTTTGACACTTCTTGAATTCAGAGGCTTTCATACGGCGTGAGGAGTTAGTGATATCTGGGTAGTTGGTGCCAACACCGGAACAAAAAAGCTTCATGCCGCCGCCAGAACCGGTTGATTCTATCTTTGGGGTAGCCTTGCCAGTCGCACGGCCATAGCGCTCAGCGACAACTGTTGAAAAAGGGTATACCGTTGAAGAACCTACTACTTCAATACTGTCACGCGCTATTGCGGAAGAGGTGACCATAATAGAAGCCATAGTAAATATAAGGGCTGGGATCAGTGTACGTTGGGTCATGGGAATCTCCAGGATTCAGACACATTGTTGTGCGATTGATTACGACTAATTTGTTACTGCCAGAGCACTGTATAAAAGTAATATGACAGAAATATGACATGCGCTAAAATTACAAGTAATCCGTAATAAAACTGGTTTTTGCCTGCTCTATGTCATCGGCATAGCTTAACAATTGAGAAACAATAGGCACTGCAGTCATCTGTCATATTACTGTCATATAAGGTACCTATATTTACCCCGTTGCTGTCACATTACTGACTGGCAGCTTCCAGGCCTAGGCCTAACCACTTACATTTTTGGGGATTTGAGTATGAACAAATTAATGCTTTCAGCAGCTATTGCATCGACCATGGGCTTTGCCTCACAGGGTTTTGCTGCTGGACCAATTGACGGCACTATTTACGGCAAGGTAAATGTCTCTGCAGTGAATGCAGATAATGGCGCCGATGATACATGGAAGCTCAACAGCAATGCCTCACGTCTGGGTGTTAAAGGTAAGACTGAAATTGCTGATGGTCTTTATGCTGTCTATAAAGCGGAATTCGAAATGTGTGTTGATGATGGCGACTGTAAAGGTCAGACCTTTACTCAGCGCAATATCATGGGCGGTATCAGGGGTAGCTTTGGTACAGTATGGGCCGGCAAGCACGATTCCCCGACCAAACTGGCACAGAATAAGATCGATCTATTTAATGACCTCGAAGGCGATATTAAAAATACTTTTGAGGGCGAAAACCGCGTTTCCAATATCGTTGCCTATACCTCGCCAAAAATAAATGGCTTCTCGACCACTGTTGCTATGATTCCAGGCGAAGGCGCTGATGTTGACGGCGATGGCCAAGATGATACTGGGCTTACTGATGGTATCTCTTACTCCCTAAGCTACAGCATGGATAACCTCTATATTGCTGTTGCAGGCGATCAGGATGTCGACAGTCAAGACCTTCTGCGTATTATTGCGCAGTACAAGATGGACGCTCTGAAGCTTGGCGTTATGTATCAGCAGAACGAAGATAACCTTGGCACCAAGGACGAATCTGGTTTCTTTTTGAGTGCAGCGTACAAGCTGGACAAGAAAACAACATTAAAGGCGCAGTATGGTTCAATCGAAGATGACGCTGATGGCGACGAAGAGGAAACTCTGTCACTGGGTGCTGATTACAAACTAGCCAAAGGCACTAAGCTGTATGTATTTTATACTGACAATACAGACTCGTCCGTTGGTGAAGCTGATAAGGAAGACACGGCATTTGGTTTAGGTATGGAACATAAGTTCTAGTATTAGGCTGTGTTTAAAAAGGCGAGCCTCAGGGTTCGCCTTTTTTATACATAGGGATTTTGCTAGAAGCTTGAGCTCGGAACGATAAGCCCGTTTATTAAACCTAGACAAAACTCTCTGCTACAGCAAACCTGATGCTAAAATTGTCTGCAGAAACCATCCATAGGCTTTATTTATGAACTCAAAATCACCCGGCTTTTTAATCAGTACCTTCGTAATCTGGCTGTTTTCGGCAAGTGCCTTTAGCGACTGCGATTTTGATACCGATGACGCTGACTCACCCAATTTTGTCGATAAAATTATTGAGTGCGACGAGCAGAAAAAAACCACTGGCAAGCCAGCGCTTTATAGAGCCTCAGGTGCAGCTGAGTATAAAAACACAACGAAACTCTATGGCGACGGCACCAAAGACCCTGCCTCTGGGATATTCGAGCGCCCTATTGTTGCCCCTGGATCAATGAACCATAGCCCCAATAAAACATTTGCAGCACGCCAGGCATATTCTCTGCGTCCTGGCGCAAAATTTGAACAGTCGGTAACACTCGCCATTCAACGCTTATATATTGAGATGGCGCATCACTGTGCCAAAGGCTGGTCAATTGAAGATCAGTGGAGTGAGCCTAACCCAGAACAGGAAGGCGATTATTTTTTGCATTACAGATTTGCCTGCGCAGGCTAAGGCTATTTGCGTTCCTTAGGTAAGCGGCAGATAAATTCTGCGCCATGGCCCAGCCTGCTATTGATCATTAGGCGACCACCATAGCGATTGATACTGTGCTTAACGATTGCCAACCCAAGCCCGGTGCCACCAGTGGCTGAATTTCGACTGTTATCACCGCGGTAGAATCGCTCTGTCAGGCGCGGGATTTCCATCGGATCTATACCCACGCCATCGTCGCGAATTGAGACGTCGATAAAGTCTTGATACTGACTTACCAAGATCGTGATGCTGGCTCCATCGGGATTGTGGCGCACCGCATTGAAGATAATATTACTCAGTGCACTGCGAATATCACTGCCGTCCGCCTGTACCACAGCCTCCTCTTTACAGTCCAGAGTGATTATATGTTTACCGCCACTAAGTGCCTGTGCTTCAGAGACGATGCTGTGCAATAACCCGTTGATATCGACAGTTTGAAGAGCAGGCTCTTGGCTGTCGGCCTCTAGTCGTGAAATCATAATAAGATCATCGGCCAGGGCTTGCATTCTGGTTACCTGTTCGGACATCTGACCAAAAGCAGCCTCTACAGAGGCTGTATTAGCGGGCATGTCCTGAAGCGTTTCTAGATAGCCACGCATAACCGTTAGCGGCGTGCGCAGCTCATGGGACACATTGCCCACAAATTCTTTGCGCAACTGCTCAAGGTTTTTGAGTCTTGTGATATCGGTAATCACTAGAGCAATTTCATTATCACCAAAACCTGAGGCCGAAAATTTTAGCAGCCGCTCGGGCTGGATAATGGATGGTAGCTCTATGGAGCCTATAAATTCGTCTCGATGGATATACTCTACAAAGGCGGGATCGCGGATTAAATTCATTACCGCGCTGCCGCGATCGCTGGAGCGCAATCCCAGCAGATTAGTGGCTGAGCTATTCCACCAATCAATGGTTAAATCACTGCGCAAGACGAGAATACCTTCATCCAAGGCTTCGGTTAAGCGCGATACTCGATTGATAGTTTTGCGCATCTTTTCTTGGGTACGACGGTGCCGTCTGCGCTGTCTGTTTAAGGTGTCACTAATTTCACCCCAGACACCATCTGTCTCAGGCGGTATGCCACGCATACCTTTGTCGATCCAATTAAATAGTTGGGCAATAATACGGAAGGTCCAGAGGATATAGACGCCGACACCGGCGAGGACCACCTCAAGAGGATAGCCGAGGTTCCAGCCAAATAAGAACGCAAACAGCCCAACCCAAACTATACGCCATACCTCTGTATACATTCCCGGTCGCAACGACTGTGTTTCCTTTTCTAGGTATTTTGTAATTGGGTTGAGAAGCGGTAGCCCGCTCCCCGCACAGTCTGCACATAGTTTTCATGACCTGCAACCGAAATTGCCTTGCGCAATCGGCGAATATGCACGTCAACAGTTCGCTCATCCAGGTACACATTACCACCCCAAACATAGTCGAGAATCTGGTCTCGAGAATAGACGCGCTCTTGATGGGTAAGAAAGAACTGCAGCAAGCGATACTCTGTAGGACCTAAGTTAATCGATTGCCCAGAAATACTGACTCGGTGACCCTGGGGGTCAAACAGTAACTCATCAACCGCGATAGGTTCTGCAAGTTCTTCGCGGCCGATACGCCGCAGTACCGCTTTGACTCTGGAAATAAGCTCACGAGGCGAAAATGGCTTGGGAATATAGTCGTCAGCGCCTGCATCTAGACCCGAAATTTTACTGTCTTCCTCCGCTTTTGCGGTCAACATAATGATCGGCACTTTGGCCGTTAGCTCATCACGTTTTAAACGACGCAGTAACTCCAAACCTGAGGTACCGGGCATCATCCAATCCAGCAAGACCAGATCGGGACCTCGATCAATAATCATGGCATGAGCCTGCTGCGCATTTTCTGCCTGCAATACATTGTAGTCTGCTGCCTCCAAAGCAACAGCCAGCATGGTGCGAATGGCCGCTTCGTCATCAACCACTAAAATTGTATGCTTGGGCATAATATCGAACTCAGTTTTCATCTCTTAGAAATCCATTTAAGTCGGTCAACATGACAGAAATATGACAGAACTACTGAAGGCTTGCATCTTTTCTTTGGGCTTTTCGCCTAGATTTAGTTTGGTCTTAGTAGCGCTTTAAAAATCTATCGCTGATCCATTCGATATTTAGCTTCCGTTATCGCATAATGCCGCTTTATCACCTACCGGAAAAATACAATGACTATCAAAGAAAACAGCGCAGTTAGCTTTCACTACACATTAACTGACGACGACGGCCAGACGCTGGATAGCTCTGCCGGTAAAGATCCATTGGCCTATTTGCACGGCGCAGGCAATATTATTCCAGGCCTCGAAAGTGCACTGGAAGGCAAAGCTGTTGGCGATGCTATGGTTGTCGCTGTTACCGCCGCCGAAGGCTACGGCGAAGTTCAGCAAGAGCTTATACAAGAAGTACCTCGCGATGCATTTCAGGGCGTGGACAGCATCGAAGTTGGCATGCAGTTTGAGGCGCAAACGGGTCAGGGTGGTAGCGTTCCTGTCACTGTGACTGCCGTCACTGACGAGGTTGTCACTGTAGATGGCAATCACCCATTAGCGGGCAAAAACCTTAACTTTGATGTGTCTATTGAAGATATACGTGAAGCCACTGAAGAAGAACTTGAGCAGGGCCATATCAATGGCGCTGCCGGTTAATAGCACTAAATAGCCACCAAAAAAGGGGGCGAGTTTGTTGTCAGTCGAAAACAGGGAAGATTTCGCTGACTGCAATATAGGATCCGATTCCACAACCTATGCCAATACTAATATCAGCGCCGTAGACAAATAATCCAACTGATGCGCCGAACACTATTCCTCTAGCGACGCTAACTAAACAACTAGAACTGAATAAATTCATAACTCCTATCCTCACAATCTTTTAGTCAAAATCCTGATCTGCTAATTTTTCTATCATATTGCCGTTGTAAAATTTATTTATAGGCTTTTAACTCAGCCTGCTCTTTCGAGGCGGTTGCAATGCTGATGTTGGCTAGTCCTGAAATAGCCTCTTGGCATACAATAACGGGGCTGACTGCATGATTTTGGTCTGGCCAGAATGTGACATCTATATGCAATACCGGCATGCAATAATTAGCAGCTTTGTTTTTACTTGAGATTAGATTTGTACCATGACAATAAAAGTAGGCATTAACGGTTTTGGCCGTATTGGACGTTTGGCCCTTAGGGCAGCTTGGGATTCTTCGGCTTTTGAAATCACTCATATCAATGAGATTGCAGGCGATGCTAAATCTGCGGCTCATCTGCTGCGTTTCGATTCGGTGCACGGCACCTGGGATCGCGAGGTTTCGGCCAATCAGGCCAATAATCAAATTATTATTGATGGCAAGGCCATTAATTATTCCTCGACCAGAGCTATTGGGGAGGGCCCCTGGGCCGCAGTAGACATTGTGGTTGAGTGCACTGGAACATTTAAATCCAAGCAGGTGCTAGCCCCTTACTTTGATCATGGCGTGGCTAAGGTCGTGGTGTCGGCACCGATTAAGGATGGCACGCTGAATATTGTGATGGGGGTTAATGATGACCAGTATAAGGCTCAGGATATAGTTACCGCCGCGTCCTGTACCACTAATTGTCTGGCACCGGTTATAGATGTGTTGCACAACAGCTTTGGGATTGAACATGGAGCTATAACAACGATTCATGATATTACTAATACGCAAAGTATTCTCGATGAATATCACAGCGATCTGCGCCGTGCCCGCGCCAGCAGTATGTCATTAATTCCTACCAGTACTGGATCGGCTACAGCCATTACCGAAATTTTTCCGCAGTTAAAAGGCCGCTTAAATGGTATCGCTGTGCGCGTACCCCTGGCCAATGCGTCGTTGACTGACTGTGTATTTGAGCTGCAACAGCAGGTAACTACCGAAGAGGTTAACGCCGCGCTAAAGACTGCAGCGGAGGGCCGCCTTAAAGGCATTTTGGGTTATGAAGAGCTGCCACTAGTGTCTATCGACTACACCAATGATAAGCGCTCTGGCATTGTCGATGGCCTTTCAACTATGGTGATTAATAATACTCAGGTAAAGGTGCTGATCTGGTATGACAATGAGACCGGCTATGTCAATCGTATGATGGAGCTAGTCGCCAAAGTCGCGGCATCAGTCTTAGCACAACAATGATAGCTCCTGTTAAACAGTATATCTGTGTCACCCTGAGTTACTGGGCTTTTACATTAACCGACGGCGCACTGCGCATGCTGGTGTTGCTGTTCTTTCACGGCCTGGGCTACAGCCCAATAGAAATTGCCAGTCTGTTTTTACTCTATGAATTTTTCGGTATGATCACCAACCTCTATGGTGGCTGGCTAGCCACGCGCATAGGCCTAACTCGCACATTGCAAATTGGCTTAGCCGTGCAGATTCTCTCGCTGATAATGCTGCTTAAAGATGCTTCGGCATTGACTGTAGCCTATGTGATGTTGGCTCAGGCGCTGTCAGGTATCGCCAAAGACTTGAGTAAGATGAGTGCCAAAAGCAGTATCAAAGCACTGGTGCCAGATCAGGCACAAAGCCAACTATATCGCTGGATTGCCCTGCTCACCGGCTCCAAAAACGCGCTTAAAGGTCTTGGGTTTTTCCTCGGTGGCGCGCTGCTGGCATGGTTTGGCTTTCAGACCACCATTGTATTTTTGGTCGCCTTGCTGATTATGGTTTTGGCTATCGGATTTTTCATCCTTGAGACTAACAGCGGCAAGGCTAGCTATAAGCCCAAGCTGCGAGACTCATTGATAAAGACTGATCGGATTAATCGGCTGTCAGCGGCAAGGATGTTTTTATTTGGTGCGCGGGATATTTGGTTTGTGGTCGCGCTACCGGTGTTTTTACAGAGCCAACTAGCGTGGAGCTATATAGAAGTAGGCTCGTTAATGGCTGCCTGGGTTATTGGCTATGGGGCCGTGCAAACTGTGGCGCCACGCATCACCAGTCTCAATGGCGCACTGGCCAATGGCACAGCATTATTTAAATGGGCAAGCCTGCTATTTATTGCGCCCTGCCTAATGGCTACTGGCCTTTATGCTGGCCTCAATCCATCTGCTGTTGTGATTGTTGGGCTGGTATTTTTTGGGCTGCTCTTTGCGGTTAATTCTAGCCTGCACTCTTATTTGATTGTCGCCTACGCAAAGCATGATTCCATCTCTCTGGATGTCGGCTTTTACTATATGGCCAATGCCGGTGGTCGCCTACTAGGGACAATATTATCTGGTTTGATATATCAGCAATATGGACTGACCAGTTGCCTACTGATGTCAGCGCTCATGATCGCCGCCAGCGGTCTTATCGCCAGACAATTACCTGTACCAGCCGACTGATCGCTTTTACTGCCTGGTCTTGTCTGCTAGGGTGTGGGTCTTCTATCCACTACCGTTGAAATTAAATTATGAGTGATGAAAACAATTCCGCGATGGACCCCAATGGTCTGTTTCGCGAAGAAAATTATACCGATCAAAAGATCGGTGCTATTCGTAAATTAACACCAGTAAAAGCCGATGGTTCGGATGACCCAGATCGCAAGATTAGCTTTTTTGGCTCAGCTCAGGTGATGACGCCTATGGGCGCTATTCCACTAAACTTTGAATTAGCCGGCAGCACTATTGGCGAAGCCGCCGAAGATTTTGCCGCTAAGGCGCAGGTGGCTGTGGAAGAGGCAGGAAAAGAAATTGAGAAGATGCGCCGTGAGCAGGCGTCGCAAATTGTAGTTCCCGGTCAGGGTGGCGGTAATATGGGCGGCGGTATGGGTGGAAGCGGAATAATCACGTAGCTCCTATCAATAGTAGGTACTTACTAACGCAATAGTAAATCGGCCTCAATAGGGCGAAATTGAATGGCGGCATCAATCAGTGATGTCGCCGTCAATCCCTCAACACCATAGACCAGCGTGTCTACTCCATAACCCTGGTTAACGCGCTTTAGCAATAAATCGAAATCGCCATCCCCGGAAAGCAATACAACCTGATCTATTTTTTGTGCCGAGCTGGCGACTGTATCCATCACATCAATGGTCAGGCCAACATCCCAATCACCTTTGGCTGATCCATCGCTGCGCTGGATAAAAGGCTTTAACTTTATATCAAACCCTATGCCCCGCAGAATTTTCTGGAAGCCCTGCTGCTGAGCATTATTGCGCTCAATCGCATAGGCATTAGCAATAACAATATCCCCTTCCTGACTCAACTGACGCCATAGCGCGCGATAATTAAAATGGCAGCCGTGGCATTCTTTGACTGTGTAATAAATGTTTTGCACATCGACAAATACCGCTATTTTTTTCATTGCGAATTACCACTGTAATTTAAGTCTGGGCCCAGATAAAAGCGACTGGCGGGATGCACTAGCTGAGAATAATTACGCACGGTTTGCTGACTCCAACAGCGTTGATTGAGCTGCATACAGACGGCCGAACTCTCAGCAGTAAGTCCAAGTTCACGGCGCTGGATCGGGCTTGGCAATACCGCCTCTAGTTGATGGTCTGCACTACTAACCGGCGATATCCAGTCTAGGTAAACGTCCGGCGTTATCTTGGTGTAATTTTGTTTTAGAAATGCAGGGATCAGATCGGGATTAACATACAGGGCCTGCCATTGAATGGGCGTCTGTTTATCCAGATGCACAATAATGGCTTGGTAGATCTCTGTAACGGTTGACCTGTGCATCAGCTCGGCTATTTTTGCGGGCGCCGAAATAGCCCCTAAAGATAAAATACGACTGCTATAGCTGCCTGATTGTATTGCCTGATCAACAATATTAGGAATGTCCAAACTCGGCGTCTGCAGCTCAATCTCTGCCACAAAGGTACCCAGCCCAGGTGCCCGAGAAAGTATGCCTTGATCGGCTAATTCTTGCAGTGCGCGTCGCGCGGTCATTCGGCTCACGGAAAAGATCGAACACAGCTCATTCTCTGAGGGTGTTCGCGTCCCTGAAGGCCAGGCTCCAGAGTCAATATGGTCCTTAATATACTGCTTGATAAGTGCAAACTGGGGTAGTTTAACGGCTTCCACAGGCATAGGATAAACCACTAATTATATGTATATACAATTTATACCTGTATATACATTAAAAATCAAAGATTATTTTTTTATCTCAGATATAGGCACAATTTTTTATAAACTAATTGTATATACATTTAAGCCTAATTATTCGCTAGGGCCAGTTTTTTAGCTCTTGGCAGCTTCTTGATAGCAGCTTCGCGCACACTGGCTGCACTGCGATCATCGGCTCGCTCGCTGTAGACCATCTCAATAGCGCTGCGACCGCGAAAATACTTCGCGCCAGCACTACCCGATTGATGTTCCTTCAGGCGTCGCTCAAGATCAGTAGTGATGCCTGTGTACAGTGACTGATCGCTGGCGCGCACCATATATACATACCACTGGCTCATGCCGTCTCCTGCGGCACAGCCACCAACGCACAGTGACAAAACTGACACAGATACTTAGCGCGACGTTTTACTATTTTGCGATGACGCATAATAGTTAGCTGATGGGTTCTACAGTCGCAGCTGTAGGCAAAACGCTGATACTGGCGGGTGGGAATTCCGCTTAAGTCATAGTTACCTGTCGCCCTGGGCACAGCGCCAAGATTTCGCATAACTTTCTTCCACTCTGCGCCATGGGGCTTTACGCGCTTTAATCCATACAGGCTGTCGACAATATAATGTGCGACTTCATGGGTAACCGTATCGCCGATGCTATCTTGAAAGTATTTGGCAAATAACCAGGGATTAAAGCGAATACGGCGCACAGCACCTCGCACCTGATACATCCCTGCACAGCGGCCACTCAGATCAAAATCTACCGGCAGAGTTTTAAACTCTCGCCCGTAGATTGCCGAAGCCTGACCAATACAACGGTTGGTTGCTGCAATAACCTGCGCCTGCTGCTGTTCAGTGATGGGGTCGATTATGTCGTCGCTGCTCATTGGCTGATTATAAAGCCTGCGAAGGCTGGTACAATAACGGATTGACCGGAACCTCTGCTTTTATGAATGTAGATTTACACTGCCACACCAATGTCTCAGACGGTGCACTGACACCAATGGCACTGATTGACCTCGCCATTGAGAGAGAAATCGATATGCTGTCGATTACCGACCATGACACATTGGCTGCCTATCAGGCGATCGAGGATACACCCGCTAACTTGCATATTATCCCGGGCATTGAGTTCTCTAGCCAATGGCGAAAATCCGGTGTGCATATTGTCGGCCTTAATCTGGATATTGCCAGCGACGCTATTTTACAGGGCGTGACACAGCAGTCTAAAGCACGCAGTGAACGAGGCGAAAAAATTGCCGAGAAATTACAGCGCCTGGGTTTCGACAACTGCCTTGAGGGCGCTAAAAGTTACACTGCGGGCGGTGAGGTTGGCCGGCCGCACTTTGCTCAGCATTTGGTAGCCATTGGCGCCGTAACCAATATAGCCCAGGCATTTAAAAAGTATCTGGGGGCTGGCAAGGCCGGAGATATCAAGGAGCAGTGGGCTGATATACCTACAGTGGTTGACTGGATTAAAGAGTCCGGCGGGGTCGCCGTGTTGGCTCATCCTCTGAAGTATAAGATAACCAGAACCAAGCTGGTTGCACTGCTAGAAGACTTTACCGAGGCCGGTGGCGAAGGGATGGAAGTTATCTCCGGCCTGCAGGTTCCATCGGTGACCAAGGATCTGGCTACTCTGTGTAATAAAAGCGGTCTGCTGGCATCCTGTGGTTCTGACTTTCATTCTTCGGGTCAGCCATGGGCTGCACTGGGCAAGGTGGCTCAACTACCTGATAGCTGCAAGCCGGTATGGCAGCGCTGGCGCTAACACTCTGCAGTTAACAATATAGGCACGGTCAATTCCACAGCACTGCAATCCTGTGTATACTTGCGCGCCTCAGCCGGTCTAGCAGGCTGTTAACAATGACTTATGGTGGTATTTAAGTGGATCTTTTTATCTTTGCCAGCGAGCAGTGGATTCTGATAAGTGTCTTTTTGATGCTTCTTTACGTATTTGCATTTACTGAACGCACTAAGGGTGGCAAGCCCATTGGTTCAACCGAAGTAGTGTCGCTAATGAATTCCGATCAGGCTGTTCTGGTTGATGTTCGGCCCTCCACTGAGTTTCAAAGTGGGCATATTCACGGCGCGACAAATATTCCGCACACAAAATTGACCAGTCGCATAAGCGAACTGGAAAAGTGCCGTAGCAAAATCATCGTGGTGGCCGACCATATGGGTCAGCACGCTGGTGGTGCAGGAAGAGCACTGAGTAAAGAGGGGTACAACGTCCGCCGCCTAAGCGGTGGGATGGCTGAATGGCAAGGACAAAAGATGCCAATGGTTCAGGGACTAAAAGAATAGGCTTAACGCCTGTGATCTCGTCCCCTACAAAAGGAAATACCATGTCTGAAGTTGTACTATACGGAACGCGGTTCTGCCCGTTTTGCACGGCTGCACGGCGCCTGTTAAGCGCTAAGGGAATTAACTACCAAGATATTGCTCTGGATAGTAATCCAGATTTAAGGGCCAAGGTGATGGCTAAGAGTTCGCGCAACACTGTCCCTCAAATATGGATAGGCGAAGTACATGTTGGCGGCTACACCGACCTGCGCCAACTTGAGCTGGAAGGTGAACTAGAATCTCTAGCCAATAGTAGGGTTGAATTACCTTAATCAACCACCATATAGAATTTTAGCGGCTCCCATAAAAATTATATTAGAAGGCTTTTATCATGACTGAAGAAACAACGACTGCACCTGAAGCAGCGGCGGACGCACCTGTTGAACCAAAATTTGCTGTGCAACGCATCTACCTAAAGGATCTTTCCTTTGAAACGCCTCAGGGCGCTGCAGCTTTTCAAAAGCAGTGGCAACCCAAGGTTAACCAAGACCTTAATACCAAGTCAACCAAGATTGAAGACGGTGTCTTTGAAGTGGCGCTGCGTATCACAATTACGGTGTCCGATGGCGAAGAGACTATTTACTTGATTGAAGCTGAACAGGCTGGCCTGTTTACTATCTCAGGTTTCCCTGATCAGCAGCTGACCCAGGTTATCAACACTACCTGCCCAGCTATGCTATTCCCCTATGCGCGTGAAGCAATCGACAACACGCTGACCAAGGGCTCCTTCCCACCACTGATGATTCCACCGATTAACTTTGATGCACTGTTTGCTTCTGCTGTACAGCAAGCACAGGCTAAAGCCGCAGAATCTGAGGGCGCTTCCAAAGTAGACGAAGACACAACACACTGAGCATGATTCAATGCTGAGACGAAAAACCCCGCTTTATCAGCGGGGTTTTTTATGGCTTGGAGCCTAGAAACTGCATCTATCGCTAATCTGACGCCTGAGTTTCCATATCATATTCCTGCAACTTTCTAGTCAGCGTGTTACGACCCCAGCCCAGAAGCTGCGCTGCATCCTTTTTACGTCCACCAGTGTGTGCCATGGCGGTTTCGATCATTGTACGCTCGAACTCTGGCACCGCCTGAGCGAGGATATCGCGGCGACCAGTTTTTAACTCGCGCTCGCTCCAGCGACGCAGCATCTGCTGCCAATCCCCTTGGACCCGTACTTCTTTGTCGTCATCTTCAGCCTGCAATTCAGGCGGCAAGTCCGATAGCAGTACCTCTCTGCCTGCGGCCATCACGGTCAACCAACGGCAGATATTTTCTAGCTGGCGAACATTGCCTGGCCAGGATAAATTAAAGAAGAAATCTTCCGCCTCCTGAGACAGGGTCTTAGGTTCCATTTCCAACTCTTTGGCGGCGCGATGAAAGAAATGCTCCATTAACTGTGGAATATCTTCGCGCCGATCTGCCAATTTGGGCAGGTGCACACGAATAACATTGAGGCGATGAAATAAATCTTCGCGAAAACGATTTTCGGCCACCAGTCTTTCTAGATTCTGGTGGGTCGCGGCAATAATACGCACATCTACTTTTACAGCAGTATGGCCACCAACACGGTAGAACTCACCATCGGCCAGCACACGCAGCAATCTAGTCTGAGCCTCTGGCGGCATATCACCGATTTCATCTAGAAAAAGTGTCCCACCATCAGACTGTTCAAATCGCCCTTCACGGCGTTGAGCTGCTCCTGTGAACGCCCCTTTCTCATGACCAAATAATTCTGACTCGATTAAATCATTGGGAATCGCGGCCATATTAAGCGCAATAAACTTATTGTTACGTCGCGGGCTATGCTTGTGCAGCGCCTGTGCAACCAGCTCCTTACCTGTGCCTGATTCTCCATTAATAAGCACGGTGATATTGGAATTGGACAGTCGGCCAATAGCCCTAAAGACTTCCTGCATGGCTGGTGCTTCACCAATAATTTCCTGAACCGCCTGCGGGCGTTCAATGGGCGCAGCTGCAGATCGCTGCTCTTTACCAAATGAAATGGCGCGCCGAGAGACGTCGACCAGCTCATCAAGATCAAAGGGCTTTGGCAGATACTCAAATGCGCCACCCTGATAAGCGGCAACTGCGCTGTCGAGATCTGAGTGGGCCGTCGTAATAATCATGGGAATATGCGGCCAGTTATCATGAATCTCAGCCAATAACTCGAGACCGTCTATGCCTGGCATACGGATATCAGAAATAATAATTTCTGGCTGCGCAGCACGCAGAGCCTTGAGTAAGTCATCGCCAGTTTCAAAACTACGCACGGCAATGCCATCGCGGGTAATGGCTTTTTCCATCACCCACCGCAATGACCTATCGTCTTCTGCTATCCAAATTTCAGAGGTAATTTCCATGCTAAACCTTTATCGGTAAATAGAGAGAGAAACTGGTGTTTCCAGGTTCAGAATCACATTCAATAATGCCTTGATGACCGTTAATGGCAGTCTGAGCAATGGTTAAACCAAGCCCCGACCCCTCGCTGCGGCCACTAATCATTGGGAAAAATATACGTTCTTTGATGTCTTCAGAAACACCGGGGCCGTTATCAATAATCTCTAAGCGACAGACCACTTTGTGGTGCACACCGGCAATGGTAAAACTGCGCTTAATACGCGACCTTATGGTTATCATTGGGCTTGCTTGGTCTGAGTCGAGCAATGCCTGCATCGCATTACGGACTACATTTAGCACCGCCTGAATTAACTGTTCACGGTCACCTTCAATCTCAGGAATACTGGGGTCATAGTCACGCACAAAACGCAGCTTGCCTTGCACTTCCGCCTCAATAAGCGCATTCACATGTTCGGTGACTTCATGGATATTGATCGGCTGCAGGTGCGGCAGTTGATTGGGGCCCAGCAGGCGATCGACGAGATTACGCAGACGGTCTGTCTCGGTGGTAATAATCTGACACAGCTCCTGGGTTTCACCACCCATACCAATCTCGGCAATTTCTTGCCCCAACAACTGCGCTGCACCACGAATACCACCGAGAGGATTCTTAATCTCATGGGCCAGACCACGAATAAGGCTCTTTGAGGTGTGATGAACAGACAGTAGTGCCTCTTCGCGATTAATTTTTAAAAACCGGTCAATCGGCTGCATTTCCATCAGCAGCATACGGCTGGTATTAATATCCACTGGCGTAATGGTGTAATCGACCTGAGATGACTCGGAGGTGGGCAGGCGTAAATACTCGTGTCGACGAATATGCGGATGACCAGTCTCCAAGGCGTCTCGCAATGTCTGCAAGGACAAATCATTATCTGAGAATAGGTCGCTGGCAATAGTGCCACGTAATTTCAGACTACTAGCCTGCAACAGGGCCTCCGCAGCAGGGTTTAGATAGTCGATTAAAAGATCCGCATCCAGTAATAAAACGGCGGTATTAAGATTATCGAGCAACATTCTGTGCAATTGATTCGAAGTCATAAACGCTTATTTCGGATAATTATCTATTGTGATTATTTCGCTTAGTCTGTACTTGCAATAAGTAGGCCAAGAACATGGAGGCAAAAGGCCTAAGAGGGCAGCTGCATCCCAGCAAAATGGACTATAACTAGCGATCTTTGGCTGCGAGTGGCATTGCCAGAGCTGAGTATGCACCATTATGGTGCGCATGTATCTATTCGAGCACTGCAGAAATGCAGTAGGTACCTAAAAGAATGAATTACTTGCGCGCAAAATGACGCTTTACATGGACCTCAACCGAGGCTGTAGAGATGAGTAACTGGCCCTGAGTATTGAAAACTCTGGCCGATAAACTGTGACTTCCGCGCTCAATATTATCAATTTGATAAGCGGTCGCCGCTACAGGTTGACCCTGAGGCGCCCCATCAAACCAAAACTGCACGCGATGCCCAGCCCGCAATTGCGGGCTCAATGACAGCTGAATAATAATACTGATCTGACTGTGCGGAATAATTGAGTCATTTTCTGGAGAGACGATAAGCGCGCTGCTATAGCCAGCAAATCGCTCTGTTTCGCCGTCGGCAATCTCTGCCAACGCTTTGTTGCCAGTCGGCACCAACAGAGTAGGTATCTGATTAAGTGGGACTAATTTTTCGAGGGTGCCAGTATCTGTAGTACTGCCAGGTTGATCGGTATAAGTAATATTGCCGTCTTCGTCGACCAGCTTGTAGACCTGAGCAAGTGAGTCTAGGCTAATCAAACTGAGCATAATCGCGAACCACTTGGCGCTGAATATTTGACGAACTAATCTCATGCTTAAAGACTAGACGTATTTCAGACAAAGAAAAAGCCCGCCATTCTATGAATGACGGGCCTGTTCGATTTTGCTCTAACCGCTAACTTAGCAGCTGTAGTACATATCAAACTCAACCGGGTGAGTAGTGTGCTCAACGCGGTAAACTTCTTCCATCTTCAGCTCAATGTATGCATCGATCATATCATCGGTAAATACGCCACCAGCAGTCAGGAATTCACGGTCTGCATCCAGCTCATCCAATGCTTCACGCAGGCTGCCAGCAACCTGAGGGATAGCAGCAGCTTCTTCAGCAGGTAGATCATAAAGATCTTTGTCTGCAGAATCGCCAGGGTGCATCTTGTGCTTAATTCCGTCCAGACCGGCCATCAGCATAGAGGCAAACATCAGGTATGGGTTGGCCGTCGGATCACCGAAGCGTACTTCTACTCGCTTACCACGTGGGCTGGCAACATATGGAATACGGATCGCAGCAGAGCGGTTACGCGCTGAGTAAGCCAGCATTACCGGTGCTTCAAAACCAGGAATCAGACGCTTATAAGAGTTAGTAGAGGCGTTGGCAAAGGCATTAAGAGCCTTGGCGTGCTTGACGATACCGCCGATGTAGTACAGAGCAGTTTCGCTCAGACCCGCATAGGCATCGCCTGCAAACTGGTTGTCGCCATCTTTAGAGAAAGACATGTGACAGTGCATACCAGAACCATTATCGCCAACAATTGGCTTAGGCATAAAGGTCGCTGTCTTGCCATAGGCATGAGCAACGTTGTGCACGCAGTACTTAAGAATCTGAACCTGGTCAGCTTTGGCTACCAAGGTATCAAAACGAACGCCGATCTCACACTGGCCCGCAGTACCTACTTCGTGGTGATGAACTTCGATATCGAGGCCCATCTGCTCCATGGCGCCACACATAGCAGCACGCAAATCGTGCAGGCTATCGACTGGTGGCACTGGGAAGTAGCCGCCTTTAACACCAGGACGGTGACCCATGTTGCCATCAGGCATTTCTGCAGAAGAAGACCAAGCAGCTTCGTCAGAGTTAATCTTATAGAAGTTGCCGCTCATGTCGGCACCCCATTTGATATCGTCAAATACAAAGAACTCAGGCTCTGGACCAAAGTAAGCAGTATCGCCCAGGCCAGTTGAATTCAGGTACTGCTCGGCACGCAGAGCGATGGAGCGTGGATCACGCTCATAACCTTGCATGGTGGAGGGCTCAACAACGCCACAGCGAATAATAACAGTTGGCTCATCGGTAAAGGGATCCAGTACCGCAGTGCTGTCGTCAGGCATAAGAATCATGTCTGATTCGTTAATGCCCTTCCAACCGGCAATAGACGAGCCATCAAACATTTTACCTTCAGTGAAAAAGTCATCACCAACTTCACCGATAGGAATAGAAACGTGCTGTTCCTTACCTTTGGTGTCAGTAAACCGAAGGTCAACCCATCGGGCTTCGCTATCTTTAATCAGATTAAGAGTCTTCTCAGACATTGTATCCTCCACTATGGAATCATTTAATGCTTTATTAAACAGCCAGTCGGCGCATTGAAACCGATCTGACCTAACTAAAATTTATCTATTTCTCCCGAAGAAGATAGCAATTGTCATGCCAATGATTTGAGGCTGGGTTGCCAGCATCAAAAGCGCCGGCATCCCCGTACTTTAGGGGCTAGCCACAAATTGCTGGCTTTAACAGTGCATTTTAGCCGCCATAAGCGCACCATAACGGTGCCTGTCAGGCTAAATCGCACCATTATTGTGCAAGCGTGGGGTGAAATAGTATTTTCCGTGTTCGGGTGAGTATAATGCCCACGTGAGGCGGCACTGTCACCTTTTTGTACTCGAGGAAGTCATTATCAGCATCTCAATATCAAACAGTTCAAGCACGGATGTTGAAACCATTTCTGAGCCCTGCGCAGGCGATATTATTATTGATATCCGCCATCCAGCAGATGTTGATGCAAGGCCGTTAAGATCAGGCAAAAACAAACTTCTAATAATGCCTTTTTTTAACCTTGAGCAGCAACTCGAGCAGCTGGATAAAAACCTCTGTTATTTACTGTACTGTGACAAAGGCATTATGAGTCGACTGCAGGCCATTCTGATGCGTGAAAAAGGTTTCAACCAAGTTAGCATTTTCAGCACCAAAACCTAACTAGCCCATTTTTAGACTTTAGCGGCAATATTTAGGTATCGAGAATTGAGTTAAATTAAAGATCAGCCGCAAGATGCTGCCGATTTACTTCAACCTGAGCCTCCGCGAACTGGAGCACCCCCAATTTGCGGCCTAGGTGCAGGAAATTATGCGCCGCCATAACATCAAACCTAGTTCATTTATGTTCAGCCTCCACTCTGAAAGTCTTGGCAAACTCAATGCATCATGACAATTACAGCTTCATTTCCTCAATGAAATTGGTTGCGGTCTAATATTCGATAATGTCGGCTACCAGAGTTTGCCGCTGCAAAAGTTACGCTAGCTGCAGATAGAAACGGTCCGTATTTCTCACCAATTGATGACCGAGACCGATTAAATTGAAAGTTCATGGAATCTGGTCAAAGGACTCATAGAACTCACTAAATCATTGGCCTTAGACTGCATTGCACCCTGTATTGAGGCCCCCGTGCTCACCATTTACTGCTGGATATGGCCCGCCAATTACTGCAGGGTAATCTGATTGCACCCCCCTCTCCACCGACATCAATCACGTCAGTGTTGATTGAGCGCAATTCCACACCCAAACAATGAAGTATCGTCTTCATAAAAAGAACGGTAGTAGTTTCCCTAGATTCTCGTATAATCGCGGCTTTTTGCGCCTACTGGTATCTTTAATGTCCATTGAAAACTTGCGAAACATTGCGATCATCGCCCACGTTGACCACGGTAAGACTACATTGGTCGATAAACTTCTGAGTCAATCAGGCACTCTCGACCGAAAAGATGTGGGCTCCGAACGACTAATGGACTCCAATGATCAGGAGAAAGAGCGTGGTATTACCATTTTGGCGAAGAACACCGCCATCAAATGGAATGACTACCGTATCAATATCGTAGACACCCCAGGTCACGCCGACTTCGGTGGAGAGGTTGAGCGCGTTCTGTCGATGGTTGACTCTGTATTGCTGCTGGTCGACGCTGTTGATGGCCCCATGCCGCAAACACGTTTTGTGACTTCAAAAGCATTCGAACAGGGTTTGCGCCCAATTGTTGTAATCAATAAAGTTGACCGTCCAGGCGCTCGTCCAGACTGGGTAATGGATCAAGTCTTTGATCTCTTTGATAGCTTAGGAGCCACTGACGAGCAGCTGGATTTCCCCGTTATCTATGCCTCAGCGCTCAACGGCATCGCTGGTACCGAGCTTGACGCAATGGCGGAAGATATGACCCCGCTATATGAAATGATTGTCGCTGATGTGCCCAGCCCCAAGGTCGACAGTGATGGTCCATTCCAAATGCAGATTTCAGCACTGGCCTATGACCCCTACGTGGGCGTTATTGGCGTTGGCCGCATTACGCGCGGTACGCTTAAACCAGGACAGCAAGTCGTTGTTAAATCTTCTGACGATAAAGAGCGCAAAGGTAAGGTTCTCAATGTTAAGGGCTACTTAGGTCTTGAACAGGTAGAGACAGACTTGGCCGAAGCGGGCGATATCGTTTGTATTAATGGCATCGATGGCCTAGGTATCTCGGATACTCTCTGCGATCCAGAAAATATTGAAGCACTGCCTGCTCTGAGTGTTGATGAGCCAACGGTAAGTATGACCTTTATCGTTAATAACTCACCTTTCGCAGGCCTAGAAGGCAAGTACGTTACCACTCGAAATATTAAAGACCGCCTTGACCAAGAGCTTATTCACAACGTGGCTCTACGTGTTAAACAGGGAGACTCACCGGATAAATTTATTGTTTCTGGTCGCGGTGAACTGCATCTGTCGGTACTGATTGAAACCATGCGTCGCGAAGGCTTTGAAATGGGTGTATCGCGCCCTGAAGTTGTAACTAAAGTGATAGACGGCAAGGTACAGGAACCCTACGAACAGGTGGTGATTGATGTTGAAGATCAGCATCAGGGTTCAGTGATGGAAGAGCTGGGCCAGCGCAAGGCTGAGCTGACCAATATGGAGCCCGACGGAAAAGGACGTGTGCGTTTAGAGTTCTCTATGCCATCACGTGGCCTGATAGGCTTCCGTGGCACCTTCCTGACACTGACCTCTGGCTCCGGCATTATGACCAGCATCTTTGATAAATATGGTCCGCTTAAAGAGGGCGAAGCCCACAGCCGCCAGAACGGCGCTCTGGTCAGTATGGTTAAGGGTAAAACTGCCGCTTTCGCACTGTTTAATATTCAGGCGCGCGGACGCTTATTCTTGGGCCATGCTGTCGATGTCTATGAAGGTCAGATTGTCGGCATTCACTCGCGCAACAATGACCTCGTCGTCAATCCTATTAAAGGCAAGCAGCTAACCAATGTTCGCGCCTCTGGTACAGATGAAGCACTGACGTTAGTGCCGCCAATCAAGCACACGCTGGAACAGGCTCTAGAGTTTATTGAAGACGATGAGTTGGTAGAAGTAACTCCCGACAGTATTCGCCTGCGCAAGAAGCTGTTGACTGAAACCCTGCGCAAGAGAGCACCTAAGTAAGACTCTATGCAGTAACCGCCAGATAAGGAATATCTGGCGGAACTTCGATTTAGCGTGACATTTGAACTAATATAACAGTGAATAATGTCTCCAAGGCGCAGCATGGCGGAAGTGGATAACAAGGATTTAGTTACCGGCGGATTTCTTTCCTTCTCATTGATGGCACAAGAAATTATAGCCATCATGTTCGCCTTTTATTCCTATCGCCAAGGTGAGATGGCACTGGCCACATTTTATCTTGCTATTGCCGGCGTACTTCTCGTTGCTCTCGGCATCTTCTATATTTTCGACCGTCATAACCTTGCCCGCTTGCTGTTGGCCGGCACATTACTTATTGGCTTTTTCTTTCTATTACTAGGCGCATCAGATGCCTCATCATTGATGTGGTGCCTAACCATAGTGCCAGTGATAGTGGGGGCTTTCGGGTATCGCCAAAGCCTGTTTATGTTGATTGGTACCTTCGCCGCAGCCACTTGGATAATGACGGGTGAATCTATTCCATTTGCCGTACCCAACTACAGCGATATCGCAGTGGTGCGCTTTCTCTCAGCCTATGCCATTTTGACCGCCTTTGCTGTGGCCATGGATAACTCGCGTTTTGACAGCCTTAGTAAGTTCCAAGATCTGTCTTCACGGGTGGATCAAATTTCCCATCAGGATCAACTGACCCAACTGCCCAATCGCAATAATATGGAAGGGCGTCTAGAGAAAAAGTATCAGCAATATCGACTTATCAATCAGCCATTCTCCATCTTGCTAGCAGATCTGGATAATTTTAAATTTATTAACGACCGCTACGGCCATGATGTGGGTGACAACATTCTCTATGCCATAGGTCAGGTTCTTAGCGAGCCACTGCGCGGCGAAGATATTGCCGCGCGCTGGGGCGGCAATGAATTTATGGTTTTACTGCCAACTGCTAACTGCGTGGCTGCGGTCAATATCGCCGAGCGGCTGCGTGCGGCAGCAGGCGAACTGAATATGGACGCTCAGGGGGACAAGCTTAGAATCTCGTTAAGTATCGGTGTTGCCTCGATTGATAAGTGCACCGGCATCGATGACCTGCTATCGACCGCCGGAAATGGTCTCTATCAGGCCAAGCACATGGGCCGCGACATGGTGGTGGTAGGTTAGTTCTCTCGATGCCGATAACAGTCGGTGGTGTGATCGTTGACCAGGCCCATGGCCTGCATGTAGGCATAACAGATGGTGGACCCAAAAAACTTAAAGCCGCGTTTTTTCAACTCTTTGGCAATCAAGTCGGATAGCGGTGTTGTCGCCGGAATTTCACTGTGACTGGCCCAGTGATTGACTATGGGTTGGTTATCCAGATAGCCCCAGAAATAGGCGCTAAAGCTGCCAAACTCTTTTTGAATCTCAATAAATAACTTGGCGTTTGAAACAGCGCTCTTAATCTTTAAGCGATTGCGCACAATACCGGCATCCTGCATACAGCGCTCGATATCATGCTCGGTAAAAGCCGCAACTCGGTCGACATCAAAGTCAGCAAAGGCCTGGCGATAGGCCTCACGCTTGCGCAATATAGTAATCCACGACAGTCCAGCCTGCGCACCTTCCAACAGCAAGAACTCAAATAACTTTTTATCATCGCGACAGGGAACGCCCCATTCATTGTCATGATACTGTTGGTACAGTGGATCATCTCCGCACCAGATACAGCGAGTCAGTTCACTCATCAATTATTCCTTGGTCCGATAGCAGGCTTTAAAAGTAGTTTAACTGAGTAATCTTGTCTATATTAAGCTGACCAGATAACCATCAGGAATGGGCTCCAATGAGAAAAGCGTTTCCGGCAATTCGCCCTTACAGCACACAGAGTATTGCTGTGACTGAACCTCACCAACTCTATATCGAAGAATCTGGTAATCCCGAGGGTATTCCAGTTTTATTTGTTCATGGTGGCCCCGGCGGCGGCACACGACAGACCGATCGCTGTTTTTTTGATCCGGATAAATACCGAATTATTCTGTTCGATCAGCGCGGCTCGGGACAGTCCAAACCCCATGCCAGCCTGGAGGATAACAACACCGCCGCACTGGTCGCAGATATTGAAGTTATTCGCACAACACTGGGTATTGAACACTGGGTAATCTTTGGTGGCTCCTGGGGTTCGACCCTTGGCCTGATCTATGCTCAAACTTATCCGGGACTGGTACTGGGCCTTATTCTGCGTGGTATTTTCCTGTGCCGCGATGAAGATATTCAATGGTTTTATCAGCACGGCGCCAGCCAAATTTTCCCCGACTACTGGCAGCAGTATAAGCAGATTATTCCTGAAGCAGAGCGCGGTGATATGCTCCAAGCCTACTATACGCGGCTGACCGGCGACAATGACATTGAGCGCATGGCCGCCGCCAAAGCCTGGTCTGTGTGGGAAGGTCGCTGTGCCACATTGCATGCTAATGATGCGCTGGTGGATCATTTTGCCAACCCGCATATGGCCATGGCGATGGCGCGTATCGAAGCGCATTTCTTTATAAACAAAGCCTTTTTAGAACCCAACCAAATCATTAATAATGCGCGCAGACTGAAGGATATTCCGGGCACCATTGTGCATGGTCGCTACGACATGGTGTGTCCCGTCAATCAGGCCTTTGATCTCAGTCATGCCTGGCCAGAGGCAAAACTAAAAATCATTGCTGATGCTGGCCACTCCTCCAGTGAACCCGGCACCACCGATGCCCTGCTCTGTGCCACTGAGCAACTTGCGCATCAGATAAAGAGCGAGAACCACTGATATGTTGGGATTAATTCAGCGCGTTTCCTCAGCCTCCGTGTCTATCGACAGTCGGGTTAATGGCAAGATAGATCGTGGCATATTGCTATTTCTGGGCATACAAAAAGGCGATGACCAGAGCAAAGCAGATCAATTATTAAAAAAGGTACTCAGTTACAGAATATTTTCCGATGCCGATGGCAAGATGAATCTCTCACTGACAGATATCGGCGCTGGCCTATTAGTTATTTCGCAGTTCACTCTGGCAGCAGATACCAGTAGAGGGTTGCGACCCAGCTTCTCAACTGCGGCACCGCCTGAGGAGGCTAAAGCACTGTATGATTATTTTTTAGCCAAGGCCAAAACAACCCACTGTGCACAAGTAGAGAACGGAATCTTTGGTGCTGATATGCAGGTCAGTCTATGTAACGATGGCCCTGTCACGTTTATGCTATCGTCCTAGACGCTCTGTCAGCAGACCATGAAAGCCTTCAAAGCCACCATTGCTCATAATCACAATATGGGTGTCTGAGGTCGCCATCTGGGCCACCAGTTCGAGTAGCTGTTTAATATCTGCGGTCGCTGTTGCCGGTACCAAACAGGCCCTGGCTACGGCATTAATATCCCAATCAATCGCTGGGTTTTGATACCAGTAAACCTGGTCTGCAAGGCTTACCGATGCGCTGAGACTGTCTTTATGAATGCCCAGCTTCATGGTCGCTGAACGTGGCTCAATCACCGCAACAATTTTGTCCTGCCCAACCTTCGCGCGCAGACCTTCAATAGTCGTTTTAATCGCGGTCGGGTGATGGGCAAAGTCATCATAGACAGTGATTCCATGATCCTGATAAATCACTTCCATGCGGCGCTTAACACCAACAAAATCGCTGAGTCCATTGCAACATTGCTCGAGACTGACACCTACCTGATGGGCGGCAATAACCGCCAACAACCCATTTAGAACGTTGTGCAGGCCGGTCTGCTGCCAATTTACTTTGGCAGTCTGATCGCCATACACCACCTCGAAGCTAGACCCATCTTCAGCGATGAGTCGGTAATGCCAATCCGATGACTCAGAGCCAAATGCTTGCTGTTGACTCCAACAACCCTGCTCAATAACTGCGGCTATATTGGCATCTGCTGCAGGATAAATAACGGTGCCGGTACTGGGCACAGTGCGCACCACATGATGGAACTGCTTTTGAATCGCCGCTAGGTTTTCAAAAATATCGGCGTGATCGAATTCCAAGTTATTAATAATTAATGTATTGCTAAAATAATGCACAAACTTAGAGCGCTTATCAAAAAAGGCACTGTCATATTCATCCGCTTCCACCACAAAGTAATCGCTGTCGCTGAGCCTCGCAGAGACACCAAAGTCTTGCGGCACACCGCCAATCAAAAAACCCGGATTGAATCCTGCTGCGTCAAGAATTTTGGCCAGCATACTGCTCGTCGAGGTTTTACCATGGGTGCCAGAAACCGCCAGTACATATTTATTGCGCAGCAGGTTTTCACCCAGCCACTGTGGACCAGAAATATAAGCGAGCTGCTGATCAAGCATATATTCAACACAGGGATTGCCCCGCGACAAGGCATTGCCAACCACAATTAAATCTGGCGCTGGCTGCAGTTGCCGTGGATCAAAGCCTTCGATAAGCGTGATCCCAGCCTGCTCAAGCTGCGTGCTCATCGGAGGATAAACATTGGCATCACAGCCAGATACTGTATGGCCTGCAGACTTGGCCAGCTGCGCAAGACTGCCCATAAATGTGCCACAGATACCGAGAATATGAATATGCATGGGTTTCCTTGTTACTTCGAGCGACTAATAGCCGCCTGTTTACGAGAGAATATCACCAATATAGACTAGAGATAACAGGTAAAATGAATAACAACGAGGTTAGGCATATCATGGATATCCCGATTTTAAGTCGTTGCAACATTAAAGCCGTTACAATAATACTGTCCACAGTTTTTGCTCTCTCTGCCTGCGGTGGCGGCGGTGGCAGCAGCCCATCAGCCAACACACCCACAGTCGCACCCCCCTCACCACCTGCACCCACTGTTGTTGAACCTGGGCCACCCTATGCTAACTTCGCGGCTCAGGATCAGGACCCAGATGATTTCGCCAGTCTCGTCGCCAGCGCTGAAACGGAAGAATATGCGGGCATGGGCGGTCTGGTATTAATCAATGCCTCCAGTGCCTACGCCAGAGGCGCAACCGGAGATGGCGTCAGCGTTGGTGTTATCGATTCAGGGGTCTACGAGGAGCACTACGAATTTGCCACTGACTCGGGGGATAAAATTAGCGTTGCTGGATCAGATTACTCTGACAGCACCCCGCGCTCGGATAGCGCTATTGACCACGGCACTCAGGTTGCCGGTGTTATCGCCGCCAGTAAAAATGGTGATCTGGACACGGGCATTAAGATGCATGGCGTGGCCTATGATGCGGATATCCTTACCTACGAGATCCCACTGGGATCTAGTGATGGCCCCTACCAACCGCTAGATGAAGGCAACGTCGGTTTTAATGACGACAATTACTTTGCCAGCCGCTTCACTTCTATGGCCAACCAAGTCGACATTGTTAATATGAGCTTTGGCTTTTCTGGCGTCGTGACCTCTTACTCAGCCCCATCAATCGAAAATTCTTTTAGTCTTATGCTCGACGCGCTGCGCCAACAAAACAAGTCCAGCGGCGATCGCACTATTTTTGTTATCTCAGCCGGTAATGCCTGGGGCGAGGACGATGAATTTGGTGTTGAAGTAGATGCTACCAGCCCCGAACTTTTACCCGGACTACCGTATTTATTTCCCGAGCTGCAAGATCATATGCTGGCCGTGACGGCGGTGGACAGTTCAGGTGGAATTTCTTTTTACGCCAATCACTGTGGCCTAGCAGCAGCCTTTTGTCTGGCCGCACCGGGCGGCGGCGATGCCAATAATGATGGGACCTTTGATAGCGATGAGGTGATCTGGTCTGCAATCACGCCCCCGGAAGATGCAGTGGCGGGGCGGGACTCTTATGGTAAAGCCATAGGTACGTCTTTTGCAGCACCCCTTGTCAGCGGCTCATTGGCTCTGCTCAAGCAGCTGTTTCCCACAGTGGGCAATCATGAATTGGCCAATCGTCTATTAGTCTCCGCCAATAAAGAGGGTGTCTACGCCGACAGCAGTATCTATGGTCAGGGCCTATTAGATTTAGATGCCGCCACCCGCCCCGTTGGCGGGCTAAATGTCGCCACCGGCGCGAGTCTCGACCGCGGTATGCAGAGTGCAGCCCAGGGCAACTTCACCGGTGGAGCGCTGGGGGCTAGCCTGTCCGCCACATTGGGCGGCAATCAAGTCGCACTATTTGATGACCTTGGCTTTCCATTTTATCAATCCGCCAGTGCCTTGGTTAACACCACAGCCACGCCTGATATGGCGAGTGGCCCGGCTCTGCGCCACGGCAGCCAACAATCAATTAATGGCACCAAATTTTCTTTTGGCAGTGCACCTGACCCCTGGCAACAGGACGCCGGTTTTAATAGCAACCCCAACAACCGGGTTCAAGCCGACTATATTGCCCTGCAATTTCAAAATACGCAGGGCGTTGAACGCTTTGCCGGTATAAACGCCAATGCGGGCTGGTTCTTTGGTGTCTATGCCAATTCAGTAGTGAGCCCTTCATCGACTGATGATGACAGTAGCTTTGCCGCTCCCTGGCTGCGTTTTGCACGTCAGGGGTGGAGTAGTGGTGGCGCCATTCCATTGCAGGGTAGCAGGGGGAAGTTACGTATAGGCCTGTTTAATGGCTCTGGTAGCTGGAATAAATATCAACCAGTGAGTGAACATCAGGGCAGTGGCGCGCTTATCGAATATGCGTTTTCAACCAATCGAAGCGGCCTGAGCTTGCAGACAGGCTTTGTCCGTGAAGAAGAGGCTTTTCTCGGCACTGAGATTGGTTCGGCTCTGGGCAGTATTGAACAGAGCAAAACTTTCTTTACGGGCATAAATGGGCATTTGCGACTCAGCTCCCAGTGGCAGGGCGTAGTGGCGCTGTACTCCGGCACCACCGATAGCGGACTGACGCATACTGGTCAGCTGCAGCTGCCCGATCAGGTCACCAGCAGCTCCTGGGCAATGGGTTTTACAAGTCATTCCCTATGGCGCGACAAGGACCAACTTAGCCTGTATCTCGCTCAGCCTCTGCGCATTGAAAGTGGACACGGCAAATTGCAGCGGGCCACGGGGCGCACAGTAGATCGGCAGATAGTCTATGAGAATATCGCCTTTGATCTAAAGCCTCAGGGGCGTGAGCAACAATTAGAAGTTAACTATCACAGGCCATGGAAATTGGCAGGCAAAGAGGCATGGCTCGGAGCCTCTGCAGAATACAGGTACCAACCCAATCACAGCGCGCTAAACAGCAGCCAGTTTGGAATGCGACTGACGATTTCAATACCCACTGATTTATAAAACCAGCTGTTACCAGCAAGCCTAAAGCAGTACCATGGCCAGTTCTTAAATGGACTCAAGGGAAAGACTTTAATAATGGCTATTTCATCAGCTAAGAAAAATGCATTTTATGCCCAATCAGGCGGCGTCACAGCTGTGATTAATGCCTCAGCTTGCGGAGTGATCGAGGCTTGCAGGCAGCATAAAGATAAGATCGGCACCCTCTATGCAGGTCAAAATGGAATTATTGGCGCTCTGCAAGAGAACCTGATTGATACCAGCAAAGAGTTAAACTCGGCAGTAGCCGCATTAAAGCACACCCCAGGCGGCGCCTTTGGCTCATGCCGCTATAAGATGAAAGATATTAAAGATAGTAGCGCCGAATACGAGCGCCTGGTCGATGTATTTAAAGCCCATAATATTGGCTATTTCTTTTATAACGGTGGCGGTGATTCTGCAGATACCTGTCTCAAGGTTTCGCAGATCTCGGCAAAGATGGGCTACCCCATTCAAGCCATTCATATCCCTAAAACCATAGACAATGATCTGCCATTTACTGACTGCTCGCCAGGCTTTGGCTCGGTAGCAAAATATGTTGCAGTGTCGACCAAAGAAGCCAGCCTTGATATTGCCTCAATGGCCGCCTCATCGACCAAAATATTTATTCTCGAAGTGATGGGCCGTCACGCTGGCTGGATTGCCGCATCAGGCGGACTTGCAGCACAGGAAGCCGGTGATGCACCGCATATTATTATCTTTCCTGAGATACCATTTAACCGCGAACAGTTTGTTGCCAAAGTTGAGCAGACAATCAATGAAAAAGGCTTTTGCGTGGTCGTTGCATCTGAGGGCGCCAGCTATGCAGATGGTGCATTGATCTCAGGTTCATTAAATAAAGATGCCTTTGGTCACCAGCAGCTCGGTGGCGTTGCACCCACATTGGCCAGCATGATTAAACATTCGCTAGGCTATAAGTATCATTATGCCCTGGCTGATTATCTGCAGCGTGCCGCGCGCCATATAGCCTCTAAAACCGATGTCGATCAAGCCTATGCCGTGGGCCGTGCCGCAGTGGAAAAAGCCCTCGAAGGCAAGGGTTCAATTATGGTCACCATCGAACGTGGCACTGGCAAAAAATTCAGCTGGTCACTGGGCGAAGCATCACTGGCCAAGGTCGCCAATGTGGAAAAGAAAATGCCTAGATCGTTTATCACCAAAGATGGCTTCGGCATTACCCAGAAGGCGCGGGACTACTTGCAGCCACTGATTGCCGGAGAAGATTACCCACCATTCAAAAATGGCCTGCCCTATTACCCTAAACTGAAAAAAGTTCTCGCCGCTAAAAAGCTCAAGACTGATTTCGAACTCTGAGTTTAGTGCCAGTGGCGGCGTTTTAGTTAACCTGATTGCGTGGCTTGCCATCGAGGAAGCCACCAATGTTATCTGCAAGCTGAACAATCAGCCTCTGCCGCGCTTCCTGCGCCACCCAGGCACTATGGGGTGTAACAATAAGATTTGGAATACTTGGGTCTAGTAAAAGATTGCCATCAACTGGTGGCTCCACCGTCAGAACATCGGTTGCTGCACCGGCGATATCACCATTGCATAGCGCCTGCTTTAATGCCGCTTCGTTAACAATACCGCCACGGGCACTGTTAATAACAAGAGTTGAACTCTGCATCAGCGCAAACTCCGCCTCGCCAATTAAGTCTCTTGTGTCTGCGGTTAGTGGGCAGTGAATACTAATAATATCGGCACGAGCTAAAAACGCGTCAAAGGCCACCCGCTCAATCGCAGAATTATGTGTTCGTCCAGGCAGCCCAGCATAGATAACTTGCATACCAAATGCCTCGGCAATTTTGGCAACACCCAGCCCTAGCTCACCTGCACCAACAATACCCAATACCTTGCCACTCAGCTCACGCACCGGAAAATCCATAGAGCAAAAGAACCGACTCTGTTGCCAGCGACCGCCCACAGCCGCCTGATGATAAGATTCAAGCTTAGTCGTGAGAGCGAGAATCAGCGACCAGCAATGTTGTACTACCGAACCGGTGCCATAACCAATTGCATTACTAACCACAATCTCCCTCTCAGTGGCGGTCTCAAGATCAACCTGATTAGTGCCAGTCGCCATCACCGCAATCAGCTTTAGGCGCGGCGCCTGAGCAATAGCCAAGGCCGAAATCACCGCCTTATTAGTCAGCACAATATCAGCGTCGACAATACGCTCAGCAACTTGCTGGTCCAAACAGTCCGGATAGATAGTCCAGCTGATAGGAAGGTTATGCAAAGGGCTCAGATCAAGGGAGTCCGGACCAAGGCTGTCACAGTCGAGAATTACACCATTCATAACGTTTACTATAGGGTTATTTTGATAGGCAATTGTAATTGAAAATTACCCCTGTGGGTCATCTATAGGTCAGGCTCTAAACCATCTGGAAGGGCCGAGATAGAGTCCGTGGGATCAATCACCTAATAATCAGCGATGCCCTATAATCTTGCCCTCCAAAACCGCATAATAGCGCCCTGTTTAACGCCAATGCGCAGAGATAATATTAAAGATGAGCTCACCTTTATTTGATTTATACAATAGGACGGTTCTCCGTCATCCACTGACCTCGCTTTTAGCGGTTATTGCGCTCACCGTTGCCATGGCTCTGGGGTTGCCGAACTTTAAGCTGGATGCCTCTGCTGACTCGCTGACGCTGGAACATGATGATGACCTCAACTTCTTTCGCGAAGTTGTTCAGCGCTATGGCAGTGACAACTACCTGATTGTGACCTTTTCACCCAAAATCGGTGATTTGTTTGATGATGCCAATCTTGAAACTATGTCTGCTCTGCGTGACGATCTGGCAACCATCAACGGTGTTGAAGGTATTTTGTCGATGCTGGATGTACCTTTACTGTACAGCCCCAAAATCAGCGTTGCTGACCTTAAAGAAGATCTCAATACGCTGCTATCTGAGGGTGTTGACAGACAGTTGGCCAAGCAGGAGTTTCTTAATAGCCCGATTTATAAAAACGTTATCCTCAGTGCCGACGGCCAGACAACCGGGCTACTGGCAACACTAGCGCTTGACGAGACCTATTTAAAACTGGTTACTGAGCGCGATGATCTGCGCCTGATTCGCGCCACCCAAGGTTTAACCCCACAACAGCAGATTCAGCTGGATGCTGTTAGTTTAGACTTTCTTAACTATCGCACCGCTAAAGCGGCGGAGGACCACCAGCGTGTCGCTGAGGTTCGAGCACTCATCACTGGCTACCGCGATCGCGCGACCATCTTCCTCGGTGGTCCAGATATGATCACCGCCGATATGGTGGATTTTATCAAGAGTGATCTGGTGGTTTTTGGCAGTGGTATTTTGCTGTTTATTATCGCCACGTTGGCGCTCATTTTTCGCCAGGTGCGCTGGGTGGTCCTGCCTCTGGCCACCTGCGCCCTGTGTCTAACCATTATTCTTGGCTTCCTAAGCTGGATTGATTGGCGCCTCACGGTTATCTCCTCAAACTTTGTCTCACTGCTGCTAATTATCACGCTGGCGCTGACTATTCATCTGATTGTGCGCTACCGCGAGCTGCAGGGGCAAAAGCCCGATGCCAGTCAGCATCAGTTGGTGAGTGAAACCGTTGTATCCATGGCCAAGCCCTGCCTCTACACCGTACTAACAACCATCGTGGCCTTTATGTCGCTGGTGGTGAGTAATATCCGCCCGGTAATCGACTTTGGCTGGATGATGACTATGGGAATCAGTCTGGCGCTCGTGGTTGCCTTTATCGTTATTCCGGCTGCCATGATGCTATTTGGCAAGGGCAAAAATGCCGGTGACAGTGATAACTCCGCAGCCATAACCACTAGATTTGCGCGCTTTACCGAGCACAATGGCAGCTTTGTACTGTTTATGGCCGCCGCACTGACCGCACTTTCGATCTATGGCATTTCACGCCTCGAAGTAGAAAACCGCTTTATTGATTACTTCCGCGCTGACACCGAAATCTATCAGGGCATGGAGATAATCGACACTGCCATGGGTGGCACTACACCACTGGATATCATTCTGCAGGCGCCGACCTTTGCCGCCGTAGAAGTCGATAGCTTTGAAGATAGCGCCGACGATGAATATGGCTATGATGATGCCGACGAATACGGCGAGGATGAAGGCTATGCAGGCGATGGCTATGGCGACAACCTGTCATTTGAAGAGGCCCCAACCGAAGATGCCCTTAAAGATACTTACTGGTTTTCTTCAACTGGCCTTGCCGATCTGGCTAAGTTGCAGGCCTTTATTGATGCCCAGCCTGAAGTCGGCAAGGTTAGCTCTCTGGTACAGATTTATGAAGTTGCCAGCGATCTCAGCGGCCACAAGCTCAATGACTTTGAAATTGCCTTTATGCGCAAGAGCCTAGGTCCAGATATTTATCAGCAGATGGTATCGCCCTTCCTACTTGAAGACCTCGATGAAGCGCGTATTCAGTTGCGCGCCATGGAGACCGGTGGTCAGTTGCGCCGTGCCGATCTGCTAAAAAAGATCAATGACTACGCCGTCAATGAAGTGGGTATCGCCCAAGAGGATATTCGATTTACTGGCCTGCTGGTGCTGTACAACAATATGCTGCAGAGCCTGTATCGCTCGCAGATACTCACACTTGGCGCTGTATTTGTAGGCATTATGCTGATGTTTTTGGTGCTGTTCCGCTCGGCCAAAATTTCTGTGATTGCTATCTTGCCCAACTTCTTAGCAGCTGGAATTGTACTTGGTGGTATGGGTATTAGCGGTATTCCGCTGGATATGATGACCATTACCATTGCCGCAATTACGGTGGGTATAGGCGTGGATCATGCAATTCATTACATCACCAGATTTAGGCGTGAATTTAAAGTAGACGGCAACTATATTGCCTCTATGCACCGTGCCCATGCCAGTATTGGCCAGGCGCTGTTCTATACCGCCATGACTATTATTATTGGCTTTTCGATTCTGGCACTGTCTAACTTTATCCCATCGATTTACTTCGGCCTGTTAACTGGCCTTGCCATGACAGCCGCTCTGTTGGGTTCAATGACATTGCTACCCAAATTAATTCTTATGACCAAGCCATTTGGCGCAGGACAATAAATGCCCCTGGTAACACTGCAAGACGTTTTTCTAAGCTATGGCCAGCCGCCACTAATTGATCATCTGGATCTCGTTATTGAACCCAATGAGCGCGTCTGCCTGATTGGTCGAAATGGTGCGGGCAAATCGACGCTAATGAAAATTATTACCGGCCAGATTACGCCGGATGAAGGATCCATCAAGCGAGCCAGCGGCGTAAAAGTGGCTCAGCTTGAGCAGTCTGTTCCCCAGGACACCAGCGGCACTGTGTTCGATGTAGTAGCACAGGGCATGGGCGCCGAAGGTGAGTTGGTAAAAACCTTCCACCATCTGATTCAGCAGCTCAATATAGACCCCAGCCCCAAGGTATTGAACGCCTACGAAGAATGCCAGGCCGAACTAGATCGCGTTAATGGCTGGGATATTAATCAGCGCGTTGAATCTATTATTACCAAAATGGAGCTCGACCCAGATGTCGATATCTCCAGCCTCTCCGGCGGCTATAAGCGTCGTGTACTGTTGGCTCGAGCGCTGGTATGTGATCCGGACCTACTGCTACTCGATGAGCCTACTAACCATCTGGATATTGAAGCCATTCAATGGGTTGAGCAGTTTCTGTTGAAGTGGGAGGGTTCGTTATTATTTATTAGTCACGATCGGCGCTTTATGGATAATCTGGCCAACCGGTTTATTGAGATTGATCGCGGTAAGCTACAGGATTACAACTGCGACTACGGTACCTATCTGGTCCGCAAAGAAGAAAATCTAGAAATCGAAGATCGCCAAAATGCGCTCTTTGACAAGCGCCTTTCCCAGGAAGAGGTGTGGATTAGACAGGGCATTAAGGCGCGGCGCACCCGCAATGAAGGGCGTGTACGAGCGCTCGAATCTATGCGTAGAGAACGTGCTGACCGCCGCAATCAGCTGGGCACTGCACGCATGGATATTCAGCAAGCAGAGAAATCTGGCAAAATTGTTGCCGAAGCCGCGAATGTGAGCTTTGCCTTCGATGATGGTAAAGAGGTGGTAAAGAATTTCTCAACGCTGATTCAGCGAGGCGATAAGGTCGGCTTTATTGGCCGCAACGGCGTGGGTAAAACCACTCTGATCAAGTTACTGCTGGGTGAACTGACACCCCAACAGGGCAGCATTAAAACCGGCACCAACCTCAATATCGCCTATTTTGATCAGTACCGTTCAGCACTAGATGAAGAAAAAACCGTACAAGACAATGTCTCTGGCGGTCGCGATATGCTCGAAATCGGTGGTAAGTCACGCCATGTAATCAGTTACCTGCAGGACTTCCTATTTGCGCCAGAGCGTTGCCGACAGCCGGTAAAAGCGCTGTCTGGTGGTGAACGAAACCGTCTGCTTTTAGCTAAATTATTTACTCAGCCCTCCAATATTCTGGTGCTCGATGAACCGACCAATGATCTCGATATAGACACTCTGGATCTACTCGAAGAGCTGCTAATAGATTATAAGGGCACAGTAATTTTAGTGAGTCACGATCGCGCCTTCTTAAATAATGTGGTTACCAGCACGCTGGTGTTTGACGGATCTGGCACCATTGAGCAGTATATCGGTGGTTATGATGACTGGTTGCGCCAACGCAAGACCGAGCAAGTCGTTAAAGTTGCGGCACCCAAGGCACAGACTAAAAGCGCCACTACCAGCAAAAAGTTAAGCTATAAAGATCAGCGCGAGCTCGACGGCCTGCCCGCACAGATAGAGCAACTGGAAACTCAGATCAGCGCGACCTCTGAGTTAATCAGTAAACCCGGCTTCTATCAAAGCGATAGATCGACTACCGAAGCCATAGAAAACCAGCTAGCCAGTGCACAGAAGCAACTTGCCGAGTCCTATGCACGCTGGGAGCTATTGGAAAATCAATAGCACCAGAGGCCAGTTATCTTTAGAATCATTAACCTATAATCAGGACCCTAGATAACCCATGACAGATCAACGCAACCCTTTATTACTGCTTATTCTTGATGGCTTCGGCTACAGCGACGACAACAAATATAATGCCGTTGCTAAAGCCGATGCACCCACATGGGAAAAACTCTGGGCCAATAACCCCAAAACTCTGATTCATACCTCTGGTCTTGAAGTCGGCCTGCCCGCCGGGCAAATGGGCAATTCAGAAGTAGGCCATATGACATTGGGTGCCGGGCGCGTGGTGTACCAAAACTTTACCCGTATTAACAAAGCGATTGCTGACGGTGACTTCTTCACCAACCCAGTGTTCTGCGATGCCATTGACGCAGCCGTGACCAATGGCAAAGCCGTGCATATTATGGGCCTACTTTCGCCCGGTGGCGTGCATAGCCATGAAGATCATATTAATGCCATGCTAGAGCTGGCGGCTGGGCGCGGAGCCAGCAAGGTTTATCTGCATGCTTCACTAGATGGTCGCGACTGCCCGCCGCGCAGCGCAATGTCTTCTCTGCAAAAAACTCAGGCGCTGTGTGAAAAACTGGGCGTCGCTAAAATTGCATCGGTGATCGGTCGGTTTTACTCCATGGACCGGGACAATCGCTGGGACCGTGTCGAGCTGGCCTATCGGCTAATGACCGAGGGCCAGGCACCGTTTACTGCGACTGATCCTATGAGCGCACTAGAGGCCGCCTATGCCCGCGACGAGAATGATGAGTTTGTCGGTGCTACCAGTATTTTTGCCGAGGGTGAAACCGCCGTCAAAATCGAAGATGGCGATGCCGTTATCTCAATGAATTTCAGACCCGACCGCGCTCGTGAAATAACCCATGCTCTGGTCGATGAAAAATTCGATGGTTTCGAGCGCCATGTGGTCGCCAAATTATCAACCTTTGTTATGACTACAGAATACGAAGCCAATATTGATGTGCCCTGCGCCTATCCGCCAGAAAACCTCGTCAATTCATTGGGCGAATATCTGGCTGGCCAAAATAAACAACAGCTGCGTATTGCCGAAACAGAAAAATACGCCCACGTGACCTTTTTCTTTAGTGGTGGACGCGAGTCTCTCTATACAGGGGAAGAGCGCATATTAATTCCATCGCCCGATGTCGCGACCTATGATGCAAAACCAGAAATGAGTGCGCCAGAGGTTACCGAAAAATTAATTGAGGCCATTGGCTCAGGTAAATTTGATAGCATTATCTGCAACTATGCCAACTGTGATCAGGTTGGCCACACAGGCAATTTCGAAGCCTCTATAAAAGCGGTTGAAGCGGTGGACGACAGCCTGCGTCAAATACTCGATGCCCTAGAAAAGGTCGGTGGCGAAGTTTTAATTACCGCAGACCATGGCAATGTTGAAGAAATGTTTGATGATGCTAACAATCAACCACATACCCAGCACACAACACTTCCCGTGCCACTGGTTTACGCTGGCCCAAGGCGGCTGTCACTCAGCAGCGGCGGCTCACTCGCCGATATTGCCCCCACCATACTCGACCTGATGGGCCTCGAGCAGCCAGCCGAAATGACTGGTCAATCGCTAGTCTCATAATGAAAAACTTGGGGATAGTCTCTGTCTTAACCCTAGGTATGACGCTATCCCTTAGCAGTCTCAGCGTTGCAGATGACAAACAGCAGGCACGCCTTGATGATCTAAAGCGCTCTATTACCAGCCTTGAAAAAAAGCTTATTGCCAGCGACAAAGAAAAAAACAGCCTGCAGAGCGAACTCAAAAAAGTCGAAATTGAAGCCAGTCAAATCAACCGTAGTCTGCGCCAACTGCGCAAAAAAATAACTGATTTCGAGAAAAAATTATCGAGCCTCGACAAGCAAGAAGTAGAATTACAAAATGATATTGCCCTACAAAGTGGCGCCATTGTCGATCAAATCTCCGCTGCCTATAAACTCGGCAATCAAGAGCCAATCAAATTATTACTCAATCAAGAAGATCCACAAAAAATTGCTAGAGTATTTAAATACTACGGTTATTTTGTGCAGGCCCGCACCGGAAAGATTCAACGCTACATGGCAGATGTAGATAAATTATCCAAGGTTATAGAGGATATTAATAGGCAGAAATTGGAGCTGACTAAATCCCGTGCAGAACTGGAAAGTGGGCAGAAGAAATTACACGGACAAGTAAAGAAACGCTCTGGCACTCTGAGCAAGCTTCAGGCGTCACTGCGCACAGATAAAAAGAAACTGGGCAGTCTGCAAAAAGAGCGCGGCAAGCTAGAGGAAATACTTAGCGCGGTAGAAGAAGCAGTCACAGATATGAAACTGCCAAAAAACTATCAGCCTTTTGTCTCGCGTAAAGGAAAGCTTAAATGGCCGCTAAAAGGGCGAGTAGCGCATAGCTATGGCAGTCCCCGCAGTGGTGAATTGCGCTGGGAAGGTTGGCTGATTAGTGCCAAGGCGGGTGCGGCGGTTAATGCAGTACACAATGGTCGGGTAGTATTTTCAAACTATCTACGTGGTTTTGGTCTATTAATAATTCTCGATCATGGCGATGGTTATATGACATTGTATGCGCACAATCAGGAACTATTAAAAGAAACTGGCGATTGGGTGCAGAGCAGCGAGACGGTGGCTCGCGCTGGCGATACCGGTGGCCTATCAAAGCCAGCACTGTATTTTGAAATTCGCAAACAGGGTAAACCAGCGGACCCGAAATCCTGGCTGGGCAGACGCTAAAGGACCGATGCAATTATCGTCAACATCGGCGTGCAACCAAGCTGGCTTTTTACACTCCAAGTAGAGCCTGGCGATTGGGCAATAATAAGGAACCTATTTATGTTAAGAATGTTATTCGCTTTATGGCTGGCTCTTACCTGCGCTATTTTTTCATTATCACTACTGGCAGATGACGCTGCTCTCGATATTGAAACCCAACCATCTTCCACTGAGTCTCGTTTGCCACTGCGTGAATTGCGTCTGTTTACGCAGGTGTTTGAGCAGATTCGTCTCGGCTATGTTGAGGAAGTCAGTGACACTGAATTATTAAATAATGCCATTGCCGGACTGCTATTAGAATTGGATCCGCATTCCGTCTACCTAGATACAGAGCACTATAGCGACCTGCAAGAAAGTGCTTCAGGCGAGTATGGTGGACTCGGGCTTGAGGTGGGCGGTGAGAGTGGTTTAATTAAAGTTATCTCGCCGATCGACGATACACCTGCAGCCAAGGTCGGCATCGAAGCGGGTGATCTTATTATTGAAATGAATGACGCGCCAGTGCGTGGTATGGGCGTACAAAAAGCCATTGATAAACTGCGCGGCGAGAAAGGCACCAGTATTAAGTTGACCGTCTACCGCGAAGGTCAGGATGGCCCCCTAGAATTTGAGGTTGTTCGCGATACCATCCAGATCAGTTCGGTGCGCAGTCGCTTTCTGGAGCCCGGCTATGGCTATGTGCGAGTATCACATTTTCAACGCAGTTCAGGCTCAGATTTTATTGCCAATGTAGAAGCCCTTAAAGCCGATAATAAGCAGATACTCAAAGGCCTTGTTCTTGATCTACGCAATAATCCCGGCGGCTTGGTACCTGCTTCCATCGAGATGGCCGGCGCGTTAATTGATGGCGGCACCGTTGTTTATACTGAAGGGCGTCTGCCCAGTGCCAACTATAGTTTTGAAGCAGAGGTGGGTGATATTCTCGATGGCGTGCCTGTTGTTGTATTAATTAATGGTGGCAGCGCCTCGGCCTCTGAGATTGTTGCCGGTGCATTGCAGGATCGCCAGCGCGCCGCCGTTATTGGCACCCAGAGTTTTGGCAAAGGCTCGGTACAGACAGTAATCCCTCTTGGCGATGGCCGCGCCGTCAAATTAACCACAGCCCGCTACTTCACGCCCAATGGACGCTCTATTCAGGCCGAGGGAATTGTTCCAGATATCGTTGTGGAGCGAGCAGAGATACGCCCCATCAAGATGCGTGAGCGAACACGCGAGGCAGATCTGGAAGGACATTTGGCAACTGCAGATAACGACGTCTCAGCGGATTCTGAGAAGTCAGCGATTGAAGATCTGAGCGGTGACAACCAACTTTACGAAGCGGTTAATTTATTAAAAGGTTTTCACCTACTGGGCAGTCAATAAACTTTATTAATTTAAATAAAGTCGCCCACCTTTACTAACCGCCCTGCACATCTAACCTATCTACTTTCTGGAACCCTCTAGGCAGCTTGTGACCGCGTCGTCCGCGCTCGCCACGATAATGTTCAAGGTCTGTATCTTTCATTACCAGATAGCGTTTACCGGAGTGGACAACAAGGGCTTCGCCAACAGGAATAACGGCATAGTCAACCACAAACTCTTCACGGCTCTGCAAGCGTGATCCGGGAATATTGAGAATTTTATTGCCCTTACCACGTGCCAGCTCTGGCAAGTCGGCAATTGGGAATATCAGCATACGTCCCTCATTGCTAACAGCCGCGATCAGAGAGTTGGCATCATTGACCATTTTTGGATTTAGGATGCGTGCGCCTTTGGGAATAGACACCACTG
Organism: uncultured Cellvibrionales bacterium; assembly: GCA_913060735.1. Classification (GTDB taxonomy): domain Bacteria; phylum Pseudomonadota; class Gammaproteobacteria; order Pseudomonadales; family Porticoccaceae; genus HTCC2207. The sequence continues at coordinate 44,925 of CAJXVK010000001.1, forward strand.
CCTTACCCGCTTTATTCTTGGTATACAGATCACCAATCTTACCGATAAAGCCATAGCCAGCATCAGTACCCAATAGTATCTTCTGCTCATCGGCACCCATTAGAACATCGGTAAATAAGGCTCCCGAGGGCAAATTAAGACGGCCTGTCGCAGGTTCGCCCTGACCTCTTGCCGATGGCAATGTATGGCCGGGCAGCGCATAAAAACGTCCACTGGTATCCTGTAAGAAGACATTTTGATTGCTACGGCCAAGGGCAGCAGCAAGAAACTTGTCGCCAGATTTGTAGTTCAGACTGGTGGGATCTATCTCATGTCCTTTGGCTGCGCGCAGCCAGCCCTTATCGGAAAGTACTGCAGTAATAGGCTCTGCAGTGAGTAAGTCTTTTTCATTAAAGGCCTGTGCTTCGCCGCGCTCTTTTAACGGTGAGCGGCGCTGATCACCATATTCTTCGGCGGTGGCTTTGAGTTCATTTTTTACTAGGGTTTTAAGTCGCGCTTCCGAGCCCAAGAGCAGTTCCAATTCCGCTTTTTCCTTAGCTAACTCGTCCTGCTCGCTGCGAATTTTAAATTCTTCCAGACGCGCTAACTGGCGCAACTTGGTCTCTAAAATATATTCCGCCTGCGTATCCGATAGATCAAAGCGCGCCATCAATGCAGGTTTGGGCTCATCTTCAGTGCGGATAATATGAATCACTTCATCGATATTCAAAAATGCAATTAACAAGCCGTCTAATAGGTGCAGTCGTTTTTCGACTTTCTGTAGTCTGTAGTCGAGACGACGACGGGTCACATCGGTGCGGAATCTCAGCCATTCCTTAAGAATCTGACGTAGATTCATCACTGAGGGCCGGCCATCAATACCGATAATATTCATATTGATACGATAGCTGCGCTCTAGATCGGTGGTCGCAAATAGATGATCCATCAAGGCTTCAATATCAATGCGATTGGAGCGCGGAGTAATTACCAGACGGGTTGGATTCTCATGGTCTGACTCATCGCGCAAGTCTTCGACCATGGGCAATTTTTTATTGCGCATCTGCGCGGCGATCTGCTCCAACACTTTAGAGCCAGAGGCCTGAAAGGGTAGGGCGGTAACAATAATATCGCCATCTTCTCTATTCCAGATAGCGCGCATTTTTACCGAGCCACGGCCAGTCTCATAGGTATTTAAAATATCCGCTTGACTGGTAATAATCTCCCCTTCGGTAGGGAAGTCCGGCGCCTTGATAAAGCTCATCAGGTCGGGGACTGTGGCTTTGGGATTATCCAGAAGATGCAGACAGGCGCTGACTACTTCATTGAGATTGTGCGGTGGAATATCGGTGGCCATACCAACCGCAATACCGGTGGTACCATTGAGTAATACATTGGGTACTCGCGCGGGCAGGATTTCCGGCTCTTCCATGGTGGAATCGAAATTTGGACGCCAGTTGGCGGTGCCCTGACCGAGTTCTGACAATAGCACATCGGCATACTTTGAAAGCTTGGATTCGGTATAACGCATGGCCGCGAAAGATTTGGGATCGTCGGCTGAACCCCAGTTACCCTGACCATCAACGAGTGGATAGCGATAGGAAAACGGCTGTGCCATTAACACCATGGCTTCATAAGCGGCACTGTCACCATGGGGATGAAATTTACCAATCACATCGCCCACTGTTCGCGCAGATTTTTTGTATTTGGCACTGGCTTTTAAGCCCAGCTCGCTCATGGCATAGACAATCCGCCGCTGCACCGGCTTGAGGCCATCGCCAATATGCGGCAGAGCACGATCGAGTATGACGTACATGGAATAATCCAAATAGGCCTGCTCTGCATAGTCGCTAAGAGCCCTGCTCTCAACGCCTTGGTCATTAAAGGTTACGATATCGCTCATCGTGGTTCCTGTATTAAATACGGTTTATAGGTTGGCAGAATCGGCTAAGTTGCCTTTGCTTTCCAGCCAAGAGCGTCGATCTGACGCACGCTTTTTGGCCAGTAACATATCCATAATGCTATTGGTATCATCGCCGGGTTCAAGCGTTAACTGAACCAAACGTCTAGTATCTGGGTCCATGGTGGTTTCACGCAGCTGCAGCGGATTCATCTCACCCAGACCTTTAAAGCGCTGCACATTGACCTTGCCGCGCTTACCCTCGGCCTGAATACGATCGAGAATGCCCTGTCGCTCGGCATCGTCAAGCGCGTAATAGACATCTTTACCTACATCGATTCTAAACAGTGGCGGCATGGCGACATAGACATGACCCTGGGCAACCAGTGGGCGGAAGTGACGCACAAATAGTGCACAGAGCAACGTGGCGATATGCAGGCCATCGGAGTCTGCATCGGCAAGAATGCACACCTTGTGGTAACGCAGTGAGTCGACATCTTCGAGCGCAGGGTCAACACCCAGAGCCACAGAGATATCATGGACTTCCTGCGAGCCGAGAATTTCTTGAGAATCCACTTCCCAAGTATTAAGGATCTTGCCTCGCAGCGGCATAATCGCCTGATTTTCGCGGTTGCGCGCCTGCTTGGCAGAGCCACCAGCTGAATCACCCTCGACTAAAAATATTTCGCAGCGCTCTGGCTCACCACTGGAACAGTCGGCCAGCTTGCCTGGCAGTGCTGGACCCTGAGTGATTTTTTTGCGCACGACCTTTTTGCTTGCACGCATACGGCGTTGGGCGGCAAAGATGCACAGCTCTGCAAGCTTCTCTGCCTCTTCAGTATGCTGGTTTAACCACAGGCTAAACGAATCTTTAACCACCCCAGAAACAAAGGCGGCGACCTCTCGCGATGACAGACGGTCTTTGGTCTGACCGGAAAATTGAGGATCGGCCAGCTTACAAGACAACACATAGCTACAGCGATCCCAGATATCGTCCGGGGTTAATTTAATACCTCGCGGCAGCAGGTTTCTAAATTCGCAAAATTCACGCATCGCATCGAGAAGGCCGCTGCGCAGACCATTGGCATGGGTGCCGCCCTGAGGCGTAGGAATAAGATTTACATAGCTCTCCTGCACAAGTTCGCCGCCGTCGGGCATCCATTGCACAGCCCAGTCCACCGCTTCATTGGATGAGGCGAAGGTGCCAATAAACGGCTCGGCCGGCAGTACTTCCCAGCCGTGCAGAGCACCGGCCAGATAATCTTTTAAACCATCTTCGTAATACCACTCTTCATTTTCATTGGTATTTTCATTGTAGAAGCTAACGGTAAGGCCACCGCAGAGTACTGCTTTGGCACGCAGCACGTGGCGCAGCCTGCTGACCGAGAATTTTACCGAGTCGAAATAACCCGCATTGGGCCAAAAGCGCAGAATGGTCCCTGTGTTGCGCTGACCGCAGGTATCGATCACCTGTAGGTCAGACGTTTTATTGCCGTCGGCAAATACAATTTGATGAACCTTGCCGTCGCGCTTAACAATCACATCCATCTTGGTCGACAACGCATTCACTACCGACACACCAACACCGTGCAAACCACCAGAGAACTGGTAGTTATCATTGGAGAACTTACCTCCGGCATGCAGGGTCGAGAGAATCACCTCGACACCGGGAAGACCCTGTTCTGGATGAATATCTACCGGCATACCACGACCATCATCAAAGACTGACAGCGAGCCATCTTTGTGCAGAGTGACTTCGACACGACTGGCATGGCCCGCCAGTGCTTCATCGACACTGTTGTCGATCACTTCCTGAGCCAAATGATTAGGGCGGCTGGTGTCTGTGTACATGCCTGGTCGCTTACGTACCGGGTCCAGGCCTGTTAAAACTTCAATATCTTTTGCGTTGTAGTTACTCATTCGCTCTTATTTTTCAATGTAATTAAGACTGCGTTGAAGTCAGAAACTGGTGGATACCCGCCAGGTGCTGCTCGTAATTTATAAAACTGTGGTCGCCACCCTCTTCGACGACAATGCTACTTCCCTGATAGCGTATCTGTGCATCGCGATAATCAAGCACTTGGTCACCGCTTTGCAATAGCACATGGTAATTATTTTTATCGGCAAGACTATCTATGGCTGCGTCTAATTCTAAATATTGGTCAATATGGCAGGGTTCAAAAATCCATTTCTCGCCGGTCATATAATTGGTATTTTCGCCAAGCCAGTTATGCAGGCCTCGGCCCGGACTTACCGCTGGATTTATCAATACACCGCGCAGGTTGTAATGCTCAATTAAGCAGGTGGCAAAAAAACCACCCATTGAACTGCCCACCAAATAAATTGGCTGCTCAGCTCGGTCTTCTATTATTGTCCTGAGTGTCGCCATGGCATTATTAGCAAAGGGCGACAGCGGTGGACAGATAAACGTTATTTCAGGGGCATTGAGTGCAAACCAAGATTGGGTTTGCTGTGCCTTTTTAGATTGCGCTGAGCTGTTAAACCCATGTAAATATAGCAGTGCTGGCATACTGAGCTAACCTGAAAATCAGGCCCTATTATAGCCAAGAATAGAGGCTTGTCAGCCTTCTAATAGTTCGCGCCATTGAGGTCGGGGATTTGCGCAAAATCTTGCAGAAATTCAACGCCCGTTTTGACCGTGCCCTCAGGATGAAGATCGAGCCAACGATAACCTGGAGGCTGATCCGACAGTGCAAAGTCATGACTGTGCGGCTTAAATTGAACACAGCTTGAAGGTGCAGAATAAATCGGCAGTTCGCCCCAGCTGCCATCAAACTGCTGATGCACATGTCCAGTAATAACCGCTTTGACATTGCCATGAGCCAGCAGCAGCTGATGTAACTGATGCTGATTATCAATTTGTTGCAGATCTAGCCAGGCACAGCCTACATCAACCGGGCTATGGTGCATGGCAAGCAGCACAAATTTATCTCGTAGCCGATGCAAGTTCTGCTCAACCTGTGCTAACTGCTCATCAGCAATATGGCCGCCAGGTTTATGCGGCTGCGAGCTATCCAAGGTGAGTATGGCCCAATCGCCCATTTCCTGAATCTGTACCCTTGGGTAGTCGACTAGATTAGCGGCCATAATATCAACGTTATCATGATTGCCGGGCAACCAGATCGCCTGCTTATTGTGTTCACCTAAGGTGCGGTTAAGCAACTGGTAGGCCTGTGGCTCACAGTCGCCGGCCAGATCTCCAGTCAGTAGCAATAGGTCCGTGCCGCGTCCATTTTGTTCAACAGCCCGCAGTACCGCTTGAAAGCTTTCTAATGTACGCACGCCACCCAGCATTGAGTCGCTGTCGGGTCCCAGGTGAAGGTCTGTAATCTGTGTGAGGCGAACAACCGTCATTGCTAATTAGATTTCCAATTCCGTTATGCCATGACGCAGTCCATGGGACAGCAGCTCGCTTAGAAACATATTCCACTGCCACTTTTCATCCCGCGCTTGCATCCCCTTATGTTCAGATAGCGCCCAGGGAATAGTCCTGTCACTGCACCATTCAATCACCTCTGCCATGCGTGCATCGCGGTACTCGCGTACTTTTATCTCGATTTCAGGTAACCATTGGGGGCCGGCTTTATCGGCCACTATAAGCACCGTACTGGTGTATTTTGTGACTTCGATTATCTCTAGCAGTATGCCGCTACTCGGTTGATCCTGATACTGTATTTTAGTCGACGCACCCAGTCGTTTTGAGTCTGGCACAACCTGCTGCAGACGCCGATAATTGCGCTCACATTCCTCATGTAAGCGCATTAAA
>CAJXVK010000002.1 GCA_913060735.1 uncultured Cellvibrionales bacterium
GAGATCCTCTCTGGTCTCGTGGGCTCGGAGATGTGTATAAGAGACAGGGTAAAGAGTTTAAGGGCAAACAAGACATTCTGGAAAATTGCTGGATGGTTGTTTTCCAACATTTAACTGAAGATGGCGTACCAACCACAATGAAAGCTCTGGCTACAGGTGATGGCATCGCCTTTATTGAGTTCACCGGTGTCGGAACCGGTAGATCGGGTATGGAATACAAGAACGAATATGTCCATATTTATCGTTTTCGGGATGGCAAAATCTGCGATATCACCGAATACCTCGACACTGAATTAGTGTCAGCCTTATTGTCCCAATAAAAGCTGTCCTAGTAAAAAAAGAAAAATAAGAGAAGGTTTCGGCGGTGATTCCGCTAAATAACTCGCCATTGAAACCGAATTTCTCCCTGGCTTAGTATTCACTTACTAAGCATTCACTTAATACTAAGGGAATTGTTTCCATGACAGCAGATACTGACAAAAATGCAAACCCTGAAGACGTAGTGAGAGGCTATTACGCAAGCATATCGGCAGGTCACTTTGCCGAAGCAGCTGACCGATTATCCCCCGATTCAACCAGTTGGATTATCGGTGAAGGTCAGTGGCCCCTTGGCGGTTACCACGACCTTGAAAGTCTAAAAAAAATACACACCACCGTAACAGAGCGCTTCCCCCAGGGCCTTAAGGTCACCATCAAGGCCCTGACGGTTGAGGGTGATCGTGTCGCCGTTGAAGCAGAGTCTTATGGCCAACGCTGTGATGGCCGCATTTATAACAACCAGTATCACTACCTGCTCATAGTCAGGGATGGGGTAATTTGTGAGCGTCGAGAGTATATGGACACTATTCATGCCAATGACCTTCTCTGCGGCCCACTCACTCAAACCAATTTATAAATAAAATTTATATATTCGCAAGAGGAATGGCGTACACCAACTGGTAAACCACCTCTCTAAACAAAACTGGAGCAAAGAATCCATGAAGAAAAAAATAACACGTAGGGATTTTTTAAACGGCGCGGCGATTGCAATCGCCGCCGGCGGCAGCCTATCCCCCAGAAGCATTCTGGCAATGGGTAAAGATAACGCAGCCCCCGGCGCAACCGTCGCTGGGCCAGCTGGAATAGGAAAAGACTACTACCCGCCAACGTTAACCGGTATTCGCGGCAGCCACAACGGTTCTTTTGAAGTAGCCCATCAACTCGCATGGGCGGGCCAAAAACCCGACCATTACCAGCCACTCGATGAAGAGTATGACCTAGTCATCGTCGGTGGTGGCATTAGCGGCCTCGCTGCCGCCTACTTCTACCGTCAACAAAACGGTAATGATAAAAAGGTTTTAATTTTAGATAACCACGATGACTTTGGCGGCCACGCCAAACGCAACGAGTTTCAACTCGGAGATCGTACACTGTTAAGCTATGGCGGCAGCTTCTGTCTTCAGGCTAACGTTTTCAGCGATACCGTAAACCGCGTGATGGACGAGCTGGGTGTCGATTTAGAGAAACTCAATGCGGCACGCGAGCCTGGTTATATGCTGTCGGAATTAAACACAGACGCAGAATCCGGGTACTTCCTCAATAAAAAACATTTCGGCCAGAATAAAATCATACGAGGAAGCTGGTGGCATGCTTGGGAGGGCAATGAAGAAGCCCTCAAACTGCTAGACTCGTTAGATCTACCCGATGAACAACATCAACGTTTGCGAGATCTGATTACAGGTGAGAAAGATCTGCTAAATGATCTCTCTGTATTAGAAACCAAAGACTACATCGCCTCTACCTCTTACGAGGAATTTCTGACTACCAAAGCGGGTCTCACGCCGGAAACGATTAGGCTGTTCGAGCCCTTTATCCAAATGGCTATGGGCGTAAGCATTGAGTCGACCTCCGTCGAAATGGCCTGTTTGCTCGGCTACCCGGGCGCAAACAGCGTGGGTTACGTCGGCAAGCTAGCCAACAAACTATTAAATTACGCCAAAGATGATATTCACTTTCCGACATTCCCCGATGGCAACGCCTCGATTGCTCGCCTTCTGGTCCGTAAGCTGATTCCAGAAGTCGCCCCCGGCAACAGCATGGAAGATATTATCGATGCCCGTTTTGACTATAGCCAACTCGATCGCGGCGATTCACCTGTGCGCATTCGCCTGAACAGCACCGCCGTCAATGTAAAAAACGTCGATGGTGGTGTTGAAGTGGCTTACGTACAAAATGGTAAACCGTACACACTAAAAGGTAAGCACAGCATCCTGGCCTGTTACAACGGTCTTATCCCGCACCTATGCCCAGAGCTACCGGCAGCACAAAAAGAAAACCTGAAGTACGGTGTAAAGATACCGCTCGTATTCACCAATGTGCTACTGCGCAGCGGCGCAGCAGTGAATGCCTCGGGGCCGGTTCAATACCACTGCCCTGGCAGTTACTTCTGTGTGGTTACCAAGGCACCGCCAGTCAACCTTGGCAGTTATCGCGACAACAGCAAAGGCGATAACCCTATGGTGCTGTGGATGTGCCATCTACCATCGCCCCGCAATAACGGCAAGCAGACCTCTCGCGACCTTTATCGCTTAGGTCGTCATAGCCTTTATCGCACGTCATTTGCCACCTATGAAAAAGAAGTCAAAGACCAGTTGACGGAAATGTTTGCTGCCAAAGGTTTTGATGCCGAGCGCGATATTGAAGCGATTACCGTCAACCGCTGGTCCCACGGTTATGCCTACGAATACAACAGCCTGTATGACCCTGAATGGGAAGAAGGACAGGCCCCCCATGAATTAGGCCGGGCACCCATAGGCCGTATCAGCATCGCCAATTCTGATTCCGAAGCTGACGCCTACCTACATTCAGCGATTGATGCCGCCGCGCGAGCGGTTAGCGAGATCAAACAAGCTTAATACCACAAACAAATAAACGCTTTCTTTAACAAAGGAAATAACATTATGAAAAAAGTTGCTCCCGAAATCGTATCGCTGTATCCCGAAGCGATGAAGAGGGAAGCGCTTGACTCCATTCCGCCCTTCCCCAGGGATGATCAATGAGTATCCGTTCTAAGATTATTGCCATTACTGGCGGAAGCCAGGGCTTGGGTAAAGCTATGGCCAGAGCCTTGTGTTCCGAGGGAGCCCATGTCGCCATTATCGGGCGCGATGCAAAAAAATTATTACAGGTGAGCCGTGATATTACAGGAGATATATCAACCTTCCCCTGCGATATTGGCGACCCAAAAGCCGTCCAAGAAACGTTTAACGCAATAAACACAGAATTAGGCGGACTCGATGTATTGATCAACAATGCTGCCATTTATCCTCCCTTCAAGCTGGAAAACGGCTCAGATGATCAGATCAGATCTGTTATCGAAACGAACATTCTCGGCACCCTATACCCCTGCCGAGAAGCCATACCGCTACTGAAGAAAAGCCGGGGCGACATTATCAATATTTCATCTGAGGCGGTCAGCCTGTTCCCTCCCTTGCTGAGCGTATACGCAGCCTCAAAAGCGGCGGTAGAAACATTATCAAAAAGCCTCAGGTTGGAGCTGGCCCAGCAGGGTATTCGTGTAGCCACTCTGCGAGTCGGCCACATGAAGCGTATCGATCAATCAGCACTTGATCCGGAAATTATGGCCGAAATGCTTAAAGCTTTTGAGGAATCGGGATTCGCAGCCCAAACCGGCGAAGGGATGGAAGAGTCAACTGTAGTCAATACACTTATGCAGATGCTCAAGCTTCCCGCCGATGCCAATATCGATTTTCTGGAGGTCCGATCCAGACGGTAATCCTGCTTGGCCTAAAGAGTTTCAACTTAAAACTCTAAAATATTTTGCAGTACTGAAAAACGGATAAACAAACAAAAAATAAAACCGCATATTTCTATTAAGCACCATAAAAAAAGGCGATCACCAATGACCGATCAACTCTCGCTTCAAACACTAATAGATAGAGCAACTATATCCGACCAGGTTTATCGATACACAAAGGGACTCGATACACGCGACTGGGAACTGGTCGCCTCCGTATTCACTGACCCTTTCCATCTGGTCGCAGAAATGCTTGACGTCGATCGCACAGTGACACCTAAGGAGTACCTAGCGCTCGGGCCGCAGACGTTTCTCCCCGGATTCGATGCGACGGCACACATAAATACCAACCAGCTGATTACCCTTGACGGCGACCATGCACATATCGAGACCAAAATGTACGCCTGCCACTACATCAACAAGAGCGAGGCCGGTCAAGCCGGCGAGTTATCGGCGCAGGACGCCCTCACTCACTGCAATATGCAAATGCATTGGGAGGGCTGGTTGACACGTCAATCAGACGGGAACTGGCTTTTCCACAAGTTTCGCATGGGTGTGGCCGCCAGCGAGGGCGATATGAACGCGATGCGGGCTTCCCTGTCTCGCGACAAGCGTTGAAGCAGTTCTTCAATCCATGAGAGCCTCATTTCAAGGAGTCAGTTTCCGCAGATGACCAAAAGAGTGATATCCGTACTGGGAGCCACTGGTGCACAGGGTGGTGGCGTCGTCCGAGCACTACTGAAGCAGGATGATTGGCAGGTTCGTGCTGTCACCCGAAATGCCGGCAGTAAGGCTGCGCTGAAACTGGCAGAGCTGGGCTGTGACGTTGCAGAAGCCGATCTGAATGCCCCTGCCACCCTGTTCGAGGCACTGCAGGGGTCCTACGGCCTTTTTGCAGTGACCAATTTCTGGGATCGCGCCACTCGAATGGGCGAGTTCGAGCAGGGCAGGAACCTTGTCCGTGCAGCAAAGGAAGCGGACATCGAGCACTTCATCTGGTCAACCTTGCCGGACTACCAAGCTCTATCAGGGGGCAAATGCACGGTTCCTCATTTCACCAGCAAAGCCCGGGTTGATAACGAGGTGAAAACGGCTGGATTCCGCCATCATACGTTTGTAGAAGCGCCCTTCTATTTCCAGAACTTTCTTACCATCCATGCGCCGAGAAAAACTCCCGATGGGCGCGAGTTGTGGCGTTATCCTGCCGATAAAGACAAGTGTCGCTTCCCCTGTGGCGATATAAACGAGCTGGGCAAGATTGTTGCTGCGGCTCTCAATCAGCCTGAAAAATCCGGTGACGGACAGCATCTTGCACTAGCCAGTGATTATGTCTACTGGCAAGACTTAGTCGACATATTGAATGCCCAAGGTCATCGCCTCGAGTATGAGCGGGTTTCTGCCGAGGTATACGATAGCTTTTTTTCCAGTGCCAAAGAGTTTCGCAATATGATGAGCTTCTGGGAAGAAAACCACTATTTCGGGCCCCGGGGTGACGAAAAAATAGCCTTAGCCAATGCGCTGGTTGCGGAAGGTTTTACCCGTTTTGAAGACTGGGCAAGCCTTCATATGCGACCCAGCTAATTACTTCATTTATTCAAATTATGGAAAACATTATGGGCATACCTTCTCATTCTGAATTTAAACAGGGCTGGACACTGCTTTTAATAACTCTGATCGGCACCACCACCTCAGCCAGCTATATCCCGCTGTACAGTTTTGGTCCCCTGGCCCAGGATTTAAGTACGGCGCTCAATGTTTCCCTGTCAGATATACAGAAAATAATCACCTTCAATTTTGTCGGTATTGCCATCGGCTCCCAGTTGGCCGGCTGGCTGGTGGAGCGCTATAACCCACGACATATCATTCTCTGCTCACTGCTATTTTATGCAGCAAGCTATACCTTGCTCGGCACCGTCGAGCTCTCCACCACTATCGTGTATCTGCTGTATTTTTTGATCCCCATCGTCGGTTGCGGTGCACTGATTGTGTCTTGGACCCATCTGGTCTGTCAGCGTTTTGAAAAACAGCGCGGCCTTGCCCTGGCCATCACCCTATCCGGCTCCGGCGTCGCCAGCACTCTGGCCCCGTTGCTACTCTCCATGGTCGTCGGCACCGAGCACTGGCAACAGGGGTTTTATATACTCGCTGCCCTACCAGCACTCACTCTGGTTATTTGTTTCTTTGCCCTGCCCAAACCGTCAAAGCGCAAGCCAGTGACAGACAAGCATCGCCCTCGAGAAACGAGCTATCTCGCCCCCGGAATCTCTTATCTACAAGCCCTTAAGACCCGACACCTGTGGACGATGTTAGCGTCCTTTACCCTGGTGGCTTTTGTGATCGTCACCATGATCACCAACACCGTACCTATACTGGTGCACAAGGGACTAAACCAGAGTCAAGCAACTATGCTGTTCAGTGTTTTTGGTGTATCACTGATCATCGGACGTTTAAGTAGCGGTTATTTTTTGGATAGATACTCGGGGCCAGTGGTAGCCTTTATCGCGCTTCTACTGCCTACATTGGGCTGCCTGATCTTTTATCTTACATCGACCAACACCGGTCTTATGGTGTTAGCCATAGGGTTGGTGGGTGCTGCTGCCGGAGCAGAGTTTGATATCCTGGCTTATCTAGTTTCCCGCTACTTTGGCTTACGGGCTTATGCCAAAATTTTTGGTGCGCTGTCAGGCACCATCACACTGGGTAGCGGCATGTCTCCCTTTATTTACGGCCCCATTCTAGACTCAGCAGGTGGCTACAGTACGCTGTTACTGGTTTGCGCCATCGCTGCTGCCATAGGTTCATCCCTAATGCTCAGTCTCGGTGCCTATCCACAATCTCCACAACTGAAAACTGGTAGCTAAGAAAATCAAAAATGGATTTAAAGCTTGCCGAAAAATCCGTCGTCATTACCGAAGTGGCTTCCAATATCGGTCGCGCAACCGCTTTAAAATTGGCAGAAGAAGGCGCCGAATTAAAACCTTATAAAACTTAACCTAACTTTACATTTATGACAACATCCATATGACCTACCACCTCTCTTCACCCAATCTATCAATAACAGGATAAATGTATATATTTTGGGGTATTTCTCCTTAATGCTTGGTTTGAATGTGATATTTTGCTGCAATACACTGTTTGCACACTACTATACAACAATGTAAAGTAGATTAGAGCTGTAAAGCGCTTAATTATAAAACCCATTAAAAAAATAGAGTTATACGAGGGAGACACATATGAATAAAGTAAAACTGGCCACTATAATTGCAGCAACTGCATTAGCAGGAAATAGCTATGCCGAATTCATGTTAGAAGAAGTAATAGTAACTGCCCAGAAACGTGAACAATCTTTGCAGGACGTACCACTATCGGTTGCTGTTATTTCCTCTGACGCGCTGCGCAGGCAAAATATAAATGATATAGCCTCGCTGGCTCAGGCAGCGCCATCGCTTAACTTCCAGGAAGGTTTCGGGCCTACCTCAACAAACTTTAACATCCGTGGAATAGCATCGTACTCCTTCGAAGGGGGCATACAGCCCAGTGTTTCTTTGGTTGTGGATGGTGTCGCCTCTGCGCGCAACGGAGAGTTCGTTGCTGAACTAAGTGATATTGAGCGAGTTGAAGTATTACGCGGGCCACAGGGTACCTTATTTGGACGCAACTCCACGGCAGGCGCTATCAATATAGTCACCCAGCGCCCAGGCGAAGAGTTTGCAGGCTCGGCGGAAGTCACTGTAACCGATGACGACGAACAATATTACCGGCTCAAGGTCGACGGCCCGTTATCAGATACCGTTAGCGCCTCATTGGTTGCATTCCATAAGGATCGAGAGGGGCATATCGAAAATATCTACCCTGGAGCTGATGATCTCGGCGGCAGTGAAACAAAGGGCGCCAGAGCTAAGTTAGATGTGGATTTCAACGACGACTTAAACGTATTGTTTACCGCTGAATATACCGATACCACTCATGGCATGAGTCCGCAACTGGTTATCGTACCTGATGATTTTGGCCCTGAGGCCGGTGGCACCTTCCTACGCCTGGCGTTGCAAGGTGGCGGTGATCCGGTGCTGGGTCAGGCAGTGATAGACGACCCGCTGAAAGTTAATGTCAATGACCCCTTGGCGTCTAAAAGTACCACTGAGTCCTACGCATTCTCGGCTGATGTGACCTGGAATTTGAGTGAGACGCTCACTCTGCGCGCCATCAGCGGCTACCGCAATTGGGAGGCCGGTATAACCGTAGATATAGACTCTGGGACTGGGCAGGTGAGTAACCGTACTGATTTTGGTTTCCTTCCTGTGCATGTTGAAACCAATGTAAACTCAAATCCATCCAATCATAATGTTGAAGCGGAATACCGTTACTTTAGCCAGGAGGTTCGCCTTGAAGGCAACACTGAGGCTGTGGACTGGATTGCCGGATTTTATTACCAAGACTTTACAGAGGACCAGGGCACAGATGTTGAGCTGTATATCCCATTTGGACTGTTTGGTGAGAGTAATCCTGATAATTTTGGTCTTTTTGCACAACGGTCGCAAAACAGTAATGAATTGCAGGCTTATGCGGTCTTTGCCGACGCGACCTTCCATCTGACCGACACCGTTGATGTGTTTGGCGGATTCCGCTGGTCTGAGGAGGAGCTGGAAATTGACTACAACAACACCATCCTCCTATCACCTGACAATCTTGATGGGGTGGGTGCTACCGGTGCCAACACCTTTAATGATGCCACCAATACCGTCACTGTAGACCAGAACAACCCTTTTATTATTCTCAACCCTGTTGCGCTAGGGACCGTTGATGACAGCTCTGGGGACTGGTCTGCACGTCTGGGTATTGCCTGGCAAGCGACAGACGACATCAACCTATACGCATCTGCCAGTCGTGGGTTTGTAGGGACGGGCGCTATTATGGGTCGCGATGGCTCAACAGCAAATGCATTCCTGGATCCAACCACTGCGGAAAGTTTTGAGGTGGGTATTAAATCTCAATTGGGCGATAGAGTGCAGCTGAATGCAGCAATGTATTCGATGCAGGTCTCCGATCTGCAAACCTCTGCATTGGTACCTGGCACAATTACAACCACTACCCTCAATGCAGGTGATCTGGATATTAACGGTTTTGAAACCGATCTTATCTGGGCAGCTACTGATAATATGCGCTTTACCGTGGGCCTGGCGTACACCGATGCAACGGTTGAGGACTTGCTGCAGGGTTGTTACCCAGGCCAAACTGTTACCGAAGGCTGTCTTGCCGGCCAAGCTGATATGAATGGCTCCGATGCTCCCAACACGCCAGAGCTTAAATATAATATTGCGCTGGATATTGATATGCCGCTCGGTAACATGCCGTTTGATGCCTATGCTAATGTAACCTATATATGGCAAGATGATGTTATCTTTACCTTGAATCAGGATCCCCTGACAGCTCAGGACGATTACGGTTTGCTCGACATCGCCTTGGGTATTATCGATAAAGAAAATCGTTATGAATTATCCATTTTTGGCAAGAATGTCACCGATGAATTTTTTGTTAACGATTATTCAGAGTCTGTTGGCACCATTGGTCGAGCTTATGCCCGCGCAACACGTGGTGCGCAAGCATACTATGGCGCCAAGTTTACATATAACTTTTAGACAGTAGCCATTAAACGCTATAGTTTTGATTGGAGGGGCTGGCTGGTACAGCCCCTTTTTTAATGCCCGCCAAGAACAATTCGTATGACTTATTAAGAGTTTAGTTAGCGCTTTCCTGGGTCGCAGTACTCTATATCAGTTATTGAGTGTGGGGTGCGTACCCGGAATTCCTTCAAATGCTTCACGTGCATGGATGGTATCCAGAAACTCCTTGAGCCTCTTGATTTTTCCATTTTCAAATTCAATCAAAAAATGATAATTCTGGTCATACACCACGACAGCATTAGTAATTCCATACCCATCCACCTCAGCAGAAACCCGATTATCCTCGGCCGTTAGGCTTTTAATCGAGAAGGTGATGCCTTTCGACATAATATCAGCAAAGAAAACATCCCCTATAGCGCTCTTGATAGTTTCAACATCTTTCGACCCACAGGATAAAAACTGATCTGGTTTTCCCAGCACCCACCAAACGGCGTCTTCGGCCAACAGAGAAAACATGCTATCGACATCACCGGCCTGAAAAAACTCAAAGAATTGCTTCGTAATTTGCTTATTTTTTCAGTGCTCAACGTAACACCCTATCTTCAATTTATTGAGTCCTTATCAGAATAATATCTACTTGAATCATCAGGACACGACCAAGTTAACTCGCATTTGGGGAAAAATAAACAAATGAGCCGCCTGCTTAGCTCGCAACAAAATCCTGTTTGCCAAAAATAGAAAACTCTTGTTTGGCAATTTTCCAGGTACCCTCGACCTTCACCAGATTCCAGTTGTAATTGACGGTGAAAGTGTTCTTCTTAAACATTGTCAACATCTTCAATCGCGCGGTTGCCTGAGTATCACTAATCAGGTCAGAATAAAAACCTGTAGCATGATGCCCTAAACAAGCGGGCGCTGATGAGAAAAACTCTCTGATCTCGCCGTGCCCATGAAAGGATTTTCCGTAAACAGCGGTGGCATCAACCTCAGCATCTTCAGTGAACAGCTCCAATGCGGCATCCCAATCCTGTGCATCGCAGGCATCACAATAACGCGCGCCCATCTCGTTCAAGGTGATTTTCGCCATCAATTCTTCACTCATAACCTTTCCTCTTTTCGATATCAAACAATACGTATTTATACATCTAAAAAATTAGTTGGACGTCTTTCTTTTAAAGCACGCAAACCCTCTTTGAAATCGGGCTTGGTCAAAGCTGTATTCATATCTTCCACAGAGCGGGTATAGGCATCGGAATAATTGCCCTCGGCATCAAAATTGATCTGCCGTTTCATACATGCCATGGAGAAACCGGAACTTTCCTTGGCCAGCTTTTTCGCATATTCGAGCGTCTTGTTCAGCAGCTCTTCAGGCTCATGCAACTTTTGTAACCAACCCAGACGCAGTGCTTCCTGACCTTCGATTCTGTCACCGTCCAATAATATCTGCAGCGCATTGGCTCGGCCCATCATACGAGGCAACAACCAACCCAGACCGTACTCTGCCGGTAAGCCTAAGCGCGCGAAGGAGCTTTTAATCTTGTTATTGGTCGCACCGAAGCGAAAATCGGCATAACTGGCGACGAGAAACCCCACCCCGGCACAGGCACCATTAACGGCAGCGATAATAGGTGTAGAAATGCTTAAGGGATAAGCGTGATTGCGCTGGAAAGTCTCCGGAGTGCCCTCTGGATAAGGCGGCAATTCAAGTTTGGCTTTCTGATAATTCCCTCCAGACTCTTCTATAGTCTTCAGGTCTTGGGAATCCGCACCAACACAAAAGTCCTTCCCTCCCCCGGTCACCACCACCACGCGAGCATCAGTATCGGTGTGTGCATGGTGCAGCGCCCAACGATATTCCACCGACATCCTTCCACCCCAGGCATTACGTCTCTCGGGGTTATCCAATGTCACCAGTGCAACACCGTCGTTAACCGTATAAATGATTTTTTCAAAATCAGTCGGATTCATTATTTCACTCTATCTAAAATATCAACATGATACGTATATTTAGCTCACCTTTAGCCTTATGAGTTTGCTAACCAGGTAGGTACCTTTTCAGTGTCATTCATACAGGCCAACGCAGTGGCAATCAGCTTTTCATTCCAGCAACGCGAGCTGCCCACTTTAAGCGCCAAATCTCTCGACCGTTTCAGATAGAGGTGACAGTCGACTTCCCAGGTATAACCCATTCCGCCGTGGAGGTGGAGCCCCTCTCTGGCGGCAAACTCGAAACAGTTGGTGGCACTGATACGCGCAGCAGCGGCTGCCAGTGGCAGTTCCTCACTGCCCGAGGCCAATGCCCAGGCACCGTAGTAAGCATTGGATCGCGCCAATTCATTTTGCGCGTACATTCTGGCAAGCTTGTGTTTAACCGCTTGATAAGAACCTACTTGGCGGCTGAAAGTTTTTCGCTCCTTTACATACTCAACCGCTAACTCCTGGCACCTTTGTGCACCACCCACCTGTTCGAAGGCATACAGTATCGCGGCTCTGTTCAACACATTATCGAGCGCTTCTTGTGCATCCTCACATTTACCTAACAACAGGGCTGGATGGCGATCAAAACTCAATTGTGCGTTTCGCTGCGATGGGTCTACCGAAATTAATGGCTTACGCTGCAGAGTATTTTCAGACAGTTCAACCAGAACAAGTACAGTCTCACCCTCAGTATTGCGGGCTGTTACCACCGCGATATCAGCCAACATACCGTGGGAAACCGGACGTTTTACACCCGTGATGAAGCCGTTATCGAAAACAACTGCATCACTCCCATCCTGATTTGACAGGCTAACGCTCGATTCAGACCAAGCCCCTTTTTCAGACCAAGCCATAGTGCCAATCAATTCTCCCGAGGCAATAGCAGGAAGGTATTGCTGCTTTTGCTCTTCTGAACCGTATTGCACGATGGCCTCAGCTGCCAGATAAATACTGGACGAAAACGGAACAGGAGCAACCACTCGACCCAGCTCCTCGGCAATAACACAGAGTTCCAGGTAACCCATACCCAAGCCACCGTACTCCTCTGGAATGGCAACGCCGAGCCAACCCAGCTCGACGATCTCCTGCCATAGTGGACTAATTTCAGTGGCATCGCTGTCCAGATAAGTTCTTACCATATCCATCGAGCAGCGGTCAGATAAAAAACGACGAGCATCATTTTTTATAAAATATTGATCTTCATCAAAATCGAAATTCATCGCAATTTAATCCTGAAAGCTCTGTAGCTAAACTCTTTAATTAAAACCTGCAGTTAAAACGTATCGTTACTCAGCGCACCTCATGGGGTATTTTTTTTGCTACACCCCGATCCACCTGCCCATCCGATAAGTTATTCACCTGTATGTAAAGCATGGCACGATCCTTCGCCGCCGACAGCCCATAATCCAATGATTGCCAGACCGCCTTGACCGTACCCTGGGTTGCCAGCGTGGGTTTAGTTGCAACTTTTGCGGCCAACCCTCTGGCTCGGCTCCATAACTCTTCACGGGTCTTAAGTACTTCACTGACTAATCCAATGCGTAGTGCGGTAGCCGATGACATACGTTCGTCATTGCCTAACAAGTTCATTCGCATCACTTCGCCGTAGGCAATTCGACGACTGAGGCCAATAGGCTCACAGGCACTCACCATGCCGAAGCTGACATGGGGGTCAAAAAACTCCGCATCTTCAGAACAGATCACAATGTCTGACTCATTGAGCCAGTAGTAAGCACCACCGCAACACAGGCCGTGCACAGCGCAGATAATGGGTTTCCACATGTCGTTTTCCTTGGGACCGATTTTTTTACCGGGATCCCACTGTGACCACACCACACCTTCTCGCCAGATTGAATCGGTTTCCTTAATATCCTTTCCAGTCGAGAACGCTCTACCATCAGCCGCCTGTACCACAACGGCGTGCACATGATCATCGGTCTTAATCAATTCCCAGACGGCAGCCATTTCCTCAACCATTTGGCTGTTGAAGGAATTCATTGCGTCGGGACGATTGATAGTCACTGTTGCAACATGATCATCATGGGTTTCATAGTTAATAGTTTCGAACATAGTTGCCTCGTTTCTCTCGGAACATGTTATTGGCTTGCTGTTAACTTTCAAATAACCGTTTTACTTCAGCCTGACTCACCTTCATGGACGGTGTGCGCGGTAACTGATCAACAACAGCAATCCGAACCGGCACAAAATAGCTGGTCATATTCTCTTTAGCCCAAGCCCTCAGAGACTCTTCACTAATCGCAGCAGTATTGTCGATAAGCTCCACCGCCGCAACAGGCACCTGCCCCAGTCGGGCATCATCAATGCCCACTACAACGGCTTCTTTAACCAGTTCATTTTTTTCGAGAATCCCTGCCACTTCAGTGGGAATAATTTTGAACCCACCGCGATTAATCGCCGAGTCGGCCCTACCACGCAGCCAGATAAAATCATCCGCATCAATATCGGCCAAATCAGTAGTAGCAACCCAGCTATCACCTTCCATCATCTGGCTGGACCTGACCTGCAAAATACCTGTTTCACCGATTGGCAAGGGCTCGCCGCTAGACCTATCGACAATACGTAAGTCAACGCCATCATAAGCTTTCCCCACACTGCCGACTTTGGAATCGCCAAATTGTTTTTTCAGCGGCATGGTCCAGCCGCAGACAGCGCCAGAAAACTCCGTTGCACCGTAAGTAGGTAGAATAGGTACGCTAAAACGCTGCTCAAAAGTCGCCTGGGTCTCTGCAGGAAGCGGCGCTGTTCCTGAACGAATACAAATTAAGCTTGCCAGCTTCTCACTAGCGAGATCAGACTCAAGCACCATATTAATCATTGCCGGTACCAGAGAGCACACCCTAATCTGATATTGCTCAACGGCTGTAGCCCACTTTTGGACATCAAACTTCTCCAGCAGGCTGATTGGCCGCGCTTCCAGTAAAGAATTAACAACCCAGAAAAGCCCGCCAATATGCACCAGAGGCTGAGTGATTAATGCCGGCTTAGTTTTAACTTTAGACTTTTCCGTTGATATTACCCCGGCAGGAATATTGTTATATGCCGCACTCAAGTTGGAAGCACCGATGGGAATCCGCTTAGGCTTGCCAGTAGTACCACTACTCTGAATGAGGACGGCCACTCCCGGTCTCAAACGGCTAAACCGCGACGCGGTTATTTGGCTCTCTGGGTTGCGCACCAGAATATGATCTTCACTGCGTGATCCATCAAGACTAATAGCCAGTGCATTATTTTCATCGACGTAACTCTGTAAAGCAGTTGATTGCCAGTCTGCTTCACTGGCAATGACAACCGCCGCATCCAAATCCTGTAAATCAGCAACCACTTTATTCTGTGCCGAAAATGGATTGATAGGCGTCACACAGCGACCACTGCAGATCACCGCGCAAAAGGCCGCCACCTGATGGGGTTTGTTACGGCACAGCAGCGCCACTTCAGCATCTTTAGGCACGCCATGGGCATCCAGTATCCCTTCAATCTTTTCAACAGTCTCGGCAACAAAAGCCCAGTCATACCACTGCCCATCCAGCTCTATGGCATTGGATTGAGGACTGATCGCACAGCTGGCTCGCATTATGCGGCCTATATCATTTTGGTCTAAATCATTCATATCTAAATCAGTGTCACTCATATACAACTCTCACTACTTAAATCGGTTACAGGTCTTTAAAAGCCTTGCCCTTGTCTAGACGTGGTTCGCTCGGTAGACCCAGCGTTCTTTCACCGATAATATTCATCAATATTTCGTCTGCACCACCGGCAATACGCAGACCGGGGGCCCACAAATAGGCATCAAATAATTCCTGCATTAAGGGATGGGTTTCTGCATCCACAACAGCGCCACTTTCTTCAAACATCTCCATCGCATAGGCACTGAGTTCCTGATTTAACTGACAGGACATCAATTTAAGAATGGATGCTTCGCTGCCCAGATCCTTACCCTGTGCCAGTACAGTTAACATCCGTGACATGAAATGTTCCTGTGCACATTTGTTCACCAGGCAATTCGCCAGGTATTGTCTGACACTGTCTTTTTCAATGGCCTTCTCGCCATCAAGCTCACACTCCTGGCTCAGTTGCATCACGGACATCATGGATGGCATCCGAGTATTGAGACGCTTGAAACGCTCAGCGGTCAAGGCGTGCATAGCTACTTGCCACCCCTGGTTCACTTCACCCAGCCGGCATGAATCAGCGACGACAATAGCATCCAGAAAAACTTCATTAAACTCGCTGTGCCCGGAAATCTGCTTAATTGGCTGCACACTGATACCCGGCAAGGTCATATCAATTAGAAAATAAGTCAGCCCCCTGTGCTTGGGGAGATCAGGATCGGTTCTTGCGATTAGGATGCCATAGTCAGCAACCTGAGCTCCCGAGGTCCACACTTTCTGGCCGGAGATCACCCAGTTGTCGCCCTCTCTGACTGCCTTGCTTCGTACGGCCGCTAAATCGACACCGGCATTAGGTTCAGAAAAGAGCTGACACCAAATCAAATCACCGCGGAGGGTTTGAGGAATAAGTTGCTTTTGTTCCTCAGAGCCGAATTCCATAATCGACGGCAGGCATTGACCTATACCGACAGAAAAATAATTAAAGGGTCGAGGCAGACGTCTCTCTTCCTGATCAAAAATAGCCGCCTGCATCCAGTTACCACCCATGCCCCCATATTCCTTGGGCCATACTATATGCGCATAACCAGCTTCGGCTTTTTTCTTCTGCCACTGGCGACAGAAAGCTATATCAGCTTCCGTGTACAATTCATCGGGCGAGGTAGAACGCAGAGTAGTGCCATTAGCCTGCAGCCAAGATCTTACCTCCTGCCGGAAACATGCTTCTTCCTGGGTATCACTAAAATCCATTACAACAGTCCACCATACAGCTGAAAATTTTTGATACTTGTTTAACCTAAATTCCTCGAGCTTTTAATACCGATTAGGCCGGCGGTAAATTTATCGATTTAAATTCAAGATAATCCTGCAAGCCTTCCTCGCCTAACTCTCGACCGAGACCAGAGGATTTGTAACCTCCAAAGGGTGCGGCAACATCCATAGAAAAACAGTTAATTGAAAAATTACCCACTTGAATGGCACGCCCAATTTCCAGACCTTTCTCAATATCAGCCGTCCAGACAGATCCAGAGAGCCCCAAATCTGAATCATTGGCGATACGAATAGCATCCTCTTCATCCTTATAAGGTATGGCGCAAACTACTGGGCCAAATATTTCCTCACGGGCCACACGCATATTGTTATTAACATCAGCTAGCAGCGTTGGCTCGATAAAATAGCCCGGCTCAAGGTGCGAGGGCGTACCACCACCGGTTACAATTCTCGCCCCTTCACTGACACCCATCGCAATACACTCTTTAACGCGATTGAAATGGCGCTCGTGGATCATTGGGCCCAACTGGGTGTCCGGCTCAGCGGGATCACCCAGCTTCATCGCCTGATATGCATCAGCCAGCGCTGACAGGTATTCTTCGTAACGACTTTCAGGAATCAAAATGCGAGTCTGCGCGGCACAGGCCTGGCCGCTGTTGATCACTGATGCAGCTGCCAGCCCTGGAACAACCGTGGCAAGATCAGCATCCTCACAGACAATAGCCGCAGATTTACCCCCCAACTCCAGCGCCACACGCTTCACCTGAGATCCACAAATTTCTGCCACCCGGCGTCCGGCAACCACACTGCCAGTGAGACTAGCCATATTGACATCAGGATGAGCAACCAGATACTCACTCGCCTCGCGATCAGCTGCGACAATGTTAATAACGCCAGCCGGAATTCCAGCCTCTTGCACACATTCAGCGAATATGTAGGAAAACAAGGGTGTTTCGATTGGCACCTTTAGCACCACTGTCGAGCCCGACGCCAAGGCCGGGCCAATTTTTAACATGGCCGCAAACAACGGACCATTGAAGGGGACAATCGCAGCAACCACGCCGACCGGCTCCTTGCGCACCATCACTTCACCAAAAAAACCCTGGCGTTTTTCTTCAAATTCAAAGTTTCTGACCAGCTGGCCGTAAAACTTCAGCGTCATCCGTGCCATCGCCACCTGGCCTTTGGAAAAGCTATAGGGCGCCGCAATTTCCTGCACTGCACAAAGCGCCAAATCCTTTGCCCGTGCTTTAATAGCCTCAGATAGCGCATCAATGTATTGCGTCCTGTCTGTGGCAGAAGTCACCGACCAATCACCATCAGAGAGCGCAGCTTTTGCTGCGGTAATGGCAGCGTCGATATCTTGTTCGACCGCTTCAGGGCAAGAACCAATTATCTGACGATTAGTCGGACACTCCACAGCAATGCGCTTATCGGAACTGGGCTGGTGCCACTCACCGCCTATAAAAATATTTTGGTAATTCATGATTTTTCCCGCTGCAATCTCTTTCATCCCAATCAGCCTAGATAGAGGCCAATGAGACAGATCAATTTTTGTTGTAAGTAATATCTGACTGTTCCATATCCCAGGTTGCCTGGGTACAGCCATCATCCCTCAGCTGATTTTTCAAAATTCTGCCCACAGGATTCTTGGGCAATTCATCTCTGAATTCGATATAGCGTGGTACGGCATAGTAAGGCACGTTCTCGATAGCCCAATGGGCCAATTCATGCTCCGTCAACGCCGCCCCAGCTTCCTTAACAATAGTCACTTTGACATCATCCTCGGTAAATTCTGAAGGCACCGCATGCACCGCCACTTCATGGATATCAGGATGCTGATTGAAAACCGTCTCCATTTCGTAGCTGGAAATATTTTCCCCCCGACGGCGCAGGTAATCTTTTTTTCTATCGACGAAATAGAAATAGTTATCTTCGTCGACCTTGCCTATATCACCCGTGTGAAGCCACATGCCAGTCAACACATCCAACGTCTCCTGTGGCCGCCCCCAATACCCCTCAAACATCACATTCGGACGCCTTGGCCGCACAACCACCTCACCGGTTTCACCAGTTGGCATTTCTTTAAAATCGTCATTAACAATCATAACTTCGAAGTCACGATCATTCAGCTTACCCGAAGATCCCGGAGCCGCACCCACTGCTTCATCGTAAGTCAGCATTGAAACAAAACTAGCCTCGGTGAAACCGTAAACATGGGCCCCAACAATCTCAACACCAAATCTCTTATGCCAAATTTCTTGCAGCTCAGATGGAAATGGCGCACCTCTTGCCATCCTCAGCTGTCCCTTACACCTATGCATTGCTTCGCTATCGGCCTGATTGGCGATCAACGGAATCATTGAGCCCAGTATTGAGGCCACCGATGCGCCACTCTTTTCGATTTCAGACCAGAACCTAGATAGAGAAAAACGAGGCGAAATAGCAGCCGTGGTATTACTGACAACCGAATACAAAATAGTGACCACCAAGGCATTCAGGTGAAACAGCGGCAAGCAAGTCCAATTCACCTCACCCGGACGCGGGTCGCACATTTCACGGGTTCTAAGTGCCTGATTGGCGATATAGTTTTGACTGAGAGCACAGCCTTTAGAAGGACCTGTAGTCCCTCCGGTATAGATAATGCCAGCTATATCCGCCGGCTTTGGCCGAATATTTGTCTCCGCACTGTTGTCAGAATACAAACTCACCAGCCCTTCAACGCTTGCCCCAGTCGAGGCTGTGTCACCCCTGACATAAATATTCACAAGCTCAGGTAAGCTGGCTCTAATCGCATCCACACGACTCAAATATTTATCTTCAGCCACAAGAAGCTTTGCACCTGAATTCGCCAATGGGTTTCTTAAAAACTCACCCTTGTTCGCAGTGTTGACTGGAACATAAATCGCATTGACTTTAGACGCTGCTATAAACAGGGCAACAGAATCAACATGGTTGTCTAACAGGGTTGCAATACGATCCCCCTGCGCGACACCAGCCGCAAGTAGCCCATGTGCAAGTCGGTTAGTTAACTGATCAAATTGAGCATAGGTATGCTGTTTATCACCATCTAAAAAGTGCACAAAGACAGTATCAGGTGCTTTTGTTACGGCACTCGTCCACAGCTCTAATATCGTATGCCTTTCTTCCAATTCCCAAGCAGAATTATTCATCAACACCTCTTTCCAATCTCACAACAGTCACATACCGACAGCATCAATTTGCTAAACCGATCAAGCCTCAAAGCTTAACACTAGTGTAAAGTTAATGACAATACCCATCAGAAAATATCCATATAAATCCATAATCTCAAACCTCAAGGCCATTTGTGCATGATATTTTGTAAACTAGCTATACTTCGGGCCCAAGGTAATCAAACCCCGACCGACACAGAAAAAGAAAATGGCTGACCCTCCAGAAGTCGGATTACGCGGCCAGGAGCTTACTATCACTTCAAGCAAAAATAGGAGCTGATTACTGCAGTAAAAGAAAAACTCGACAGAGAAATTCTCTATACTCTCGATCGATCTTTTGCCAAAGGCAGAGCAAGAATAGCGAACCGCTTTCGAAAAACCTAAGTTATATGCGCTCAAAGATAGCCGCCAGACCTTGACCACCTCCAATACACATAGTTTCCACACCATAACGGGCATGGCGTCGTTCCATCTCTCTCAACAGCGTGGCAAGAATGCGGCCACCGGTGGCTCCTACCGGGTGGCCCAGCGAGATGCCGGAGCCATTCACATTCATCCTATCGTAATCAGAGTCCTTAAAGCCCCAGGCCTTGGTACAGCCGAGCACCTGAGCCGCGAACGCCTCATTCAGCTCAATCAAGTCAATGTCTGACAGAGAGAGCTTAGCCTGTTCCAGTGCTTTATTCACCGCAGGCACAGGACCTAACCCCATTCTTGAAGGCTCTACACCGGCCACGGACCAAGACACTAATTTAGCGAAGGGCTTCAGGCCATATTGTTTGACCATTTCTTCAGAGGCCACTATGCAGGCGGAACCGCCATCATTCTGAGTACTGGCATTACCGGCAGTGACGGTTGATTCAGGGTCAACTTTAGATCGAATAGCTCTCAGGCCGGCTAGCGTCTCAACCGAAGTTGCGCGTGGCGTTTCATCAGTAGATATGACCGTATCGCCTTTGCGCCCCGGAACAGTCACAGCAATGATTTCAT
This sequence comes from uncultured Cellvibrionales bacterium, assembly GCA_913060735.1. Classification (GTDB taxonomy): domain Bacteria; phylum Pseudomonadota; class Gammaproteobacteria; order Pseudomonadales; family Porticoccaceae; genus HTCC2207. The sequence goes on from CAJXVK010000002.1 coordinate 20,480, forward strand.
CATCAAATAAGCCTTGCTGTTGTGCCGCAATGGCGCGGCGCTGAGACTCAGCCGCAAACATATCCTGCTCCTCACGGGAAATGCTGTAATCTTTGCGCACGTTTTCCGCAGTTTCCAGCATACCACCAGCTACAGGAAAGTTGACGCCACCGGCAGTCACTCGCCCCTGAGCAAGAGCATCGTTGAGTTCAAGTGAAGGCGTCTTGATTCCCCATCTAGCCTTGGTTGAGTAGAAAGGCGCGTTGCTCATTGATTCTGCCCCCCCTGTTACAACTAGGTTAGATGCACCTGTGGCTACCTGAAGAATGCCATAAATCAGCGTCTGCAAACCCGAGCCACAGCGGCGATCAAGTTGCAGTCCACCCACCGAGATAGGCAGCCCCGCATTCAGAGCGACGACACGGCCCAGCGCCGGCGCATCCATGGTTGCATAGCACTGGGCGAATAATACATCGTCTACTGCATCGGCTGGCAAATTGGATTTTTCAAGCATCCCCTTAACGACTGCCGCACCTAAACACTGCGCACTAATATCTTTATAAGCTCCACCAAATTTTCCGACTGGCGTACGAACCGGCTCACAAATAAACGCGTCTCTGATTTGCATAAGAGCTTCCTTTTATAAAGAAATAAAATAAATTTTTTAAATAGATAAAGGTCAAATAATTAAGCTGGCAGCATAGTATCTCCGCCGTCGACGCGAAAGGTCTGACCGGTAATCCAACCACCTTCCTCAGACGCCAAGAACTTAGCCATATTAACAATATCATCGGTCTCACCCAGGCGCTTAAGTGCTAGACCGTTAATCACCTGACTAAGTATTTCCTCTGGTACCTGTCGCGTAGCCTCTGTATCACAAGGGCCCGGTGCGATCGCATTAACCCGAATATTACGTTCGCCTAATTCACTGGCCAGACACATGGTTAAGCCCTGCACCCCCAGCTTGGAAACGCCATAGTAGCCGCCCTGGGTTTTCCAGGCTGCGGTTGAAGACTGGTTGATCACACTACCACCGCCTCTCTCATCCATATAGCTCACCACAGCACGGGTCATAACCAGCGGGCTATGCATATTGATTTTCATGATTTGATAGTAGTAATCCATATCAACATTTAGCAAAGTGTCGTAACGCATACCGTGAAAGATCGCGGCATTGTTAACCAGGATATCAATACCACCAAAAGTGTCTTTGGCGAATTTTGCCGCTGCTGCCGCATTTTCCTCAGAGGAAACATCGGTCTTGATAAAAGCAGCTTTACCGCCCGTCTGACAAATCTCATCAGCGACGCGCTGACCACCCTCTTCGTTCAATTCGGCAATCACTACTGAGGCGCCGGCGGCGGCAAAACTCTTTGCGTAGGTTTCACCAATACCCTGTCCACCACCAGTGATAATCACCACTTTTTCATCAAAATTCATTGTAGAGCTCCTGTTAACTTTATTTAAATAAATGAATAAATCACCTTAAAAACGTAATACTCAACAGTATTATTTACACAGGGTACTAGACCCCACCGACTATACCCTGATCGTGCAAGCGGCCTATTTCTCCATCGCCCAATCCCAGTAATTCACACAATACCTGGTCGGTGTGCTCGCCGAGGCGAGGCGCCACGGCCACGGCTTGACGGTCAACTTGCTCAAACTCCAGAGGAGAACCCGCCATCAACATGCTGCCTACATCAGGCTGTGCCAGCCGTTCAAACATGGGATTGATGGGAGAGCAATTGGGGTTGTTATCGAGCATTCCTTTAACAGTCTGGTAGCGACTCCAACAAACACCGTGGGCAGTAAAGGCGCTATCAATATTGGTAATTTTCTGGCTTGCCACCCAGCTTTCCACCAGGGTCGCAATCTCCCGCCTGGCTCTGAATCGATCCCCCTCCTGACTAAAATCCAAGTCCAGACGCTGAGCCAAAGCCTGCATGCTTTCAACCGTATCGGTGGCTTTACAAAGCCCTGACCATTGCTTGGGCGTCAGGCCCACAATCATGATGCGGACACCATCCGACGAGACAAAATCACGACCGAAAGCGCCAAATAAATAATTGCCCGGCTTCTCGCGCTTAATACCCGCTTCAGCCTCAGCGATAAAACCAAGATTGCCTACGGTTGCCATGGCCACATCTTCCAGCGCCAGCTTTATATGCTGTCCTTTACCGGTCAGCCTTCGGTGCCTCTCGGCGGCCAGCAAACCAGAGACCGCCATCTGCCCGGTAATACAATCCCAGGCAGGTATAATACTATTTACTGGGTCATCAGCCCCCTCGGGGCCGGTAAAAAAAGGCACGCCAATGGCAGGGTTAACGGTATAGTCAACCGCTGAACCACCCTGTCGATTACCTTGAACAGTAAGTTGAATCAGGTCTTCACGGGCTTTACACAATTCTTCATAACTCAACCATCCCTTAGGCGGGAAGTTAGTGAGCAGTAATCCCGCCTCTTCCCCTGATGCACAAATAATGGCCTTAGCAAGCTCACGCCCCTCAGGGTTACGAATATCAATCGCGACTGAGCGCTTATTCTTATTTAGACCCTGCCAAAACAAACTGACATTGTCTTCAGTCACAGGCCAGCGCCGATAATCAAGACCACCTCGAATATCATCAATGCGAATCACCTCTGCACCCATTTGGGCCAAGGTTAGTCCACCCGACGGAGCCGCAACAAATGCAGACACCTCAACCACACGCATACCGGATAAAATACCCATTAGGACTGCACTCCACTTTCTCTCAAGGCATCGGCCCTCAAAGCATGGTTAAGCAGTTCACGAGCAATCACTTTTAACGCCAGCGTCTCCTCCGCGCCCTCAAAGATGGAAAGTACTCTGGCATCGACAAAATAACGGCTCACAGGTGTTTCTTCGGCATAACCCATACCACCGTGAATCTGTAAGGCTTCTCGGGTAATCCACTCCGCCGAGCGGCAAGCAAACAACTTCACCAGACTCGCTTCCATTTTGCCCTGCCCAGCATCAAGTAGTCTGCCGACGCTGTAGGTAAAATAACGGCAAGCGGCAACCTGCGCCGCCATCCGCGCCATTTTGACTTGGCTCAGTTGATAACTCCCCAGTGGCACACCGAACACTTTACGATCCTGCGAATAGCTGGCAGCTGCACCCATAGCGGCACGCATCACCCCAGATGCCCGCGCCGCGGTCTGGATACGCCCTCCGGTAAGACCCTCCATTGCCAGATAGAAACCTTTACCCAACCCTTCTTCACCACCAATCAGATTTCCATCGGGAACGAAATAATCCTCAAAAGCCAAGTCGTAGGAATGCATCCCGCGATAGCCAATAGTCGGAATCGCTTTACCAATCAAGCGCCCACCCTGCTCTTGCTCAACGGTAAATTCGTGATCTTCGGTACTGGGTTTTTCCACCAGCAATGCGCTTAAGCCTTTATGTCCAAGGGACTTATCCGACTCTGTACGGGCAATAACAAACAACACCTCAGCCTTACCCGCAAAGGTACACCAAGCCTTGGCACCATTGAGTAACCAACCACCCTCGGTGCGCACTGCCTTCAGGGAAAGCGCGGCCACATCTGAGCCGTAGTCCGGTTCTGTAATCGCAATACCACAGAGCTTGCTGCCCGCCGCAATCTGCGGCAACCAATGGGATTTTTGCTCTTCAGTACCGCCACTAAGCAGTGCCCGAGTCAATATTTCGGGACGTGTAATCAGACTACCCCCCGCGGCAAGCGAGGCCTCGGACAGCGCTTCAGTGACCACTATCATGGTGAGGTTATCTTCCTGATCATCCGGTGCTGTACCGCCAAATTTTTCCGGCACTGAGAGCCCAAAAACACCCATCTCACGCAGGGGCTGTAAAATGGTCTCAGGAACCGTTAAATCCTGCCGATGAATATCTTCTGCCAATGGCTTGATCACGTCGGCTGCGATCCGCTGAAAAGCATCCTGCATCATCAATTTCTCTTCATCGAGAACAAGCTGGCCGGTATCGCCACCGCAATCGATAACCGCTTGGCCGATGTTGGCCAGCCGAACCGGCTCACCATGAAAGCGCAGCGAGGCTCTTAAGTTGTCACTAGCAAATACTGCATCAAACTCAGTCTGATCAAGGCCAAAATCAGGTAATAAGGGCTCCAGCCGACCCTTAATGGATGCAATCGCATTGGCTATATACAGATTGCAGAGCGACTGCTGTAACTCTGGTGCACCTTCAGTTGAAGCTTCATTAGCAGTTATCGCTGCCCGCAGCTCGGCATAGATTAGCGCAAGCTCATAACTGGCCAGCTGATGTTGATCCAATTGGTAGGGATCAATCTTGCCATTGACAGAACAGGTTCTCGCCAAAGCTGCCGCCGCTTTGCCCACAACACTCTGTATCGGCTCCAGAAACTGTGCAAGCCTGATTACTGCAGCTATATCAGCCATTTCGCCATTTCTCCACAAAAACAATTCTCCACAAAAAAGTCTCTCCACAAGCCAGTGATTCAACAGCAGGTCGAATGGCTTCATTAATCAGATGGTTATTTGAGCTCCTCAAAAGGAATATCTTTGTCCACCCGGATATCACCAGGCAAACCCAACACCCGTTCAGCGATGGTGTTTTTCAGAATTTCATCGGTACCACCCGCAATGCGATAACCGGCAGCTTCCAACCAGGCAATGCGGTAATCGTTAGCACGCGACACTTGAAAATCGGGATAGATTGCCCCCGCCGGACCACAAAAATCCATTATGTCAGCAGACTGTGCCTGCAATTTTCTGGCAATGACAATCTTGCTCAATGCCGCCTCAGGCCCGGGCAATTGACCCTGGGAAAGCCCCGTCAACAGCCGGGCATAGAAATTATTGATACCGGACTCCGCAATATACCAGTCAGCAATTTTTTCGCGGACACAAGGATCATCCAAACCGCCGTCACCCTCGCCCAATTCACGACGAAGAAAATGCATCGTATCTTCCAGTTGCGCACCACCGCCGGCGGCATCTGTCACCGCAAAACGCTCTTCCATTAAGGTGGCTATCGCCACTGACCAGCCAGCGTTAATCTCACCCAGTCGATTACCATCAGGCACCCGCACATCGCTGAAAAATACCTCGCAGAATTCACCGCCACCGGCCGCCTGCTTAATCTGCCTGACCTCAATGCCGGGGGATTTCATATCAACAAAGAAAAAGGTCATGCCCTTGTGCTTGGCGACTGCGGGATCAGTGCGGGTCACGATAATGCCAAAATCGGAGATATGGGCATAGGAGGTCCATATTTTCTGACCGTTCAACACCCAGTCATCACCATCGCGAACCGCCTTCAGGCGTATACCGCCGAGATCAGAACCCGCCGAGGGTTCTGAAAACAACTGACACCAGACCTCCTCGCCGCGCAGTGCAGGCTTCAAATAACGCTGCTGCTGCGCCTCGGTGGCAAATCGGCGCATAACCGGTATCGGCATCCCCAAACTGATAGCAAAGAACACCGTTGGGAAGTTGTATTTTTCCTCTTCCTGTTCATAGATAACCGCCTGCATCGGCGTACCACCCATACCACCCAGCTCCTGGGTCCAGGTTATTTTTGCATAACCTCGCTCGGCTTTGCGGGCCTGAAATTCGCGCCCCAGACTGAGTTGCCGCTCAAAACTAAGATCATCGAAACTTTTCAAGCTATAGGCCGAAGCCTGCTCGGCAAGCCAACTCCTGACTTCAAGCCTGAACTCGGCTTCTTCTGGTGTATCATCGAAATCCATGGTCTCTCCAATGGGATAGTTTTAGTCTTGGGTCAGTGATGAAAACGGTTCAGCGGTGAAAACGGACGTCAAACAAACTTGCGTTCCAGCTCACGGGTCACCTGCTTTTTCCACAAACCTGAGCTACCAATAAGCAGTGCCAACGACCGAGAGCGGCGCAGATACAAGTGACAATCGGCCTCCCAGGTAAAACCCATACCACCATGTACCTGGATATTTTCAGAGGCGGCATACTCATAAGCCTGTATAGCACTAACACGCGCCACGCTCGCAGCCAAAGGCAATTCTTCTGCACCCGTAGCCAGCGCCCAGGCACCATAATATGCATTACTGCGGGCCAGTTGATTACCCACATAGACATCGGCAAGTTTATGCTTGATCGCCTGAAATGACCCAACAGGGCGACCAAAGGCGTACCGCTCGCGGGCAAATTCAGTGGCCGCGGCCAAGCAGGCATCGGCACCACCGATCTGCTCAAAGGCAAATAGCACTGCCGCAGAGTTCAATACTCGCTGAAATAGCTGCCAACCACTATTATCAGATCCACCCTCAAAAGCAGTCAAACTCTCAGCCTCTGCGCCAAAAAATTCCAGCCCCCCCTGACCGCGACTCGGGTCGACAGATTCCAGCTGACGGCGGTGCACAGCCTCCTGATCAAGGTCTAGCAAACACAGACAGGGTTCATTATCCTCGTTGACCGCCAGCACCACTGCAGCATCAGCTATCATCGCATCAGCTACCGGCCACTTGTCACCGTAGAGCTTCCCCCCTTCAAAGCGTACACCGATACGGTCACGGCCAGGAAAACCAAATCCCTCCGCAAACGCCATCGTCCCAACCAACTTACCCGTTGCCACTTGCGGGAGTATTTCTTGCTTCAAGGTTTCACTAGCCCCATTTAACAGGGCCTCACAGAATAGGTAGAGGGTTGATGAAAAGGGCACCGGAGCTAGAAAGCGTCCCATCTCCTCTGCCATTACACACAACTCCAGATAACCCAGACCGATGCCGCCGTATTGTTCAGGAATCGCAATCCCAGCCCAACCCAACTCAACCATTTCCTGCCAAACAGACTCTGAATAAGCTTGCTGCTGATCATCCAGCACTATGCGTGCGACTGACAAATCGCAGCGATCACGCAAGAAACGATGCGTTTCATCCTGCAAAGATTTCTGGTCATCCGAAAAATCAAAATTCACTATTGCGCTCCCTAGTTAAGGCTAGAAATAGCCAATTATTCAGTCAGGTAAAGATGAAAATAATTACCTTAACTAAGGCCGGCTGAGCGCCTTTCCATCATTGATTTTATGTTAACACTGATGTAAAGTTAAATGCAATACAGTGCATAGATAAGATGTGATTTATCATAAACCCACATCAGTAGAAAAAGAGAAGCGCCAGCAGGGCAATACCGATGACATTATCTTGATCAGCATTGAAGCCCACTCGCTCTATAACCGACCACCAATTTTTATTAGGGAGCGTTTAAATAAAGAGCTTCTAAACAAGAATTTTTCTAAAAAAGAGAATTTATATGAACGAAGTATGGATTATAGATGCAGCGCGCAGCCCACGGGGTTTAGGCCGCGCGGACAAAGGCAGCTTGGCGGGCATACACCCTCAACGATTACTTTCTCAGGTGTTGAGCGCACTGGAAAACCGCAATCAATTGACCCCTGCCAACATCGAGCACGTGATCATCGGCTGCGGCAACCCTGCTGGCAAACAGCGCGGCGATATAGCACGTATGGCAGCTCTCGACTCAGGCTGGCTGCACAGCAGCGGCACAACACTCGATCATTTTTGTGGCTCAAGCTTGGTGGCCACCATGTTTGCCGCCAATAGCATCGCCAGCGGCATGCATGACCTGGTGGTAGCCGGTGGCGTTGAAATGATGTCGATACCAGAAGGCCCGAATATGGCCACCGACCAACACAACCTCCATCTGCGCAAAAAACACCCTATGACCAGTGTCGGTATTTCTGCCGATGTCATCGCCACCGAGGAAGGTTTTAGTCGCAGGGATGTCGATGCATTTGCGGCAGCCAGCCAACAGCGTGCTAGCCAGGCTATAAAAAACGGCTATTTTGACAATAGCCTGATTGCCATCAACCACGATGATGGCTCACTAGCACTGGCAAAAGATGAATATCCCAGGCCCGGCACCACGGCCGAGAAGCTGGCCGAGCTGCAACCCGTCTTCGACCAATTTATGAACTACCCCATGGATGACACCCACAGCTTTGGTGAAGTCGCCCGAATGAAATGGCCAGATCTTGAGATCGACCACGTTCACCACGCAGGCAACGCCTCGGGCATTGTCGATGGCGCCGCGGCTATTGTGCTCGCCTCACCAGAATACGCCCAAAAACACAATCTGAAGCCTCGGGCAAAAATTGTCGCTTGCGCAACGGCGGCAGGCAGCCCCGAATACAACTTAAACGAACCCGTACCTTCAGCACGCAAAGCACTCGACAATGCCGGTCTCACGGTAGATGACATTGACCTGTTTGAAGTGAATGAAGCCTTTGCCGTGGTACCACTTCGATTTATGAAATTAATGGGCGTCAGCCACGACAAGCTCAATGTGAATGGCGGCGCTATCGCCCTGGGCCACCCGATCGGTGCCACCGGTACCATTTTGCTAGGAACGCTGCTCGACGAACTGGAACGACGCGAGCTACAGCGCGGCTTGGTAACACTGTGCGCAGCGGGCGGTCAGGCTCCCAGCATGATTATTGAAAGGCTGTAACGGGCCACTATTGACCAAACCACATTAAGTACAAAATACAAAAGGCAAACTATGTCTGAACAAACACAGGATCAGCAGCAGAACCAAGATAAGACCTTGTCTGCACCGGTACGTGTAGAGCGGGAAGGCCCTATTGGCCTGGTAGTGATGAACCGGCCGGAAAAACGCAATGCGCTGGATCTCGCCATGCGTAGAGGTATTGCCAGCGCTTTTCAAGAACTGTCTAATGATCCCAATATTCTCGTCATTATTGTCACTGGTGGTGATAAGGTATTTGCGGCAGGCGCAGACTTGAAACTGCTAGTAGACAAAGATTCACAGCAAGTCGCTGAACTCAACTTGCCCGGTTACTGGGAGCCAGTAGCCAATTGCCAGAAACCGGTTATCGCTGCGGTTAATGGCTACTGCCTGGGTGCCGGCTCCGAACTCATGATGATGTGCGACGTTATCGTTGTCGATAAGAGTGCCCGCATTGGCCAGCCCGAAGCCAATGTTGGCATTATGCCCGGAGCTGGTGGCACCCAACGGCTAGTCAGGGCCATCGGCAAACCCGTTGCCAGCCTTATGCTGATGTGCGGCGAGATGCTAACCGGTGAGCGTGCCTACCAGCTAGGGCTCGCCAGCGACCTGGCCGAAGAAGGCCAAGCCCTTGACCGAGCCCGCCAGCTGGCACTCAGAGTGACAGCAATGCCGCCCAAAGCTATCGGCTCCATAAAGCGCACCTTGGCACAGGGGCCAGATCTTCCCCTGCAAGAAGCCTTATCGCTTGAGCATCAAGCATTTTTACAACTATTTGATACCGCCGATCAGACCGAAGGCATGCAGGCATTCATAGAAAAGCGTAAGCCCAACTTTACTGGAAAATAAACCGAGCACATCAATAATGACAGACGAATCAAAACCAACTATAGCGGTTATCGGGGCAGGCACCATGGGCCGAGGGATTGTGCAACTGTTTGCCCAATCCGGCCACAGAGTAAAATTTTTTGATGCGACCGCCGGCGCAACGGAAGCAGCCAACACCTTCGTCACAGACATGTTTCAACGTAAAGCCAATAAGGGTCGTATTAGTCCACAAGAGGCTGACGCAGCCATTGGCAATCTTGTGCCCTGCACCGAGCTCTCAGATATCGCCGATTGCGATATTGTCGTGGAAGCCATCATCGAAGACCTCGACATTAAACAGCGCCTTTTCGCCGACCTTGAAGCGGTGGTTGCCCCTTCTGCAATACTCGCCAGCAATACCTCCTCACTGCTGGTAGCAGACATTGCCGCACAGTGTGAACACCCCGAGAGGGTGGTGGGTTTGCACTTTTTCAACCCGGTGCCGGTGATGAAAGTGGTGGAAATCATCTCTGCCGTACGCACCGTCCAATGCACAGTGGATAGACTCAAAGAGTGCGTAGAAACCACCGGACATCGCGCGGTAATCGCTCAGGATCAGCCCGGGTTTCTGGTCAATCATGCCGGTCGAGGTCTTTACACCGAGGGCTTGAGAATTCTTGAGGAACAAGCCGCAAGCCATTCCCAGGTTGACCGCTTGATGCGCGAAGCGGCCGATTTTCGTATGGGACCTTTTGAATTATTGGACCTGACCGGATTGGATGTCTCTGGCAAGGTCATGCAATCCATTTATGAGCAATTCCAGCAGGAACCGCGCTTCCGGCCCTCTTCACTGATACCCCCCAGAATTTCAGCCGGACTGTACGGGCGCAAAACGGGCGCTGGTTGGTACCAGTATGAGGAGGGTAAAAAAATCGATTCAGAGCCCCCCGTCCCCGCCCCACTCAGGCCTGACTGCAAAGTGTGGGTAGACCCCGCTGCCGACCGCCATGCTGAACTGACAGCACTGGCAGCTGAAGCTGGTGCACAAGTCGTCGACCAACCTGACCATGCCTCACTGCTTCTGATACAGCCCTGGGGTATTGATGCCTCACAGGCCTGTGCCGATCTCGGCCTCGATGGTCATCGCTGTGTCGCTGTCGATCCGCTACCAACACTCGATACACATCGCACCCTGATGTTAACCGCTATTACCTGTACCGCAGCGCGTGATGATGCCGCGGCTATTCTAAGTGCCGACGGAACCTCAATTACTGTGATCAATGACAGCCCCGGATTTGTCGTCCAGCGCATACTGGCAACCATCGTGAATATCGGCACCAATATCGCACAGCGCGGTATCGCCTCCGTCGCTGACATTGATGACGCAGTAACAATAGGTCTGGGCTATCCAGCAGGCCCATTGACTCTAGGTGACAGTATCGGCGGCAAAAAAGTCATGCAGATTCTCGAAGGCTTGCAGCGAGTCACCGGTGACCCCCGCTATCGCCCTAGTCAATGGCTGCGCCGCCGCGTACAGCTGGGTCAATCCCTGTTGACGACTGAAACTGCCAGAGACTGAAGGAAACTCATACCTGATGAAAAAAGACCTCATGAAACCAGACCTCATAAAAGATGCCGTCATCATTTCTCAACCCGCACCCCATGTTGCCCAAGTGGCGATCAATCGCCCGGAAGCCAAAAATGCCATCGACGAAAAAACCCGTCTGGCTCTGATTGAAGCCATTCAATCGGTGTTAGCAGACCCTGATGTCCGCGCACTGGTCCTCTGCGGCACTGAGGGTATCTTCTGCGCGGGTGGCGATCTCACCAGTATGCGCGGCATGAGTGAGCAACAGGCGCGCGCGCGCATTCAGAGCGGCCATCAATTAGTCAATTTACTGTGGCAAGCAGAGATTCCCGTGGTCGTTGCCTTAGAAAAATACGCCATTGGCGCAGGCGCAGGGCTCGCCCTGCTGGCCGACTATATGATTGCCGGTAAAAACGCACGCATGAGCTTTCCCTTTATGCAACTGGGTCTAGTCCCTGACTGGGGCTCGACACAAGCCCTAATCCGACGCACGGGCTGGAGCACAGCCAAGCGCTTGATTCTGGATAAAGCCTCCCTGAAAGGCCAGCAACTTCTCGAACTCAATATCGCCGATAAGATCGTCGAAGACGAATCAGTTTTGCAGACGGCCTGTAACAAAGCCGCAGATTTTACGCACTACCCACGGCTGGCCTTTCGCTTATTTAAAACAAGAATGCAGACTTATCCCGAGTCTTTCGGTGATGCACTCAACGCCGAAGAAAACGACCAAACAGCCTGCTTCCTCGGTGCGGAGTTTGAAGAGGGGCTCAGCGCCCTACAGCAAAAACGCTCACCTGACTTTATTAACAACCCTAACGAAATTAACAAAAAGTAAACACTATCGGGAACTAAACATTGTGGATGACGCTGAACTAAAACACCTTCAAAGCTGGATTGGCAAACAATCGGTGTTGACTGACACCCTACCCAATTTCCCGGTGCAGGCGCTAGCCAGTGCTTTTGACCACAGCGTAGTACTAAATAGGGGGGGCACTCTACCCTGTCCCTGGCACTGGCTGTATTTTTTACCCACACCCACACACACCGGCACCGGTGAAGATGGCCATCCTAAGAAAGGAGGGTTTCTACCGCCGGTTCCCTTACCGCGTCGCATGTGGGCAGCCGGTGAAATGCGTATTGAACAGCCACTAATCATTGGCGAGGTCGCTGAAAAAACATCCACCGTGAAGTCAGTAGAAGCAAAAACGGGCCGCACCGGGCCACTGGTTTTCGTTAATGTACTGCACGAAATTCGACAGCGGGGGCAGCTCTGTATTTCAGAACAACAAAACCTGGTATACCGCGAAGCCCCAAAGCAGAGAGCAGAATTGCTAGCGGGCAAGCAAGCCACAGAGATAGCTGACTTCACCCGCGAAGTGACTCCCGACCCGGTACTGCTGTTTCGCTATTCAGCTTTAACCTACAACAGTCATCGCATCCACTACGATCGTGAATATGCTGTGAATACCGAGCTTTATCCCGCCCTTGTTGTCCACGGCCCTCTATTGGCAACACTGTTAGTCGAGCTGATTTATGACACAATACCCGGTGCCACCATTAAAACTTTTGCGTTCAAAGCAATACGCCCCACTTTCGACACTCACCCTTTCACGCTTTGCGCAAAAAGAAACGGCAACGAGCTCAGCCTGTGGACAGTCGATCATCAGGGCAACCTGTGCATGACGGCCAATGCAACCATTGATTAAGGAGTGACAATAGCCATGACATACGACAGCCCTAAAACCAACGTCCCCATCTGGCGCTCCATGTTGTTTGTTCCGGCGCACATAGAGAAATTTGTCGACAAGGCTCATCAGCGGGGGGCCGATGCCTATATTCTCGATTTAGAGGACAGCGTGCCGTTAGCCGAAAAAGCCGCTGCGCGACAGATGGTCGGAGCCGGGGCAGCCAAGGTAAGCCAGTCGGGCAGTGCTGTTCTAGTCCGGATTAATCATCCGCTGCGACTGGCCGTCCGCGATCTGGAAGCGGTGGTTGATCCAGCCATCAGTACCATCGTGATACCTAAGGTTAGCCAGGCCGAGCAAGTCAAAGCCATTGACTCCATTATTGAAGAGCTGGAAACTGAGCAACGCATGGAACCAGGCCACACCCGCTTAATTGCACAAATTGAAAGCGCCGACGCCCTACCCCACCTGGATGAAATTGCCACCAGTTCACCGCGCATGCTCGGCATGATTCTCGGTTCTGAAGATTTTTCAGCGTCTGCAGGTATGAAGCCAACACCCAAAGGCCTGTTTGCACCTAACCAGGCGGTATTATTCGCCTGCCGCCGTGCCGGCATATTGCCACTGGGCTTCCCTGACTCTATTGCCGACTTCAGTGATCTTGAGAAATTCCGAGCAATCATCCAAGAGGCGCGAAGCCTGGGTTTTGTCGGCGCATTCTGTATTCATCCCGACCAAGTAGCCATCCTCAACGAGGCCTTCAGCCCCTCTACTGCAGAGCTCAATCATGCCCAGCGCTTAATCAATACCTTTGAAAAAGGTATCAGCGAGGGCAGAGGCGCGGTGGAATTTGAAGGCAAAATGATCGACGCGCCCATTGTAGCCCGAGCAAGGGAGCTACTCAGTATGGCTTCTTGATGAGCAACCGGAAAAAGGATATTTTTTTGTTTATTAATGCTTTACTATGATGTAAAGTAAACTGAACTTATAACCCGTTAGCTGAACCATTTACCCAACACGCGACGTGTTCTTAAAACTATCAAAGACAGCCTATCATATGAGGGATGCATCATGAAAACCGAAGACTTGATTTTAATCAGTGTGGACGACCACGTTGTCGAGCCCCCTGAAATGTTTGATAACCACATGAGCAAGAAGGAACTGGAAACCATTGCGCCTCGCCTAATCGAGGAAAACGGGAAAAACTTCTGGATTTATGAGGGACAAAAAATCGGCAACATGGGATTGAATGCAGTAGTCGGTCGACCCAAAGAAGAATACGGGATGGAACCATTACACTACGATGATATGCGTAAGGCCATCTACTCTATCGACGAACGAATTGGTGATATGAATGCCAATGGCATCCTGTCTTCAATGTGCTTTCCTACCTTTCCTACTTTTGCCGGCAATTTATTTCACCAGGCAAAAGATAAAAATGGGGCAAAGCGTGTAATCGAAGCCTATAACGACTGGCATATCGATGAATGGGCTGGCAAATATCCTGGACGGATAATTCCATTGGCCATGCTGCCAATTTGGGATCCTGAAGCCATGGTAAAAGAGGTTAAGCGCGTTGTAGCCAAGGGATGCAAAGCCATCACTTTCCCTGACAACCCCTCATCTCATGGTTTTCCCAGTCTTCACAACAAACACTGGGATAGACTTTGGGAAGTTTGTGCCGAAAACGATGTCATTATTAACTGTCATATTGGCACCGGTGCGCATCCGCCTCACTCTTCAGATGAAACACCCATCGATGCATGGATCACTTCTTTCCCACTTTCAATCGCGACCAGCGCCGCAGACTGGCTGCACGGTCGATTCTTACTAAAATATGATAATTTGAAGATTTCGCTAACCGAGGGCGGAATTGGCTGGGTTCCTTATTTTCTTGAACGAGCTGAATTTACTTACGATCATCACAGCGCCTGGACAAATTCTAAGTTTGAAGGAAAACGCCCTACTGAAGTCTTTAAAGAACACTTTTTGACTTGTTTTATTGATGATGAAAGTGGTTTGAGAAACCGTGATTTCGTTGGCATCGATAATATGATGTTTGAATGTGATTACCCTCACTCGGATTGTACCTGGCCAGTAACACCTGAAGAGACCATGCGCCAGTTCGATAACACCAAGCTGAGTGATGAGGAAATCAATAAGGTTACCCATCTCAATGCGATCAAACACTTTGGTTTCGACCCTATCAAAATATTGGGCCGGGAAAACTGCACCGTTGGTGCCTTACGCGAGCAAGCTAAGGCCGCTGGCGTCGATACAAGCGAAAAGTCCGCCGGTGGGCAATCGGCTAAGGTTTCAGATCGTTCCGGCCGTATGACCTCAGGGGAAGTGCAAAAGCTCTTTGCTGGAGAGGGTGCCGCAGCAGATTAATCGATCACTTTGACATCTGTGCCCCCATGCATCGAGCGTGCGGGCACAGAGTATTGTAGTATTAAAGTTGAACCATGAAATCTTATTTATCGCCCACTGCAACCCCTCGATATCTACTACAAGATCTTACACTCCCCGCAATATGCCAAAGAATTGACCAAATCCAACGCTGCAGGTAATTAGATGACTAAAGTTTCAAACAATATCAGACCTGATTCATTGACGAGGCATGAGCAACAAGTCTTACTGGATATCTGCCGAGAAAAAACAGCGGGCAGTCTCAGATATATTCCCCCCCTAGCTATGGAAATATCTAAATCAGTAGTTATAGGCCTTGCTTGAAATCAGCGGAGATCGTATGAAACGCTTAGCCACCATTGAAATTGATAAAGAATATCTACACTTCTCTTCTGCACACTTTACTATTTTCAGCCCCACTGAACGGGAACGTTTGCACGGTCATAATTTTCAAGTTGCCGCCAAAATCACATCACCAGTTGATAACAATGGTTTATGTTTTCCCTACCAAATAATCAAAAATATACTGAGAACCCAATGTGAACAGCTAGATGAATACACCTTGATCGCAGAGAACTCACCTCACCTTAAAATTGAGGAGACAGAGTCTCACTACCATGTGACGTTCGCTGACGCACTGATGCATTTCTTAAAATCTGATGTAAAACTATTACCCGTCCTTAACATTACGATCGAAGAATTGGCTCATCTTCTTCTTGAGAATGTGCTGGCAGAGATGGATACAATGCAAATAGTAAAGTTGGAAATTAAGGTCTCCTCAGGGCCACGACAATGGGGCAGCTGTAGTTGGGAAAGCACAGAGTAATGGATAAACGTTCACTATGATCCACTCACCTGGCACCCCATATTGGTTGATTGAACGACGAGAACGCGTTTTTCTAGTTCTAGCGGGCGTTTTTCTCTGCTCTATGACATTGTTAAATATCATAGGTATTACTCGTTTTGTACAACTTGGCCCAATGACGTTGGCCGTTGGTGTTTTGGCATATCCGCTCACCTTTCTTTGCACAGATATAATTTGCGAGGTATACGGAAAGCGCCGAGCTAACTTTATGGTGACACTTGGACTCGGTTTGAATTTGTTTATCCTCGCGGTAATGTGGCTTGGCAATAGCCTTCCTAGTGCCGAATCCGCGCCGCCATGGCAGGTACTTGAACTGGCCTCGCCAGTGGGTTTACCCGATGGCACATCTCTTAAGCAATCTGTAGAGCTGTTTCAATTGTTATATGCCTGCACATCGGGAGCAGTGTTTGCATCAATGATCGCCTACGTTGCTGCACAATACTGCGACGTGCAATTGTTCCATTTTTTTAAGCGGATAACTAAAGGGCGCCATCTTTGGGTACGCAATAATTTCAGCACCCTGGCGTCTCAGATGGTCGATTCTGTCACCGTCGTATTGGTAACGTTCGGGGCCACGTTTATGAGAGATGAAATAACATTGAAAAACCTACTACTTCTGATGGGTAGTAACTACTTGTTCAAGATGTGTGCCGCTCTGGTTGATACCCCGTTTATCTATCTCGCTGTAGCCTGGCTTAAGCGATACCTTCAATCTGAAGAAACCATGATTTTGGAAAATCTTCCTCATGAGGTTACTCCAGGTTAAGTACCTGGTTGAGCTATAGCGGTGACATATGCCTGAAGTAGACTACCGAGTGGATTGGCACGATGATCTAGTGATCTTTACTCTGAGTGCAGAAAAACGCCTGAATGCGCTGTCTCTAACCATGGTGGACGGGATGGAAAAATGCCTTGACGCCATGTCGGCAAAAGGTGTTCGCGCTATCGTCATCACTGGTCTCGGCAAGGCTTTTTGTGCTGGCACAGACCTGCACGAAGCAAGTGAACTGTCGCACGATGAGCAGTGCGATAAGGCCGACCGTATCCGCGAGCTGTTTTTCCGCCTACAAACCATGCCACTCACTGGCATTGCTGCTATCAATGGCCATGCACTGGGCGGCGGCCTGGAATTGGCCATGGCCTGCACTCTTCGCATGGCCCACCCTAATGCCGGTCTCGGCTTGCCGGAAGTGAAGCTGGCGGTGATTCCCTGCTACGGAGGCACCCAACTACTGCCGTCACTGATAGGTAAATCCAGAGCGGCAGATTTAATGCTGACCGGACGCACCATTGCTGCCGAAGAAGCTCACCACATCGGGCTGGTCAACCGCCTGGCCGATGCAAAGCAACCTTTCCTTGAGCAGGCACTTTCTTTTGCGCGCGAGGTTACCGGTCACAGCCAGCGAGCCATTGAGGACATTCACCAGTGCCTGGCGGCGGCCTCGGAAACAGTCACGCAATCAGGGCTAGCATTGGAAGGCCAAGTATGCCGTGCCCAGGGCGATAGCTGGGACGCCAAAGAGGGGTTGCGAGCCTTCCTGGAAAAACGACCACCACAGTTCAGCCATCACTGATGGCAGGCTTTGACGGTAACAACTCTCAGGGTAACTTATGTTTGACCACCCTCGCCTGCCATTGATTTGCGCGCCAATGTTTCTGGTATCCGACCCGCAACTGGTGATCGTCGGCTGCACACCCACCCTGAATATTCGTAACGCTGAGGAGTTGCGCCAATGGCTTTAAACCATTGAAGCAGAAAGAAAAGCGACCCTAGCCGCGGGCCAGGTATTCGCACCCTACGGCATCAATATTGTACTGCACACCATGGCATGTGAGCGCAACATTGCAGACCTCAACCTCTGTGAAGAGTATGCCGTGCCGTTAATCGCCACCAGTGTTGGCGACCCAGCGTCAGTAGTCGAGCGAGTACATCAATGGGGCGGCAAGGTGATTCACGATGCTATCACCCTGCGCCACGCCCGCAAGGCTGCCGCGGCGGGCGTTGACGGCATTGTGTTGGTTTGCGCCGGCGCTAGCGGTCACGGTGGCCACCTCAACCCCTTCAGCTTCCTCCCTCTGATTCGCGCTTTTTACGATGGCACCTTGATTCTTGCCGGGGGCATCGGTACCGGTGCGGGCATGCGCGCAGCCCAGTTATTAGGCGCCGATTATATCTATATGGGCACACGGTTTATCGGCACTCGGGAGGCACAAGTCTCCCCCCACTACAAAGAGCAGTTGCTGAGCAGCGAACCGGATGACATCATTATGACCTAGGCGTTAAGTGGCATCCCGGCCAATTAAATGCACGCTTCGTTGCTGGAAGCCGGCATTGATATTGAGGCGTTACCTCAGGGCTGAGTCATTCAGAAATCACCGCTGCCAGAGGGGAAAGCACTCTGGCGGGATATCTGGAGTGCGGGTCACGGCGTCGGGCTAATCGATGACCTACCCAGCATTGAGGAATTGGTTCAGCGCCTAGAACAGGAATATCAATTGGCGAAGTGAAGGAGTGAAAACATGAGCAATATTTTTATCGTTGGTGCTACCGGAGGCGTGGGTTCCAGGCTTGGCCCTATGCTTGTCAAGGCAGGCCACAAAGTAACTGCTCTTCACCGTAAGCCAGAGCAAGCAAGTCATTTAACAGATGCAGGCATGACGCCCTGCCTTGGCGACATCATGAAAATAACCGCCGATGATTTCACCAATTTCACGAAGAATAGCGATGTTATCGTTTTCTCTGCTGGCGCTGCTGGTAGTGGACCTGAGCGCACGGACGCGATTGACGGAGAAGGTGTCGCCAAAACAATTCAAGCAGCCAAGGCAAATGGAATCTCGCGCGTTTATCTTGTTTCAGCATTCATGGACGCTATTCGCGACCAGCCTAAAATGGAAGGGTTCGAGCATTACATGAGGGTAAAAAGGAAAGCCGATAACGCGCTGGTTGCATCTGGGCTGGAGTGGGTCATCCTTCGCGCCGGAACATTAATCAGCGAAGATGGCGATGGGTTAATAAACGCAAATTTGGCAATCCCGTATGGTCCGGTAGCACGGGGCAACGTCGCAGCGACGCTAGCCGCGCTCATTGAAACCCCCGAGATTCGTCGCGAAATTATTGAACTAACAGACGGCAATATCCCGGTGCAAGATGCCATAATGTCATTGCAGCGCTGATAAGAGCTAATAGTTGTATGGGGAGGAAAAGAGATGTCTACTGATCTAGTTCAAGTTACTTAGAAATATTTCGAATGTATTCGCGCCGGTGATATTGGCGTTGCTGAGCTCTTTCATGAAGATGCCGATCTTAATAAGGTCAGGTCTGTAGGGCACCAGCTTTGTCTATTTCCAGTCCACCAACCTCCACATAATCAACTTCAATCTGACCAAAATACTTAACAGGAGAAACCTATCGAATCATATCCTCGACAGCATTGGGAATGAGACCTGGGTTTTCCTTGAGCACCTGCTCCGGTTGTTGCATGAGAACAAGCACGCGCAGTAATTGCGGGACATTAACGGGGGCTTTGTGAGTGAAAGGGCTCCATTGAGTTTCAGGGAAAAAAGATCAACGCGCCGGCTGTAGTCAGGGTAAAAAGCATACCAAAGATGATTTCCGAACTATTTGTCGAAAGATCGAAAATTCCTGTTTATTTATTTTTTACATCTATGTAAAGTTCACCATATCCGCTTAACTGCCAAGCTCACCGAACACTTGCACTGCTCGAAATGCCACTTGCGGCGCAGTTCTACCAAGGCAGCAAAGCCCTTTCCCGGCTTAGACTTTGGTTCCTATGAGCGGGCTTTACCAGACCTTTTTGTCTATCACATGTTTTAAAGGAGAGAATAGTATGTCCGAGAGTGAAGTTGTTACGGCCATCGATAATGGTGTTTTGACCATAACTCTTAATCGGCCAGAGGCAAGAAATGCCGCCAATAGAGGACTTGCCGATGGGTTAGCTGCCGCAATCGATGAGTTAGAGAGTAATGCTGAATTGCGAGTGGCAGTATTGACCGGCGCTGGCGGTACTTTCTGCTCGGGCATGGATCTGAAGGCGTTTGTCAGCGGAGAAATACCCTATATTGAGGGGCGTGGGTTCGCTGGCCTGACAGAGTATCGTGCAAATAAACCGATTATCGCTGCTGTGGAAGGGTATGCGTTGGCCGGCGGTATGGAGCTAGCTATTAGCTGCGACATGATTGTTGCGGCCAATGATTCCCGGTTTGGAATCCCTGAAGTGAAACGGGGACTGGCTGCTGGCGCTGGTGGGCTGTACAAATTGCCAAAACAGATGCCACCGCGTGTCGCTATGGAACTGGCATTGACAGGTGATTTCATGTCAGCCGAACGAGCTTATGAACTTGGCCTGATCAATCAGGTGGTGGAATCTGGTTCTGCACTCACAGCCGCAAAAGAAATGGCTGTCAGGATTGCCGCTAACGGACCACTGGCCGTAGCCGCTAGCATGATGGTGGTGACACAATCTCAGGACTGGACCGTGGATGAGTCGAAGGAAAAACAAGCTTCTTTTATAGATCCAGTATTTTCTAGTGAAGATGCTATTGAGGGAGCAATGGCGTTTGCCGAGAAACGAGCGCCGAATTGGAAGGGCAAGTAGAGAGGTCAAGAGAAGCGCTAGGGTCAGGCAAACCAGCGTTCGCCGAAGTAAATAACAATAATATGTGGGAAAGTTGATCCGCATCGAGATCTGTATGCCAATACGTCATCCCGAATACAGCCTTTTTTGCACGGCACAAGCCAATTCTGTTATGCTTGCGCAGAGGTTAGTTCTGAAGACCTCGATCTCCAACGCACAACTTACAAAGGCGTTAACCTAGCGATGCCACCCGAGAACCAGACTACGAATGAATTAGAGAAAGAAAATGGCTGGTCAGCCCGAAGTCGGGTAACACGCCACAAGCTAATCTCAGCAGCATCGAAATTAGTAGTGGAAAAAGGTATCAACTCTGTTTCAGTTTCAGCTGTTGCACGAGCAGCAGGTGTCACCCGCCCCGGTGCGTATTACCACTTCAAGACTCGCGAGGCATTACTTGAAGCCGTGCGAAAAGAAACCGACCACCAGTTGGTCAAAACCTTCGCTGGCAGCAAGGTGGATAAATACCTCTACTCGCACGCGGCTGAGCTCGCCGCCGAAGACCAGGATACGATTTTCCTGCGTATCCAACGCATGCTTGAAGAGGGACCTAATGATGTAATAATCCGTTCCCGGCAGCGAGGCTTTATGAGGGCGAAGCGCGAAAATCGCCTGCGTCCCGGCATTGACCCCGATATCGGCGCCATCATTACCGGAATCACTCTAGTCTCTTCTTTCCTAGCTGTGTCGGAGCTGTCTCTTATACACATCTGACGCTGCCGACGAGCGATCTAGTGTAGAT
>CAJXVK010000003.1 GCA_913060735.1 uncultured Cellvibrionales bacterium
TTTGCGAGGCGCTAGGGTTTACCCGTGCGGTTGAAGGTGCAATTAAAGTGCGCAGCATACAGTCGCTGCACAGGGAAATTAGCTAATGCAAAAATATGCTATGACAGTTGAGGGTGAAGCTGCCCTCCGCAAAGAGTTAGATCATTTGATCAAAGTAGTGCGCCCTGGAATTGTTGAGGCTATCGCCACTGCCCGCGAGCATGGTGACCTTAAGGAAAATGCTGAATACCATGCCGCCCGCGAACAGCAGAGTTTCGCCGAGGGCCGCGTTCAGGATATCGAAGGCAAATTATCAAATTCCCAGGTTATCGATATCTCTAAGATACCTCAGGGTGATCGAGTGATCTTTGGTTCGCTGGTGACCATTATTAATATGGAGACCGAAGTAACCGTGAGTTATCGAATTGTTGGTGATGACGAAGCGGATGTAAAAAAGGGTAAAATTTCCTACCAGTCACCGATCGCTCGTGCATTAATCAGCAAAGAAATCGGTGATGTTGCGGTGGTTAAGGCGCCCAGTGGTGACGTCGAATATGAAATCGACGATGTGGTTTACAAATAGGTCTAGCGCTTCAAGCGCTAGCGGAAAGTAAAAACACCATCAGCGCTTTTTGAGCGTGCAGTCGATTCTCGGCTTCATCCCAAACCACCGAAATAGTTTCATCTTCTAGCAGCGCCGCAGACACCTCTTCCTCTCGATGAGCAGGTAGACAATGCATAAAGATTGCTCTGTCTGCTGCATGTGCCATTAGTTCATGGTTAACCTGAAAATGGGCAAATTTTTCTAGCCTAACCTGCTGTTCAGATTCCTGCCCCATAGAGGCATAGACATCGGTAGTTACCAGATCTGCACCATTGACTGCCTCTACTGGACTGCGAGTAATGGTTACTCGGTCACCCGCCTCAGCAACGAGTTGAGCTTCTGGTTCATAGTCCTCAGGGCAGGCAATATTCAATTTAAAATCGAGCAGTATGGCGGCATTTATCCATGAGTGGCACATATTATTGCCATCGCCAATCCAGGCTACAGTTTTACCCTGAATCGAACCGCGATGCTCAGTAAAGGTTTGCACATCGGCAAGCAGCTGACAGGGATGGTATTGATCGGTTAGCGCATTTATTACCGGCACTTTGGAATACTGTGCAAAGCGCTCGATAATGTTATGACCAAAGGTTCTAATCATTACAATATCAACCATGCGTGAAATTACGCGGGCGGAGTCTTCAATCGGCTCACCACGTCCGAGCTGCGAATCATTGGGTGACAAAAACAGTGCGTCGCCGCCCAACTGAGCCATGCCAGCCTCAAAGGAAACGCGGGTCCGGGTGGAGGATTTTTCAAAAATCATACCCAGCACCTTGCCATTAAAAATTGGCGCTTGGCGACCTTCGCGGTGCGCTGCTTTCATCTCAATAGCCAGCTTAATAATGTGATTGAACTCGTCAGTATTGAGGTCACGCAGAGTAAGAAAATGCCTAATAGCCATACATTAGTCCTTATTAAACGCTTTAATCAGCGGCACTAAAATAGCTACCACCTGATCTGCTTCATCGTCGGTCATAATTAACGGCGGCAATAATCTTATTACGGTCTCTGCCGTTACATTGAGAATTAAACCCTTCTCCATAGCGGCCATAAATAATGGCTGACAGGGTTTGTTCAACTCTATGCCAATCATACAGCCAAGACCACGTACTTCTTTTACATGAGCAGTGGTTGCTAATTCATTTCTCAGTCCAGTCATGATTCTATCGCCGAGTTCGGCTGCGCGTTTATCAAGACCGCTATCGACGATTTCTTTAACTACAGCTAAACCGGCTGCACAGGACAGGGGATTTCCGCCAAAGGTCGAACCATGATTGCCGGGCTGCATTAACAGTGCTGCATCACCTGATGCCAAGCAGGCACCAATTGGAACACCATTGCCGAGTCCTTTTGATGTTGTCACTACATCAGGAATAATCTCACTGTGCTGGTAGCAGAAATATTTGCCGGTGCGCCCATTGCCTGTTTGCACCTCGTCGAGCATTAACAGCCAGCCGCGCTGATCGCAAAGAGCTCGGAGTTTTTGTAAATAATCTTTATCGGCTACTCTAATACCCCCTTCACCCTGGATGGGTTCAACCATAACCGCGCATATATTGGAATTATTGTCACCAATAGTTTCCAGTGCGGCAATATCATTGAATGGGCCGCGTGCAAAGCCGCGAACTAGAGGTTCAAAACCGGCTTGGACCTTGCGGCTACCAGAGGCGGTTAAGGTGGCGAGGGTGCGGCCATGAAATGCGTTGTCCATCACTAAAATAGTAGGTAGTTCTATGCCTTGACTATGGCCGTACAGCCGGGCCAATTTTATGGCGGCTTCATTGGCTTCAGCGCCGGAGTTACCAAAGAACACATTGCTCATGCCCGAGACTTCACGAAGTTTATCGGCGAGTTCAATCTGATTGGGAATATCAAAAAAGTTGGAACAGTGGGTTAGCGCTTCAGCTTGTTCGGCAACGGCAATGGCCACAGCTGGGTGAGAATGGCCCAGGCCACATACAGCGATTCCAGAGAGTGCATCAAGATACTTGTTCCCTTTAGTGTCCCACAGCCAAGCACCATTGCCTTTAGCCATGGTTGCCGCCTTGGTTCCATAAGTATTCATTAAGGCGCTGGTCGCCATATAAATATCCCTTTTCATTTTGGAATCAAAAAAGGGCAGCTTTGCTGCCCTTCCTAGCTAATAGTATATGAATTTATAAGCGTTTTTTCAATAAATGGGCAACCGAGTCAATGTCTGCTTTTGCCTCAGGTCAATCGACGCATTATTTGGTGAAGTAAAACTGTCGCCACAGGCGCAACCCAAACCAAAGGGACAGTATCCAAACCATCAGTTCTATCCAATTTGGATTGCTGTTGTAACCGAAAAAGCCCTTTAAAAATACGCCGATATGACCTTTGTCATGTAACAGATGCGTGTAGCGCTGCTTGCCATTAAGGTCATAGCTATAAAATGCAGGGTTGTCCGATGGCTGCAACTCCTCAACAGGTTCGAGGATGCTATAGGGTCTGGCGATATCACTTTTTGACTCAAGCCCTACGAGGTTAAGGTGACCGCCCTTGACCATAAATTCTTCTACCTCATGGGTGCCGTAAGTCATCATGCCTGAGGCAAAGATAACCAGCAGTAAACTGGTAATTCTAAAGTACGAGCGCAGGTTGGCTTTTTTCCCCTGTATAACCACTGCATATCCAATGACTATTGCGATGATTAGGCCAGAGAAGAATCCTAGGTAAGAAAAAGACTCCATCATAGAGAAACTGCCCATAAGGAAGATAACCGTTTCAAAGCCCTCGCGTAAGATCGCGAAAAAGACTATCAGAAAAACACCCCAGCCGGCATTAGCAATTGCAGCCTTGGTATCGGCCGCTAGTTCGGCCGTTTGCCCGACCTGCTTCGATAGCCAGAAAATAACGTACCAGATCAGACCTGCAGTGATAAACATAGCCACGGCTTCAAAGAGTGCCTCCATAGAAGCGTTGCCAATGGAAGCTTTTACCCGGACTAGCAATAGTCCAGCTAGCACACTGGCAATAATCGCACACCCAACACCCAGCCAGAGCTGTTTGATTTGGCTTTTAAGGCCCTGCTTTTCTAATAAGGTATAAATGATTCCAACGATCAGTGCTGCTTCCATGCTCTCGCGGAACATAATAATAAATTCATTCATAGTAAGTACCACATCCTATCATTGTGTTGTTCGGATTTAAGCTGAGGGTTTTAAGCTATTTGGCTGATTTTCTAAAACCGACATTATACAGAATGGCACTCAAATGCAAATAGTTATCATTACGATAACCTGATGTTAAATGGCAAACAACCCCGACTATTATTAGCCAGAACTGCTTCGACTCGTTCTAGGTTACCGCGCAAGCGTTCCAAGAACTTTTAGTGCAGTTTAGGATTATGAGCTTTGTTGGGTAAGGCTAATCAAGCAACCCTTTAATTTCATAGTCACGCTATAAGGTAGCCTGACTAACTGCCACTCTTGAATAGGAGGTTAAGAGCACTTTATATCTAAAGTTGAATAATTTGTTGACCTCAGTAATGCGAATCATTATCATTTGTAATTGTAAATAAAGCGATATACCAAAAATTGCAGTAGGTACTGATGCTTAGAGTTTTTAAGCAGCTCTGCAAACTCCCTTAAACCCGCTTGCTGATTGGCGATGAACGATCAATCGGTCGATTTAAATGATCAAGGAACTACCATGAATTTAAAGTTACTGCTGTCTAGAGCTCTTATTGGGCTATCCCTTTGTCTTCTCGTTGCCTGTGGTGGCGGTGGGGGAAGTTCAGCTGCACCTGCACCTGTAGATACTGATGGAGACAGTGTTGCTGATACAGCTGATGCTTTCCCAAATAATGCTTCAGAGTCTGCGGATGCGGACTCAGATAATATTGGTGACAATGCAGATAATTGTCCAGACACTGCCAACGAAGGCCAGGCAGATTCCGATGCTAATGGACAGGGTGATGCCTGCGATGCAATGCCAGAGGCATATGCCTATACCAACTCAATATACACAGCAGACAGTGACTCAGTAAGCTATACAGGACAAACTGCTAGACACCTACTTATTTCTGGCATGGTTGACTATATGGAAGGGATGAGTGAGTCAGGGGAAACTAAGGAGGATTACGTCAAAGACCTTGATTTCTTTATGAATGGCGATGGTGCCGATGGGGCGTCTACTGGTTTTACGCTTAAAAACGGCGCGGCTGACGGAAGTGATGTAAAGAGTGCGGCGACTTATGGCGACGTGTCTTCCGGCAAGAATCTAGATGGAAAGATTGCCGGCGGTAATGGCGAAGGTGGCGGTGAGATCTCTAAATTGATTGGTGGTGAATTCTTTGGTTGGTCTGATGGGCTATCCTTGGGCTCTCTTCCGATCAATCTGGTAGACCTGTGGATTGACCAACTGGCAGCTCAGGCGTCGGACGGCACATCGGTAATGATCCCAACGGTCGATGGCGATGTTAATGTCAGCAGTGTTCACTACGATGAACAGGGTCGTAATCAGCGTCAGCTTTTACAGAAGTTCTTACTAGGCGCTGTTACCTTTTCACAGGGCACCAATGATTACTTCCAAGCAGATTTCGCTACGCAGATTACCGAGCAGGAGAAAGGGACCAAAAATTATTCAGCTGCCGAACACAATTATGACGAAGCCTTTGGCTACTATGGTGCAGCACGGGATAACAAAGCCTATACGGATCTGGAAGCCCGCGCCAAAGATGGTCGCCCCGAGTGGAAAAATGGCTACTACGATACAGATGGCGATGGCCTGATCGATCCTCGCAGTGAGTTTAATTTTGGTAACTCTCAAAACTGTGCAAAACGCGATGTTGGCTCTGCAGGCAATGCCAACCCAACTGATCTCTCGAACGAAGCCATGAATGCATTCCTCGCAGGTCGTCAGATTCTGAGCAATACGGCTAATGCAGGAATTATGTCTGCAAGCGAAGAGGCGGCTCTTGCTGTGCAAATAAAGGCGGCAGCACTGGCCTGGGAAAAATGTATTGCAGCCACTGTGATTCATTATATTAATGATGTCACCACTGACATGGGTAAGTATTCAGAAGGCAGTTTTGCCGATGTTGGTAATTTCACCGACGTAGGCAAGCACTGGTCAGAGATGAAGGGCTTTGCGTTGGGTCTTCAGTTCAGCCCATTCTCACCTTTCCGTGATGAGGCAGT
Organism: uncultured Cellvibrionales bacterium; assembly: GCA_913060735.1. GTDB lineage: Bacteria > Pseudomonadota > Gammaproteobacteria > Pseudomonadales > Porticoccaceae > HTCC2207. The sequence goes on from CAJXVK010000003.1 coordinate 5,749, forward strand.
GACTTCAGTTGACCTCGATAATCTAAAAACACTACTTGCAGATCTAGGTGATGCACCTATGTTAGCCGACGGTAGCCAAGGTGGTGTTTTGGCCAGTGATACAGATACTGCCATTGCCGCGTATACTTCCAAGCTTGCCTCAGCTAGACAGACATTGCAGACGGCCTATGGCTTTGATGCGGACAATGTCGCCGGTTGGTAATTTTTCAAAACCCCTGAACACTAGGGGCGGAATGGGTTAAAATCTTTGGGGCTAGCTTCGGTTAGCCCCTACTTATTGGAGAAAGAAAATATGCTTCGCTTTTATAGTTCTATGGCCCTTTTAGTGCTGAGTCTAACTGGGTGCGTAGACCAATCTCGAGATATCGCCTCGCCTGTAGAGGCTAGCGGAGATGGTAGCAGCAACGACACACCGGCTGCTGATAATGGTGGTTCAGCTCAGGCATTTGACCGCACCGCTCTGATGACTAATCTGGTTGACTCTATTTTCATTCCCAATTACCAAGCCACTGCGACATTGGCTGATTCATTCTCTGCAGACTCGGGTTCCCTAGCAACTTATTGCGATGCAATAGGGTCTGCCGATGAGGCGACGAGTCTTGTGACTGCTCAAACCGATTGGTTGGCGTTAATGGACTCAGTACAAAAAACTGAGATGCATGTTATTGGCCCTGCGTTGCGCAACGATGAGGCATTGCACAACCGAGTACATTCTTATTCGACCGGCAGCTTGGCAACATGCGCGCTTGATCAGGCCGTTGTCGATGCTTCTAGTGCAGATTTCCAGATTTCCAGCCGTGCCTTTAATCAGCGCGGGATGGGAGCACTCGAGTATTTGCTATTTAATAGCAACCTTAATCATTCTTGCTCTAGTCAGGTTCCGGCAACCGCGTCCTGGAATGACCTGACTGAGTCTGACCGAAAAACACAGCGCTGTGGTCTCGCTGAGAAATTAGCTGCAGACGTGGCGGTGGCATCCAATCTAATACACAGCCAATGGACCGAAGGTGATAGCCCGTTTAGGACGGAATTCTTAAATGAAGATAGCCAAGGCGAAAACTTCCAATTGATCACGGATGGGATTTTCTACTTAGAAACTTTCACTAAGTCTCAAAAGCTAACAATTCCGCTAAGTCTTGATGACAAATGCAGTTCAGTGACCTGTCCCGGTTTAGTTGAATCACCTTACAGCGAGACTTCACTGCGCAACGTCCGCACCAATGCAGCCGAATTTCTTAGAATATTTAATGGTGGATCAGGTCTTGGTTTTGATGATTTGATTAATCAAGAAGGCTTTACCAACATCACTTTGCGGTTCCAGAATCAACTGAGTGATGTGGAGGACAGAGTTGCTCAGATTTCTGGTTCATTGAATGACCAGTTAGCCCTAGTTGAAGCCGATCCGAGTGACCCAGCTTGCCTTAATGCTTTTGCCAATCCAGGCGATGAGAGCACTATAGGCGCCTGTAGTCTAGCTGGACTCTTAAAGCGTGTAACGGATGATTTAAAGATCGAGTTTGTGACCATTGTTGGTGTTGCAATTCCAGGAAGGGTGCAATCTGATAATGACTAAATTTAATCATATAACCTGTTTGAGCCTGACCGCGCTAATGTCATGTAGTGCAGTTGCTGTGGATATTGAGCCTCCTACGCTTAAAGAGGTCCTAATTATTGGAAGCAAAGAGGACAGGGCCAAGCTGGCAGGCTCTGGTGTTCAGATTGGGCAGGAGTTAATTGAAAAGCAGTCATATACTGATCTTAATCAGTTGATCAGTATGGCGCCTGGCGTTTATGTTCGAGAGGAGGATGGCTATGGTTTGCGTCCAAATATCGGTATCCGAGGAGCAACTGCAGAGCGCAGTCAAAAAGTTACTATTATGGAAGATGGCGTACTGATTGCGCCTGCACCTTATTCGGCTCCAGCCGCATACTACATAACCAATGCCGCAAGATTGCATGCGCTTGAAGTACTTAAAGGGCCGGCCTCCATTCAGTTTGGCCCGCATACAGTGGGTGGAGCGGTTAACTTAGTCACAAGACCAGCGTCTTGGCAGAATTTTGCTGAATTAAATTACACGGTCGGTACAGATCGGTTTCAGAAGATGTCAGCAATCAGTGAATTTGTCACTGGCAATGTCAGCTTTATGTTTGATGCCATGCATTACTCCAGCGATGGTTTTAAAAAATTAGCAAGCGGTGGTGATACTGGCTTTGAGCGGAATGACTTCAATGCCAAGGTACATTGGCAGCCGGAAACGGAACTGAATCAGACGATTGTTATTAAGGTTGGTTATGCAGATGAGGATTCTAATGAAACCTATTTAGGGTTGACCGACACTGATTTTGATCGTGATCCAACCCTCCGTTACCCTTCGTCAGAGTTAGACCGCTTTGGGTCTGATCACAGTCAGCTTCATATCAGCCATAAGATTGAGTTTCAAAATAACCTGCAGCTAACCAGTAAGGTCTATTTTAATAAGTTCAATCGATCTTGGAATAAGTTCGATGGCTTTATTGACGGGCCCGATGCAAAGCTTGTGCTGAGTTCGCCCAGTCAATATGTGACTGCCTATGAGGTGTTAGCTGGTATCCAAGATAGTGCTGCAGCGGGACTGACTATTGATGTTACAGATAACGATCGCGCCTATAGCTCGGACGGCATTCAGTTTGATTTGGCCAAAGAATTTAGCTTCGCCGGATTTGATCACAAGCTTGATGTCGGTGTTCGTTATCACCATGACGATGTTGAACGTGATCATCAGCAACGCAGTTATTTGATGACGGCGGGTCAGTTAGTGTCAGATGGTATTGTCAGGCCCTCGAAGGTGGTTAATTATGCCGAGACAGATGCCATTGCAGTCTATCTCCAAGACGAACTTAGCAAAGGCGATATAACGCTTAGCTTGGGTCTTAGATATGAGTATATCCAAGGCAGCGTCGATAATTACTTAACTGATTCGGTGTCGTCTAACACGCAGTCTATTTTGGCGCCCGGTGCCGGTGTGCATTACCAGTTAAGCGAAAACATCGGCCTGCTGGCAGGCGTCTATGTGGGCTTCTCTCCAGCTGGACCTGGCGCATCTGCGGCTGAAGCAGAGGAAAGCCTCAATTTTGAATACGGGGTTCGCTATGAGGCCGATACTTACTCAGCTGAGCTAATCGGATTTTTGAGTGATTACGACAATCTATTGGGCCGCTGCCGGGCATCCGATGCCAACTGTGCCGTCGGCGATGAGTTTAACGGTGGGCAGGTTGAAATAGGCGGGATTGAATTCAACAGCCAGTATGAAATAGCACTCACGGAGACTATTTCACTGAACTCACAGTTAAATTTCACCTATACCGAGAGCGCATTCCAAAAATCTTTCCTGTCGCAGTTCTCGCAATGGGAGCTCGTCAAAAAAGGCGATGAGCTGCCATATGTGCCGCAGTATGTTGGGCGCTGGCAGGTGGGTATTGAGAGCAATAATTGGGCTGTGGATGCCGCGGTCAAATATCAGCACGAGATGCGTGAAGTGCCAGGAGTTGGCGATCTTATCCCTGGTCAGCAAACTGAAAGCCTAGCGACCCTTGACCTATCAGCAACCTGGTTTGTTAATAATGATTTCAATGTAAAGCTGTTGATTAGAAATGCAACGGACGAATCGGCAATAGTATCTCACCGTCCCTATGCTGCGAGACCAAACCTCCCGCGTATGGTGCTAGCGGAAGTGAAGTATCGGTTTAATCCATAGTGGAAGCTCAGCTGTTTGACTTAGTGACAACCCCGGTAGAATTTGTATTTGATTCAGCAAAGCGTGTGTACTGGTTGTACCTGTTAAGTGCGCTGTTAATCGCCTCCTATGTAGTCGCAAAGCAGGCGGGTAAATGGCAGCCTCGGGAGCAGCTTAAAAGTCTCTTTAATGGCAAGTATTGGTTCGCTAAATCTAGCCTTTTAGACTATTTTTTGATGTTCTTTAATAATGCCATGCGGGTTTTGTTGTTATTGCCTCTGTTTGGCAGTCATTTGATGCTCACCATTCTGGTGGGCTCATTTCTTCAGGATAATCTAGGTGATGCGCCTGAGCTTGAGATGAGCTGGTTCTTTATTGCGCTACTTTTTAGTACGGTATTTTTCGTTATCGAAGACCTCAGCCGTTTTCTTCTGCATTACTGCATGCACCGCTTTGATTTTCTCTGGCGCATTCATAAGACTCATCACAGCGCGACAGTGCTAACACCGTTTACATTATTTAGAGTGCACCCGCTTGAACATATACTGTATTTTGTAAGAGGCTTGTTGGTGTTTGGTTTGGTAAGCGGTGTATTTATATGGCTTTTCTCAGGCAGGCTAACAGGGCTGCAGGTTCTCGGTGTCGATGCCTTTGGTTTTGCTTTTAATATGCTGGCGGCAAATCTAAGACACTCGCATATATGGATTTCTTTTGGTCGATTTGAGCGCGTTTTTATCAGTCCAGCTCAGCATCAACTGCATCATAGCAAGCGACACAGATTTTCTAATCTAGGCAGTGTGCTATCTATTTGGGATGGCTGGTTTAATACCAGAGCCTATGCTTCAAAAAGGGAAGATCTGGAGTTTGGGCTTCCCAGTGTGGCTGCACAGAATCACTAAAAGTCCTATTAAAACTACAAGCGCCAATTTTCTGAAGTAATCAGACTAAAGCATCCTGCTTTTTCTCCGTTGTCAGATGCCCAACACACGAGAATAGCGCAGGCTAGATTGCTAATAATAGAAATTAATTTGCGATGGCTGTGTTTTACGAGCCCCTAAGCAGGTAAAATCTCGCCCATCTGCAATATATTATCTTTTTAGAGGAATAGCCGTTATGGACATTATGGAAACTATCCGCGATCAGGTGGAAAACAACGCAGTACTTCTTTACATGAAAGGCTCGCCGAATCAGCCACAATGTGGTTTTTCTTCGCGCACGGTGCAAGCACTTATGGGTTGTGGGCAGCGTTTTGCCTATGTAGATATTCTGTCTAATCCGGAAATTCGCGCCAATCTGCCGGCCTATGGTAACTGGCCCACCTTCCCCCAGCTTTGGGTTGGCGGCGAGCTAATTGGCGGCTGCGATATCATTACCGATATGCATGAAAAAGGTGAGTTAAAGCCAATGATCGATGAAGCACTCGGCGAGCAAGCGGCGGATGATGCGGGCAGCGAGGGCTAGATTTCAGGCTATATCTGGGTTGTTCGACAACTCGAGTTTTAATATTCAGTACCTTCCTATCAGAGCAATAAAATCTTTTTATTGGCTGGTATTAGGAGGTTATGTGACTATAATCAAACAATATCAAATCTCTATCAACGAAACAAAGGAGCACTCTAATGGGCGTATTAGTTGGCAGGTCAGCACCTGATTTTACCGCAGCAGCAGTTACTGGAAGCGGCGAAATTGTCGAAAATTTTAACTTGGCAGAAAGCATCAAAGGCAAAAAAGCAGTTATCTTCTTTTACCCTTTGGATTTCACCTTTGTCTGTCCATCAGAATTAATTGCATTTGATCACCGTTATGCAGAATTCCAAAGCCGCGGCGTGGAAGTAATTGGTGTTTCAATTGACTCTCAGTTCTCACACAATGCATGGCGCAACACCGCTATTAATGACGGTGGTATTGGTCAGGTTAAATACACACTGGTCGCTGATGTTAAGCACGAAATCTGCAACGCCTATGATGTAGAACACCCTGAAGCCGGTGTTGCGTTCCGCGCATCATTCCTGATTGACGAAGAGGGTATGGTTCGTCATCAGGTAGTTAATGATCTACCGCTGGGTCGTAACGTTGACGAGATGTTGCGTATGGTTGATGCATTGAGCTTCCACACTGAGCATGGTGAAGTTTGTCCTGCAGGCTGGAATCGCGGCGATGCAGGTATGAAAGACACCACCGCTGGTGTTGCTGAATACTTGGCAGAGCACGCTGAGTCACTTTAATTAGTTAGTGTTAGCCTGCTGTTCTAAGACTCCGTACTTGCTGAGTGCGGGGTTTTTTTATGTCTGCTGTGAAAGGCTATTGTGGAGAGCTTCTTTGCCAACCTATTGAGGCTAATGTCGAGTATCTATCACACAAGTATAGCGCGTTAATTATTACTATAATTATTACTATGGCTGCTAATTCTACAATTCAAGGAAGACTTATGATTTCACTTCGCCGTATGCTCGTAACAGCATTAATTCTTACACCAGTATCTCTCACAACACTGCCGGCCTCAGCGGACTTCATTGGCTTGTATGTAGGTGGTGGCTTCTGGAAAGCGAGCCCAGAAGGCGATATTGGGCGCACTGATATAAACCTTGAATCAACCCTGAATCTCGATGAGCAAAATAACCAGTTTGTATTTGTTGCCATAGAGCACCCGATACCAATCTTGCCCAATGTTCGTGCGCAGCACAGTGAGATGGAGTGGAATGGCAATGCGCTGGTCAGCGCTGGCACTAACCTCAATGGTAATCCCTTTGTGACTGATGAACAGGTGGCTGTGTCAGTCGACCTAACCCATACAGACACCACGCTGTACTATGAAATTATGGACAATGTGATTGATCTAGACCTTGGTATTACTGCTCGTTCTTTCGATGGTGAGGCAAGTCTGGTGGGCGCAACTCAGCAGGAGTCAATTGAATTAGACGCAGTAGGGCCGCTGCTGTATGGGCAGGTTGGGGTCGATATACCTATCACAGCTCTGTCAGCTCACGTATTGGTCAACTGGACCAATATCGATAAATTTAGGCTTATTGACTGGGCGGCACAGCTAACCTACGAGTTTGACCTACTGCCCGCAGTGGATGCTGGCTTGATTCTGGGTTATCGCTCAATGCTAGTGGAATTGGACGATCTCGATGACCTTGAAGCAGACGCTAGCTTCGAGGGTTACTTTTTGGCTCTGCAGCTACATTTTTAAACTGCCGGAGATCATTATGAGATAACGCGGCGGCTTTTCCAGGGCCGTTTTATCTCATCATGCTTTACTGCAAACTCGCCAGTAATACGGTCTTGAAGAAAATAATCCAGCGCCAACTCAACCACAGGGAAGGCGAGGTTGGCCCAGGGAATATCGGCCTCATCAAATAGTGCGACTTCAGAGGATTCTGAGCTGGGTCCAAAGACAGGCTCCTCTAAATGGGCACGATAAAAAACATAGACCTGATTAATTTGCGGGATATCGAACAGTGCATAGAGTTGTGGATTGATCACCATCGCATTGGCTTCTTCCTCGCATTCTCGCAATGCCCCTTCTAAAGAGGATTCGCCATTCTCCAAAAAACCTGCAGGTAGGGTCCAAAACCCATGACGTGGTTCAATAGAGCGTTTGCACAGAAGTATCTGATCACCATAGACCGGCAGCACACCCGCGATGACTTTTGGGTTTTGATAATGGATCATTCCACAATGGTCACAAACATGGCGTTCGCGATTATCGTCTTCGGGTATTTTTTGGCTGACGGGATTACCGCAGCTGGAACAAAATTTCATGAAAAGCTCAGGAAAAGGCCAGAGCTGAGTATAATGCACAAATGCTAGAAACGATTAAAAATCAGTTAAAAAAATTTCCCCTTGATCAGTCTCAGCCTGGCCCGCAAGGGTCTGGCGCAACGGCGGCTGTGCTGTTGCTGCTGCATGGTGATCCAGCGGATCCTCAGATAGTGTTGACACAACGTGCCATGCATCTTAATAACCATGCCGGAGAAGTCGCATTTCCCGGAGGCATGTGGGACGCGACCGATCAAAACTTGCTACATACCGCACTGCGAGAAACATATGAAGAGATTGGCTTGTCACCCCATTTGGTAGAGCCGATTGCGATGTTGCCAGCGGCTTCGCCCAAACGCCGCAACCTGTGTGTTACGCCTTTTGTTGGTTTAGTTCATGGCCCACTTGAATTGCAGGCTGAGCCCTCTGAAATAGCGGCTATATTTGATGCACCTATCAGTATTTTTACCGACATCAGTCAGTACCAGTATTTTGAAATAAAAAACGCCGCCGGCGCACTCAGCTTCCCGTTTCTCTCGTATAAGGGACATAAGATATGGGGATTTACCCTGAAAGTATTGGTCGATATGCTGAATGCCACCTTAAATGCTGGGGTTGAGCTAAGATATCCAAGCGATTCCCGCATAGAAGAATTACGTAAACGAGGACAAAAATGATTTATCAAATTGGTGATAACAGCCCGGAAATCCACGAGTCAGTATTTGTAGCAGCCAGCGCCGATGTTATGGGCAAGGTCGTGCTCAAAGAGCAGTCCAGCGTCTGGTTTAATGCTGTGATTCGCGGAGACTTTGATGTTATCGAGGTGGGCGCGCGCAGCAATATTCAAGATGGCGCGGTGCTTCACTGCGATGCTGGCCAGCCACTAAAGATTGGCGAAGATGTAACTGTTGGCCACAATGCTATGATTCATTGCTTAGAAGTGGGAGATCGTACATTGGTGGGTATTAATGCGGTTCTTCTCGATGGCGCAAAAGTAGGCAGTGACTGCATTATCGGCGCCAATGCGCTAGTTAAAGCCGGAGCCGTGATCCCCGATGGATCCATGGTCGTTGGCTCTCCCGGAAAGGTCATCCGTGAGACTGATGAGCAGACCAGGCAGTTCTTGCTGGGTTCAGCCGCCCACTATGTTCATAAAGCTCATAAAATGACCACTGATTTGGTAGAGGTTGTGCGCTAATGTCTGATAAGCCGGTAGCCTCGCCCTGCAACTCTATTTGCTCATTGAATGACGAAGACACCTGTATTGGTTGCTTTAGAACTAGAGAAGAGATTCGGGAATGGAGCGTTCTAGATGACTATCAGCGACTTGATGTTCTAGTACTCTGTGGTGAGAGAGCACGACAAAACAACCCTTTCTACTAGATATGGCTTAAGGGTTATTCCTCCGGCGCCTTTTTCGGTTTAAGGCAAGTAACCGCCACTTTCTTAATCATGGTGCCGTTGATTTCCTCAGTCTCAAACCTATAACCACCCACCATAAAGCTAACATTGCCATCTGGAATGCTCTCAAGTTGTTCGAGTGCGAGGCCATTCAATGTTTTAGGGCCGTCTGTTGGTAACTCCCAGCCAGTCGCTTTATTGATTTCGCGGACTGTGGCAGCGCCATCGATGACATAGCTGCCATCTTTGCGTGCAATCACTTCATCAATATCATCAGCCGTATTGGTGGTAAAGTCACCGACGATCTCTTCCAGAATATCTTCCAAGGTTACTAAACCTTGAACTTCACCATATTCATCGACCACCACGGCAAAACGCTTGCGTGTCTCTTTAAAGTTGAGCAGCTGAGTGGTTAAGGTGGTACTTTCAGGAATAAAGTAGGCCTCCTCGGCAAAGCGCTTAATTGCGTTGTGGGTCACTGTATCTGAGCGCAGCAGGTGATTGGCTTTACGGGCGTGGAAGATGCCGACGATATTGTTGATATCGCCTTCATAGAGTGGCTGACGGGTATATTCGGAAGACAGAATATTATTCATCAGGTCATCAATATTATCCTCTAGATCCAGCCCCTTAACTTCGTTGCGGGGAATCATTATATCTTCGACGGTGACATTCTCTAGATCGAGAATCGCTTTCAACATGCCCTGTTTGCCCTCTGAAAGCTTGTGCCCAGAGATATCCACCAAAGATTTAAGCTCTTCATTATCTAAGGCATCATCGCGATCCTTATTGGGATCAAAGCCGAGTAGAGAGATAAGGGCATTGGTCAGTCTATTGACTGCCCACACCAGTGGTGTCAGCAGTTGCAGCATGGGTTTTAAGATATGGCTGGCCTTAAAGGCAAACCACTCTGGGTTCTGTGCGGCAATGGTCTTTGGTGTGACTTCAGAGAACACCAGCACCATGATTGTCAGGGAAGCAGTAGCTACCCAGGGCGCGGCAGCTTCACCGACATAAATGATAGCTAGCATATTGGCAATAATTGCTGCCAGTATATTGACTGCATTGTTGCCAATCAGAATCAGACCGATAAGCCGATCTGGCATGGCCAGTAATTTCGCTGCCCGGCGTGCGCCAGAGCTTTTTTTACGCTGGTGCCGCAGCCGATATCGGTTTAAAGACATCATGCCGGTTTCGGAGCCAGAGAAAAATGCGGATACAGCTAATAGTGCTACGAGTGTTAACCACAACACCCAAGGGTGGGAACCGTCCAAGGATAGGAGCCTCAAAAATTTCGGACGATTATGTTGAAGTAGTTTGCCCGCTTTAGCAATAGGGTTTTGTTACTGGATAAAGATAAATTCCATAACCACCTTGCTACCAATATAGCCAAGTAAGATGGCGATAAAGCCGCCCCATGTCCAGCGAATCGCTTTGTTGCCACGCCAGCCGCGACTGTGGCGACCCCAGAGGAGAATGGCATAGACAAACCAGGCGACGAGACTAAAGGCTACCTTGTGCACTAGATGTTGGGCAAACAGGTCATCAAAGAACAAAAAGCCACTGACTAAAGAGAGCGTCAGTAGAATTTCTCCAGCCCAAATTAACTCAAACAGCAGTATTTCCATGGTTTGAACTGGTGGCAGGGTACGCATCAAAATATTCTGGTGCTTATGCTTCAGTTGCCAGTCTTGATAGCCGGCCAAAAGCGCCTGTAACGCCGCTATGGCCAGCAGACTATAGGCGAGGATAGATATCAGAACATGGGCTTGAATCGGCGCAGACATCAATGCAGGTGGCTTGGTGCTGGGATTAGTTAGAGCTGCCAGTAAACATAGCGCAGAGACGGGCAGTAACACCAAATAAAGGCTGTGCAGCGGTTTCTTGAGGCCGCTGACAAACACCAAAATATTTATCACCAGGGCCAGCAGGGCAAGTATCTTAAACAGACTTAAATCCAAGCCGCCTTCGATCAGTAGCAGCCCCGAAATTGCCAGTGCGTGCAGACTGATCCCAATGCCGGTGATTACCTGCAATAAGATTGGATTAAAGTGAGGGTCGTTACGCAGCTGCAGCAGGTGGTAAACCAGTCCATACGCATAAGCGGCAATTGCAGCAAAACCCAGCATTGAGCCTGTCATTAGAAAAATTCGCTAAATATTTCCATAGAGTGTGGCATATTCAGGGCACAGGGTGAAGAGCAGGGCAAAATTATTGCTATAATGACGCTCTAAAATGAACCGCTGGAAGTTATCTGCATGGCCATGTTTGAAAATTTAAGTGATCGCCTCTCCCAGAGTCTGAAAAAAATCTCTGGAAAAGCCAGCCTCAGTGAAAAAAATATCGAAGAAACGCTGCGCGAAGTCCGTATGGCGCTGCTGGAAGCCGATGTTGCGTTGCCGGTCGTCAAAGACTTTGTCGAACTGGTAAAAGAGCGCGCGCTGGGTAAAGAAGTTAACAGCAGTCTCAATCCGGGTCAGCAGTTCCTAAAGATCGTTCAGGCCGAGCTAGAGAGCGTGATGGGGGAGAAAAATGAGTCCCTTAACCTGGCCCAGCAGCCACCGGCAATTATTTTGATGGCTGGTTTGCAGGGAGCGGGTAAAACTACCTCCGTGGCCAAGCTATCTCGTTATCTGAGCGAGCGCGAAAAGAAAAAAGTTATGGTGGTCTCTGCGGATGTTTATCGCCCAGCCGCCATAGAACAGCTTAAAACCCTAGCCGGTGAAGTTGGCGCTGAGTTTTTCCCCAGTGATCCAAGTGAGAAACCAGTGGCAATTGTTAAATCTGCCATTGCCGCGGCCAAAACCAGTTTTGCCGATGTATTGATTGTTGATACCGCAGGCCGTTTAGCTATCGATGATCAGATGATGGCTGAGATCAAAGATGTCCATAAGGCAGCCAATCCGGTTGAAACCTTATTTGTGATCGACGCCATGATTGGTCAGGACGCCGTAAACACCGCCAAAGCTTTTAACGAAGCGCTGCCACTGACTGGTGTGATATTAACCAAGGTTGATGGTGATGCGCGTGGTGGTGCCGCACTGTCTGTCAGACATATTACCGGTAAGCCGATTAAATTCCTCGGTGTAGGCGAAAAAGTGGATGCGCTTGAGCCGTTCCATCCCGAGCGTATTGCGTCACGCATATTGGGTATGGGTGATGTACTCAGCCTTATTGAAGACGTTGAGCGCAAAGTTGATAAGAAGAAAGCCGAGAAACTGGCCCAGAAAGTCGCTAAGGGCAAGGGTTTTGACCTTGAAGATCTGCGTGACCAGCTTCAGCAAATGAAAAATATGGGCGGCATGGCAGGTATGATGGACAAGCTGCCGGGTATGGGCAATATGGCGCAAATGGCGCAGCAGCCTGATATGACCGGTCAATTTACCCGCATGGAGTGCATTATTGACTCCATGACGCCAAAAGAGCGCCGCAATCCGGATATTCTTAATGGCTCGCGTAAACGACGTATCACCGTTGGCTCTGGCACCAGCATTCAGGATCTTAACCGCCTGCTTAAGCAGCACAAGCAAATGGGCAAGATGATGAAAAAAATGAAGGGCAAAGGCATGCAAAATATGATGCGTGGCTTGGGTGGTATGGCGCCTTCTGGGGGTGGTTTGCCGCCCGGCATGTTCCCGCGCCGCTAGGCTCTGGCTAACGGCCTGTTCTTACAGGCTTTTTTACATTAAATACAGTGAGATAAAAGCGACTTATTTTCCCTTAAAGTGGTTTCCTTTCATTTCCTTTTAACGTAATATACCGCGCCTTTCGCGGGGGTCCCGCGATTTTTGCGTGGCACATGATTAGGTACTTAAATAAGCATCAAGTTTGGCGATAATGCCGCTTGAACACAGGATTTCAGTAAATGGTAACAATTAGATTGGCTCGTGGCGGCGCAAAAAAGCGTCCCTTTTACCACATCACAGTTTCTGACTCGCGTAATGCACGTGATGCTCGATACATTGAGCGTATCGGCTTTTTTAACCCGGTTGCCCGCGGTGCTGAAGAGCGTCTGCGTGTAGATCTTGAGCGTGCCACATACTGGCAGGGTCAAGGCGCACAGATTAGTGATCGTGTTTCTGCATTATTGAAAGAGGCTGCCAAGCTAGCAGCCTAATTAGGTACTGCAGCTGTGAGTAGCGCTCAAAATAGTACGGAAACACTGGTTGTAGGCCGTATAACAACAGTGTTTGGTGTACGCGGATGGGTAAAAGTGTTCTCGTATACAGAACAGATAGAGACATTGTTCGACTACCAGCCCTGGTGGATAGACAGTGCAACCGGCCCGCAGCAGATTGTTGTTGATGACTGGAAGCGCCATGCTGATGGTCTGGTAGTGCATATCAAAGGTGTAGACGATAGAGATATTGCCCGTACCTGGTGTAATCAGGACATCTGCGTTGATAAAAGCCAGCTTCCCGAATTAAATCGCGAAGAGTTCTATTGGCATCAGCTAGAAGGGCTTGCAGTCGTTAGCCACTTTGAAGACCGAAAGGTACGGCTCGGTGTGGTGAAATCTCTGTTAGAGACCGGCGCTAATGATGTGCTGGTGATCGCAGGAGATACAGACAGTATTGATAGGGAAGAGCGGTTAATCCCCTATGTTGATCAGTTTGTTACCAAGATCGATATGGCCACTCAAACGATCGATGTGATCTGGGATCCAGAGTTTTAAGCGTCAGTTCGGGCCACAGTTAGGCAGCAGAGGTGGAATGAATGAAGATTGCATTGATTACCCTGTTTCCGGAAATGTTTGCAGCGGTAACCGACTACGGCATAAGTAGCCGGGCTGTGAAAGGAGGGTTGCTGGAAATAGCCAGCTACAACCCAAGAGATTTTACCGAAGACCGTCATCAGACGGTTGATGCCAGACCCTACGGGGGTGGCCCAGGTATGGTGATGATGATCGAACCTCTGCGCAGGGCGATATCAGCTGCCAGAGAATGGACAGATAAAAACCCATTGGTGGTGTATTTATCCCCCCAGGGCAAGGTGTTAAACCAGGTAGCAGTAAATGGTTTCGCCTCACAGCAATCGTTGATTTTGATTGCCGGTCGCTACGAAGGTATCGACGAAAGATTGATTCAGATGGAAGTCGATGAGGAATGGTCCATAGGTGACTATGTTCTCAGTGGTGGAGAACTTCCAGCAATGGTGCTGATTGACGCACTGATACGCCAGATACCCGGAGCATTGGGCCATCAGGACTCAGCAGATCAGGATTCATTTGCCAATGGCCTATTGGACTGCCCGCACTACACGCGGCCAGAGCAACAAGATGGGCAGCAGGTGCCAGAGGTTTTACTCTCCGGTGACCATGAAAGAATAAGGCGTTGGCGTTTGCAGCAGTCGTTAGTGCGAACCCAGCAACGAAGACCAGATATACTGGACCGCCTGGAACTCAATAAAGAGCAACAGGCATTACTCAAGGAAGTGAGTGCTGCGCTGGCAGATGATAAGCAAGGATAACTTATCCTCTCTGTACAGAGCTCTAAATCAGGTGGCAGTGCCACCAACCAATGAAAATTGAGGAGCAAGAAATGTCTAACAAAGTATCTATCATCGCTGCACTTGAAAAAGAGCAGATGAGTAAAGAAATTCCTGATTTTAGCCCCGGTGATACCGTGGTTGTGCAGGTTAAGGTAAAAGAGGGTACTCGTGAGCGTCTTCAGGCCTTTGAAGGTGTGGTTCTGGCCAAGCGCAACCGCCAACTGAACTCTGCATTCACTGTACGCAAAATATCCAATGGTATTGGCGTAGAGCGTACCTTCCAAACTTATAGCCCATTAGTTGATAGCATTGAAGTTAAACGTCGCGGTGCTGTTCGTCGTGCCAAGCTGTACTACTTGCGCGAGCGTTCAGGTCGATCTGCACGTATCAAAGAGAAGCTGGGCTAAGCAACCATAGGTTGTTCATTCAGTATCGAAGAAGGCGACCCAATGGGTCGCCTTTTTTATAGCCTGCTGTTTTTATAGCTGCGGGCTCTATTTTGCCAAGAGCTTTTTTCCGCTAAGAGTTCTTTATGCCGCAGGCTTTGTTTGGCTTCTTGACTGCGCTCAAAGGCTCTATCTTTGGTTTTCCCAGCTTTAGCAGGTTGCTACTGTCAGCTATATTTTGTGGATACCTATGCCTGGGCGCTAGTTAAATCAGGCGTTTCCGCAAGGCTCTCTAAAAGGTCTATCCGATAGGCCTATCTAATGGTTTAAACCAAGCGTAGTGTATGTCTTTAAGATTTGGTGGAAGTCAGCCTATTGTTTGTTGCTAGATAAAGGGGCAAACTAGTATTTCATCAGGCAAGGACGGCTAGTATGAATCTCCCATACGGAAGTGAACACAAGGAATGAAACATGCACGTTCTCATCGTAGATGATCATGCTTTCGTTTGTGTTGGTCTAAAAGCGACACTAAGCGAAGAGTTTGACAACATTGAAGTTACCACCACTGACCACGGTGACACTGCTTTAAGTATTCTCGCCCAAAACACTATTGATCTTGCGATCGTCGATCTTTTTATGCCCGGTGGTGCGGGTGGTTTTAACTTTATTGAGATGCTCGGTGAGAGCTATCCCAAACTCCCCATAATAGTGCTGTCGGCGTCAGAAAACCCTGCTCATATTCGTAAATGTCTCGACTTTGGTGCCGCGGGATTTGTGACTAAATCTGCACCTAAAGATGCGCTGTTTGAAGCTATATCTATGGCCTTGAAGGGGGAGCGGTATGTTCCTGCATCTCTTGTAGAATCAATGCCAGAAGTTGCTAGAGTCATGGACGAAGTTGATGCTGGTGCTGATATTGAGATTATTGCCGGCCTAGTGACACAGCGGCAGATGGATATTTTACTCTGTATTACCCAGGGACGATCCAATAAACAAATTGCTCGTGAACTCGATCTTTCTGAAAACACAGTAAAAGTTCATGTCAGTGCTATGTTAAGAGCGCTGGGTTTAAGTAATCGCACTCAGGCTGGTATTTTGGGGCAAAAATTAGGCTTATCTGAGACCTCTGAATCCAATAGATAGCCTTACCCGAAATATCGGTAAATGATTTAAAAAGGTAAAAGATGGCCTTTAAAATTATAAAAAAAAATACCCCTCTATTGCTTTGCCCAGCGACGCTGGTGATATCTGCAACTGCCCTAGGTGATTCTATGGTAACTGAGGATGATCTGCTGGCAGAAATTCAGCGGGTCAATAGTGTTACCCATATGGATCAGACTCTGCCACAGACACCAGCCTCGGTGACCATTATTGATCGGCGTATGATCGATGCTTCCCCAGCAGTGGATGTGGTTGATTTACTGCGTATGGTGCCAGGTTTACAGACCTACTTCGTCAATGCCAATAGGCCCGGGGTAACTTACCATGCGTTGGGCAATACCTATCCCCGCCGACTTGAAGTGAAAATTGATGGTCGCTCCGTTTATGAATCGCTGTTCTCATCGGTTCTATGGACGATATTGGACGTCGATCTGGCTGATATCGATCATATTGAGGTTGTTCGTGGTGCCAATGCCCCTGCCGATGGCAGTAATGCTTTTCTGGCGTCTATCAACATCATTACCCGCTCGCCACTCATTGATAGTGGTTGGAACCTTCAAGGTAAGGCGGGCGGCAATCACATTCGCAATGGCTCATTAAGTTACGCTGGATCAGCGGGCGAACTAAATTATCGCACCAGACTGAGTTACCAAAGTAATGAAGGGTTTGATGATTTTGAAAATCTCACTCTCGACGATGGCGCAGAGATAGTTACTTTGTCCTTTAAAGGACTGTGGACGCCCTCAGCCAGCGATAGCGTAGAAATTAAATTAGGATTGAGTAACAGTAATATAGGTGTCGGGGAACGCGACTCGTTTCCGCGTAAAGCAGACTATCAATACCAGCATCTACAGTGGGATCATCTAACGGATAAAGGCAATAAATACCAATTTATTGCTTACCACAATTTAATAGAGGTTGCGGACTACCCACAACCGCTTGGTTTTCATGAGGGGCTAGCAAGACTACCTGATAGCCCCACCAAAACAGCACTTTTACAACTTCCGGATAAACTGGTTATAGATGGTGAGAATCATGGTCAGTCGGAAAGGTGGGATGCAGAATTCAGAACACTATTTAATCAATGGGATGATTTCCGTGCGGTTTCGGGTATTGGACTAAGGTACGACCGTGTTGAGAGCGAGGATTTATTTGATAGGCTGGGGGCTGTTAGCGAGAGTTCCTATCGGGCCTATGCCAATGTTGAATGGACTGCGAATGATCGCATCGTACTCAATGGTGGTGTGATCGGTGAGCATGATGATACAGAAACGTTTGGCTCTTATCGTATCGCGAGTAACTTTAAGTTGACTGATAATCAAACGTTAAGGCTGGCATTTAATCGTGGCTATCGTGCGCCAACGCTGCTTGAAAGTAATCAGGCAACCTATATTCGCTATGACGAGAATATGATTGTAGACGGCAGCATTATATCCGATCCGGACATCAGTCGTGAAAAGCTAACAAGCTCAGAAATTGGTTATATGGGTTCTTTTACTCAAGCTAATCTCTCCATTGATTTACGGATTTTTTGCGAACAATTGCGAGATGTTATTGATGAGCGTCGAGAACAGTTCGCCGATGTTGATGGTCAAATAAATATCCGTGACAATTCAGCTAGTATCGATATTGAAGGTGCTGAGTGGCAGGCACAGTATCGACCCAATAATAACTTTCTAGTTAATACTAACTATAGCTATGTAAAATCTACTGGTCAGGGGCTTTATCGGAGTACTCCGGTCGTTGAGTACCGCGGCCTTGAGAAATCTACGCCGGGGCACAGTGCTGGCATGCTGATCAACTATGTCACCGATGACGGGTTAAGTCTGAGTACCATGATTAATTATAAGTCTGGGATGGAACATCCGGAGGGTCATAAACTGGAAAAATACACCCGCATTGACCTGAAGGCCGCTAAAAAACTCAATTTAAATAACTCAGATATTGAGATATCTTTCACCGTGCAAAATGCAGGCGAGAATTATTTTGAGTTCTATGAAATTAATGCCTTTAAGACGCGGTATGTTATTGGTTTTGATATAGGTTTTCCGTAAGCCATGAAATTTATCAGTTACCTAAATGCTGTGCTTGGCTGTTTCTAAAATGTTATATGCAGCGATCCTCTCTAAGTTTCAATGCTTGATTAAAACTCAGACTTTAGTGATTGTTGTATGTTTTTTAGCCATACCTATAGTTAGTGCTACACCTAATGATACCAAGCAAAGTCGTGTCCTATTTGTTATCAGTAAGCAGGCCGCTGTTTATACTGATATCACTAAATTGGTGCAGCGCAATTTGCATGGCCAAGCAAAGGCCGCCTATGAATTTGTTACTGATGTAGAAAAAAACTTTGCGAGTAGTAATCTAAGTTTTAAGCCAGATTTTATCGTGACTGTCGGAGCCATTGCCTCTGAAACCGTGATGAAATCAAAACCGGCACAGCCAGTACTCTCTGTCTTAATAACCGATAGCGCCTTTAATTTACTGACCAAAAAATATTATGGCTCTAATGCGCAAGCATATGTGGCTAGAGTCTCTGCTATCTGTCTCGATCAACCCTTCCAGCGGAGTATCAAATTGGCGAAATTGATACTGCCCGAGGCGAAAATTGCCGGAGTAATGACTGGGCCTTCATCTAAGCAAAGACAATATGATTTGTCTCAGTCTGTAACAGACGCTAGCTTAGTACCCAATATGGTTAATATAGAATTGGAGGATAATCCAATTCATATACTGGAGCCGATAATTAAAAACAGTGATGTTTTTATACCGGTGCCGGACAGTCGGTTAGTTAATATTGCCACCGCAAAGTGGATTTTGGAGCTTAGTTATAGACACAAAGTTCCAGTGATTGCCTACTCAAAAACTTATCTGGATGCTGGTGCACTTGCCGCTATTTATTCTTCAGTTGAAAACATCGCTCAGCAAACAGCTGAATTTATTGTAAATGGGTTTAATGGTGATGCTGGGGGTTCTCATGCTGCTGCCTATTTTTCTATTGGATTTAATTCTTCAGTGGCCAGTAATTTGAATATCGTTTTACAAAACGAACAATTTTATCGCGCTGCGCTAGAGGCTGATTAAGGATGAGAGATAATCGAAAACTAGCAAATATCCATGCTCGACTTCTACTGACAACATTGATACCACTCACCTTATTAAGTTTGGTCTTGGGTTGGTACATAATTACCAGTCAGCGAACGGTGTTACTCAGTAATCTAAAGGAGACAGGCCGGATAGCTGTAAATCAAACGGCCTCTAATGCAGAGTTTGCCTTATTCTCTGGCAACAAGGCTATGCTTGAAACATTGGGCTACTCGGTTCTCGATATTCCATCGGTATCTGGCATTATCTTTTACAATGAGATTGATAAAAGTACGGTTCGCATCGGCGGAGTGAGTTTATCAGCTCAGCGTATACCTGATGCATTGGATTCAGGTCTGCCATTTTATACTGGTGATCACTGGTATTTTTACGCCCCTATCACAATAAATGATATCCCAATAATGGATTATGACGAGTTCGCTCAGCCCGAGGCCGAATCCTTGGGTTGGGTGATTGTGGAGCTGACGGATAAGATATTGCTACAAGAACAGCGAGAGGCAATTTTTGGTGCTCTGGTTGTTACTACCTTGAGTTTATTAATCGCCGCATGGCTGTCGATGCGAATTGGTCGCAGTATTTCGCGGCCAGTAGAGAGTTTGACTGAGACTGTTGAGCTTATGGAGGCTGGTGGGCTTGATTCGCTAGCGCCAGAAGATGGCCCAATGGAAGTTCGCAAGCTAGCCCATGGTATTAACCAGCTTGCGACCAGTGTCAGGGAGTCCAATGTGCGCATGCAAAGTGAAATAGCACGTGCCACGGCACAGTTGCAGATCACCTTGATAGAGCTTGAAGAAGCCATGGAGGCCCAGGATCAGTTTTTGGCTAGGATGAGCCATGAATTGCGCACCCCATTAACGGCTGTGATTGGGTTTTCTAGGCTGCTTGCTAAAGAGGAGGGCTCTGATAAACGGCAGGAGCATCTGCGGGTAATTGATATTTCTTCAACCATGTTACTCACCATGATTGATGATATTTTGGAGTTCTCCAAAGCTCATTTGGGTGGCTTTACTCTGGAAACAATAAACTTTGATATGGATCATTGGTTTACTGACTTAGTCGCAATTCATCGTCCTCGCGCGGACGAAAAAAATCTCTCGTTAACCTGCAATATTGCCGATGATGTGCCGAGGCAGCTGAGTGGCGATCCTGTGCGCCTAGCGCAGATTGTTAGCAACCTGGTTAGTAACGCGATTAAGTTTACTGATAGCGGGGTTGTTGTAGTTGATATTAAGTGCCAGCCGAGTGATGGTGACCATGTAGTTCTCGAATGTGCCGTATCAGACTCTGGTAAAGGCATAGCGTCAGACAAAATAGCTTCTTTGTTTGATCCCTTTGCACAGGAAGATACGTCGATTAATCGTCGCTTCGGCGGCACTGGTCTAGGGCTCTCAATAAGCAAGCGCCTAGCTCAGGCCATGGATGGTGACATCAAGATCGAGAGCGAAATAGGCAGAGGTACTGTGGTTAGCTTTACCTGCCGACTTTTTGAAGTAAATGCCTTATCGCCGATAGAAAATGGTCATGGGGTGCTTGCTGAGAAAGTGCTTTCTGGATTAACTATTTTATTGGCGGAAGATAACCCCTTTAATCAGAAATTAATTGTCAAGCTACTGCGCGGCTATGGTGCTGATTGCCTGTTAGCTAATAACGGTCTTGAAGCGATTGAGATTGCAGGTGATCTTCATGTGGACGCGGTGCTAATGGATATTCATATGCCTGTTGTCGATGGTGTCACTGCCTGTGAGACGATTATGCAGCAGTCTGGCGAAAGCCCGCCAATCATTGGTTTAACCGCTGATATAACGCAAATGGAGCAACAGCGCATGCTGACCGCAGGTGCTGTCAGTATTCAATCCAAGCCAGTGGACGAAGTAAAGCTGGTTAATAGTATTCTCAGTTCGCTAAATGACATGAATCAAATCAGCGAAAACTCTGGCGGAGGGCTCTTAGCTTCAGTGGTACCTGTCGAAGAACTGAAGGCGGCACTGTATGAGAATCTTGATAAATTGGATCTGCAGTTGCGATCAGGGGAAAATAGTAGCCAGCGCCAAATTATTCATGACCTTATGGGGCTTAGTGGGCTCTATGGTATGACTGAGCTGAGAGAGCAGGTGCTAAAGTTTAGAGTGGCCTATGGCGGGTTAGGTGCAGAAGAGAATATTGAGAAAGTCCAGCGAATCCGTCGACATATCGAAGAGTATCTAGTGCCAGATTCTAGTCAGAGCTGATGTGCTTTAGGATTGGCATGGTAACTAATACTTTAGTATTAACTCGTTAGAGTAGTTTCTTTTGACTCCCTACTATCTTACCTTAAACGTACGTTGACCCCTTGGCATGATGCCGTAACAGGGACTTTGCTGGTAAAAATACACAGACCTACACTGCTGTAAGAAAGATCGTGCTGATAGACAGTTTATAGAGAGCGGTTGACAGGGAGTTAACTTCAAAGGATAGGTGCTTGCTCAGTTACTTTTTTTCGTTTGCTACCAGTTGTGCAGTACAGACGACTAGGACGTTGTGCGCCACGGACGGCGCGGGTCAACCCCTCTTTGTGAGCAATAGCACAATAGATATGACGGTTTAGCGATAGATTTTAATATTATTCCATCCGGTTTTATTTAAGCCTCGTTTATTCGAGGCTTTTTTATGTCTGTTTAAATCGTTGTCTAGTGATTATTTAGCTTCCTAGCCATCCGGCAGGGCTCATAACCTTTTACGCGAATTTCTTTTACTCACCGTCATATAAGACATAGACTACCGAGCACAAGCAGTTAATTATTTATCAGGCGCTCAGCCAAGAACAAATTATGTCTAAAAAAAGCAAGATCTCTGACCCATTCGCTTCTCGAGAAGCGGCCAACTATGATCGTCCGGTCCCCAGTCGTGAATTCGTTCTCGATTACCTGCGCGAAAGCGCTGGTCCTGTAACTCATGAAGAAATTTGTGTCGCCCTTAATCTCAATGATGAAGAGCAGGTTGAGGCAATGCGCCGACGCTTGCGTGCCATGGAGCGCGATGGTCAGGTGGCGCGCAATCGTCGCGGTGGTTACGGGACTTTGGATAAGCTTAATTTAGTTAAAGGTCGAGTGATTGGTCATCCCGAAGGTTACGGGTTTGTGCATCCGGTGGACTCTGATGGTCAGGATATTTATCTTTCCAGTTCGCAAATGCGCCGTGTATTTGACGGAGATATCGTATTGGTACGAATTGCCGGTTGGGATCGACGTGGTCGACCAGAAGGCAGTCTTGTAGATGTGGTTGAACGCAATACAGTACAGATTGTTGGACGCTATTACCGTGAGAGTGGGATTAACTTTGTGCGGGCAGATAATCCACGTATTAGTCAGGATATCCTTATTCCTGCTGATAGACAGGGTGAGGCTAAGACAGGTCAGATAGTGGTAGTGGATATTATTGAGCCGCCTTCGCGCAATAGTCTGCCAGTAGGGCATATCACAGAAGTATTGGGCGAGCATTTGGATCCTGGATTAGAAGTTGAAATGTCCATTCGCAACTACGGTATTCCCCATGTATGGAATGATGAGGTTGTTATCGAGACTGACGCAATCCCTGATGAGGTTCAGGATCCCGGATTTCGCATTGATTTAAGAAAAACACCTTTAATCACCATTGATGGAGAAGATGCTCGAGACTTTGATGATGCGGTGCACTGTTATCCCAAACCTCGCGGTGGCTGGACTCTGACGGTCGCTATTGCCGATGTTTCTCACTACGTTGGCGTTGGCTCGGCGCTGGATAAAGAAGCCTTTGAGCGTGGTAATTCAGTGTACTTCCCCAATCATGTGGTGCCCATGCTGCCGGAGAAACTCTCCAATGGGCTCTGCTCTTTAAATCCAGCTGAAGATCGTCTCTGTATGGTCTGTGAGATGCAAGTCAGCGCTGAGGGTGATATCACTCGCTACCAGTTTTCTGAGGCAGTTATGCATTCCCATGCGCGTATGACCTATACTCAGGTGGCGCATATTATTGCCGAGAAGGACAAAGGTAATGACTCAGGTATCCGTAAGCAATTTGCATCAATTCTGCCTCAGGTCGATGCATTGCATGATATGTATAAAGTGCTCCACCGTCGTCGTGCTAAGCGCGGTGCAATTGATTTTGATACCAAAGAAACTCGTATCCTGTTTGATGGACAGCGCAAGATTAGTCAAATTATTCCCGTTGACCGCACTGAGGCCCATCGCCTGATTGAAGAGTGCATGCTGTGCGCCAATGTTTGTTCGGCAGAGTTTTTAGAGAAAGTGAAAATTCCCGCGTTGTATCGAGTTCATGAGGGCCCCAGCGAAGAGCGGCTGTCATCGGTCCGCGATTTTCTAGGAGAGTTGGGTATAGGGCTTGGTGGTGGTGACGATCCGCAACCGGAGGACTATCAGCGAGTATTGCGCTCGGTCAAAGGCCGTGACGATGCCACAGTCATCCAGACCGTTATGCTGCGCTCCATGAGTCAGGCGGTTTACCAGCCAGAAAACTTAGGTCACTTTGGCTTGGCATTTGAAGCTTACACTCATTTTACGTCCCCCATTCGTCGCTATGCCGATTTGTTGGTTCATCGGGCGATTCGCAGCCTGATAAGAAGCAAGAAGAAAATATCCCATGTTCAGCGCGTCGAAGGAGCAGGCATATTAGCAGCGCGGACTATCTATCCCTATGAAACTGAGCGTTTAGATAATGTTGGTGAGCATCTGTCGGTGACAGAGCGGCGCGCCGATGAGGCCACTCGTGATGTCGTAAATTGGTTAAAGTGCGAATACCTGATGGACAGGGTGGGCGAGCAGTATACCGGTGTGGTCAGTGCTGTTACTGGGTTTGGCCTGTTCGTTATGCTTGATGATCTCTATGTCGAAGGCTTGATTCATGTTACCGGCCTGCCAAAAGACTACTACTACCATGAGGCGTCTCAGCATCGTATGGTCGGCGAACGCGCTGGTCGGATATTCCGTTTGGGGCAAAAGCTTAGTGTGAAAGTGGTCCGCGTTAATCTGGAAGAACGCAAAATTGATTTTGAATTGGTTGAAACAGGCAAGGCTGAGACCAATGACGGTGACAACGCAAAGAGCCCGAGAAAGATTAAGCCTTCTCCCGCTGCCAAAGAGATGGCTGCAGAGCACGAGAGAAAACGCAAGAGTCGAGGTAAGCAGGGCAAGAAGACCGCAGCGGCGGGCAAGAAAAAGGTTGGCGCCAAGAAGCGTAAGCCAGGCCTAAGCAAAACCAGAGCGGGCTCAAGCAATGCCGCAACGGCGAAAAAAGGGGCTGGTAAAAAGACAAAGCCGCGATCTAAACAGTAGAGGTTGGCAAATTTAGGCGCGATGCAATAGAGGCCGGGGCTAATTTTTTTACTTAAGATACTCTGGCAGAATTCTATTCAGCACTTCCGCTATGTAGCTTAAGAATAACGTGCCCATACTACTTTTATAAAAATTAGGGTCGCTATTACCCACGGCCAAAATTCCATAGACATTGTTAAAGCGCAGCGGCACAGCGGCCACCGAGCCCACCTGTAAGCCTTTTTCGCCGAATAGGAATGTCATCTCATCTTCGCGCAATACCCCGCACACAGCGCGATTAGAGTTGAGTAGCGTGCCAACCTTTTCGTTAGCTTTTTCTATACTGGCAACTCGTGCCATGGTAGATGGAAGCTGCTTTTCATCTTCGAGTAATGTCAGGCTGTAAAAATCAATCGCAAAGTCTTTGCCGAGGCTGTCATAAACTGTCTCAACCAGCGCGGGGAGGTTCTTCGCTTCCAGCAGGTTAAGCACAAGGCGTTTCGTTTTTTCAAATAGCAGATCATTGTCATGAGCAGTTTCAAGCATATTGTCCAGACGATTGCGCATTTCCTTGTTGCGATCGCGCATTACACCCACCTGACGTTCAACCAGAGATACAGCATTACCTGCGTTATGGGGCAGGGTAAGGCTTTCGAGAATATCCGGGTTCTTATCAAGAAAGGTTGGATTGTCCTGCAAAAAATCTCGCACTAACTGCTCTGTTGTATCAATTTGCTTTTCTTCACTCATATTCTTATACGTCCATGGAAAACGGTAACGGCAGGTCCAGCCATGATTAACGGCTGACCCTCTCCCTGCCATTCAATAGTTAAATCGCCACCAGTTAGGTGAACAGTTACAGATGAGTCTACCAGTCCCTGCTGCATAGCTGCCACTGCGGCGGCGCAGGCACCAGAGCCACAGGCTTGAGTTTCACCGGCACCGCGCTCAAATACCCTCAGATTAATCTGCTGGCGATTCAGTATCTGCATAAAGCCTACATTGACCCGATTTGGAAATCGTCCATGGCATTCCAACTGCGGCCCCAGTTCATTGACTGGCGCAGTCTGCACATCATCAACCCGCAAAACCGCATGTGGATTGCCCATTGAGATGGCAGCGATTTGATAATCCCTGTCCGCAATCTCAATATCGTAGAGACTAGCCGGCTGATCTGCCTGAAAGGGAATATCCGCCGGTGCTAATACGGGAACACCCATATCCACAGACACTGAATGGTCGGCAGTAATTTGCAGCTCCATGATTCGATTCATGGTTTTTACTCGAATCGCGCTTTTGCCCGTGAGACGGCGATCTTTTACAAAGCGCGCGAGGCAGCGTGCGCCATTACCGCATTGCTCAACTTCACCGCCATCTTGGTTAAAGATTCGGTAATTAAAATCAATATTTGGGTCGGAGGGTGGTTCCACTACCAAAATTTGGTCACAACCAATACCCAGAGTACGATTTGCCAGACGTCGAGCCATCGACGCAGTGACACGCACATTTTGCGTTACGGCATCAATAACAACAAAGTCATTACCCAGGCCATGCATTTTGGTGAATTTCATCAACATATCATTGAGGCCGTTACTGGCTGGGTAGAAGCTGCTCGCCTCTAACCAGATCCTCAATTGTTTCTCGGGCACGCACCAGATGCGTCTGATCGCCATCGACCATAATTTCTGCCGCTCGAGGTCGAGTATTGTAATTTGAGCTCATCACAAATCCGTAAGCACCGGCGGAGAAAACACATAGGCAGTCGCCTTCGGCAATCGCCAGTGACCTATCTTTGCCTAAAAAATCTCCAGTTTCACAGACAGGTCCAACGACATCGTAGGTTTTTGTTTCTACATCGCTGTCCGTGACCGGTTGAATATCCATCCAGGCTTGGTAGAGCGCTGGGCGCAGCATATCGTTCATAGCCGCATCAACAATGGCAAAATTTTTCTCGCCATTACTCTTTAAATATTCGACCTGGGTTAGCAGTACACCAGCATTTGCGGTAATTGAACGACCCGGTTCCAGCACCAGGGTTTCGTGGCGTCCCTCAAGTTGGAGTAAAAGTGCCGCCAGGTACTCTGCCGCTGATGGAGCAACCTCGTCTTGATAGCGCACACCCAGACCGCCGCCGATATCTATATGCTGCAGATGGATCCCTAACTCAGATAACTGATCCACCAACACGAGTAATCTACCCATTGCATCAACAAATGGTTGGATCTCAGTAAGCTGTGAGCCAATATGGCAGTCCACACCGACTACGGAAATATTCGCCATGGTGGCTGCACGCTGATAGACCGCTGGGGCTAAATTAATATCAATCCCAAATTTATTTTCTTTTAAGCCGGTTGAGATATAGGGGTGTGTTTTGGCATCCACATCAGGATTGACGCGCAGCGATACTGCGGCACTGACACCCAGCTCAGCGGCAGTGCGGTTAAGTGCCACAAGCTCCGCTTCAGACTCCACATTAAAACAGTGGATGCCAATTTGTAATGCGCGACGCATATCATTGGCCGTTTTGGCAACACCAGAGTAAACGACTTTGGCAGGGTCGCCACCAGCCAGAAGTACCCGCTCAAGTTCGCCCAGCGAAACAATATCAAAGCCCGCTCCCAAGTTCGCCAACGTCTGTAAAACAGCAATATTGGAATTGGACTTAACGGCGTAGCAAATCAGATGATCACGCTCTTTAAGAGCAGCCTGATAGGCACTAAAATTCGCGCTAATGGCCGCTTTGCTATAGACATAGCACGGTGTGCTAAATTCATTGGCAATATCGGCGAGCGCAATATCTTCGATAAATAAGCGCTGGTTTCGAGTGGAAATAGTACTGTGCATTTTAGGATTCTGTATTTTCAGTTATGTTGCCCTGCGTTATGGAGGCATCTTCAGGCAGATATAAGTCGCCGGTATTGCCGCAACCTGCAAGACCGACTAGCAGCGCAACAATAAACAGGGCTTTCGAGAGAACAAGTTTAGGTAACATATTAACCCAGTGTAAAAACATGTAAGTATAGCGGTACTGGCAGATTACGCCCAAACAATTATACTGCTCGGCATAAACTTGCGGCTACTACCTGTGACCATTAAATAGCGTCATCAACGGCCTATTGGCCAATTACCTATAAGGCACACCATGAACGAAGCAGAATTTAATCAAATTGCCGACGAGCTGATGTTTTCCATTGAAGAGAGCATTGATGACAGTGGTGCCGATATTGACTATGAAAACAGTGCCGGGATGCTAACCATAACCTGCGATATCAATGGCTCGCAGATTATCCTGTCGCGCCAGCCCTCAATGTGCGAAATATGGTTAGCAGCGCGCTCGGGCGGATTTCATTTCAAGCTAGATGCAGGACAGTGGAAAAACACGGTGAGTGGAGAGCTGCTGTCGACCATGCTTGCTGATGCCTGTCTGGCACAGTCGACAGAGACGGTAACCTTCGACTTCTAACGAGTCTCTAGCACAGCTAAAGCCCTTGAGGCAGCCGCTTTAACCTGAACTGGTGCTGTGCCACCCACATGATTGCGCGCGGCAACAGAACCCTCAAGCGTTAGAACATCAAACACATCCGCACTAATTTGATCTGAGAACTGCTGTAATTCCTTAAGACTCATCTCCGACAAATCTTTATTCTCAGCAACACCATAGGCAACTGATTTGCCGACAATCTCATGAGAGTCTCGGAACGCAATACCCTTGCCCACAAGATAGTCGGCGAGGTCAGTGGCGGTAGAAAAGCCTCTTCGTGCCGCTTCATACATAGACGCTTTATTGCTCTGGATTGCTGGGATCATATCGCCAAAGGCGCGCAAACAGTCACGCACAGTATCGACCGTATCAAACAGAGGCTCTTTGTCTTCCTGGTTATCTTTGTTATAGGCCAGAGGCTGAGATTTCATTAGGGTCAACAGTGAAATCAAATGGCCAGTGACTCGACCGGTTTTACCACGCACCAGCTCTGGCACGTCAGGGTTTTTCTTCTGCGGCATAATTGAAGAGCCAGTGCAGAAGCGATCGGGCAGATCAATAAATTGAAACTGTGCCGAAGTCCAGAGTACGAGCTCTTCTGACATGCGCGACATATGGGTCATAAGCATGCTGGCAAAGGCGCAGAACTCAATGGCAAAGTCACGATCACTCACCGAATCCAGACTGTTCTCTGTGGGTTTATCAAAGCCCATTTCAGTTGCCGTGTACTCACGATTAATCGGGTAAGTAGTACCTGCTAGCGCGGCAGCGCCCAATGGGCTCTGATTTAGACGCGCACGACAGTCACAGAGGCGGCCAAAGTCGCGCTCAAGCATTTCATTCCAAGCCAATAAATGATGGCCAAATGTCACTGGCTGTGCCGTCTGCAAATGGGTAAAGCCCGGCATGATGGTCTCAGATTCGGCTGCTGCAAGCTCAATCATTCCCTGCTGCAATTTAGTGAATAGCGGCTTTATCTCATCAATTTGATCACGCAGCCAAAGGCGGATATCGGTTGCTACCTGGTCATTTCTTGAGCGTCCAGTATGCAGTTTTTTGCCCACATCACCGATACGCGCAGTGAGGGCAGCTTCGATATTCATATGCACATCTTCAAGGGCCACAGACCATTCAAAGGTGCCATTGTCTATTTCAGTGGCAATATCTTGCAGGCCGCTGATAATTTGATCGCGCTCATCAGTGCTGAGCACAGCAGCCTGAGTAAGCATTTTTGCATGAGCGATTGAACCCTGAATATCTTGGCGATAGAGGCGCTGGTCAAAATTCACAGATGCAGTAAACCTTGCGACAAATTTATCCACTGGCTCATTAAAACGACCACCCCAGGCTTGATTGGTCTGTTGGGTTTGCACTTGTTCAGTTTTGGTTTTGTCAGTATTGCTCATCGACGTCAGGGTCCAGTTATTAAATTGCGGGTAGATTATAGCTAATCATTGACCTCAGCAGGGAAAACTTAATGTTTCGGTAAGTAATTTGGGTATGATAACCTCAGTCGCGCACAACCAATGGAGGGTTGAATATGATCAAGGTTCTGATCGTTGATAACGAGTTGCTGGCAGGGGTTCGCATAGAGCGTTTGCTGGCGGCGATGCAAAATATAATTTTTGTCGGTCAAGCGACCAGCGGAACAAAAGCGGTGGCTATGGTTGCTGCACAAACCCCAGATATTATTCTGATGAAAACACCTATGCTTAAAATGGATAGGAACTCATTTCCCCAGTTCTTTAACCAAGCTGACTTCAATCCTGTCGTGGTATTTTGCCCGACACTGAACCATTTCGATTCTGGTTCGCAAAAAGATACCTTGATTGATGCTATATTGAATGTCTGTAAAGACGTGCATAGCCAGCGTAGTAGGATGGCAGCCGCTACCCGCTCGCATCTTTATGTCTATTCATCTCAAGGTATTGATTCAGTGCCTGTTGAGCAGATCCGTTTGCTTAAAGCAGACCAAAAGTATGTCAGGGCCTATACCGCGGATGCTGACTTTATTATCAATGAAACACTTAAAGGCCTGGAGCAGGAATTTACCCATCTATTTGTCAGAATACATCGCAATGCTCTAGTCGCTAAAAATGCTATCCAGAGCATCAGGCGTGATGAGGGACGTATACTGGCTATTCTTAAAGATATTGGAATTCAGCCGGAGATTAGTCGTCGCCTTGAGCCAAAATTGCGTAAATTAACCTCGCAACTCTGACAACAGCGTATAAATCGTCGATAATACGGCTTTAAAAATTACCGCAGGTTACCTTCGTGTCACGTACTCTTCGAATTGCTACGCGTAAAAGTCCTCTGGCACTTTGGCAGGCAGAATTTGTGAAAGCACAGTTGCTTAAATACCATACAGATCTCGATGTCGAGTTGGTTGCCATGACGACCAAAGGCGATATCCTTTTGGATACGCCTCTGGCCAAGATTGGCGGCAAGGGCTTATTTGTAAAAGAGCTTGAGGTTGCCATGCTGGATGGCAGAGCCGACATAGCGGTGCACTCAATGAAAGATGTACCCATGGAATTCCCTCCCGGCCTTGATTTAGCGGTTATCTGTGAGCGTGAAAACCCTCTGGATGCCTTTGTGTCCAATGACTATAAAAGCCTCGAGGAGCTGCCGGATGGCGCGGTTGTCGGCACCTCTAGTCTGCGTCGTCAATGTCAGGTGCGCGCCCATTTTCCAAATCTACAAATTAAAGAGCTACGAGGCAATGTTAATACCAGACTAGCCAAGCTAGATGCGGGTGAATATCAGGCCATTATTTTGGCCAGCGCCGGGCTAATTCGTCTGGGCATGAATGATCGAATTGCTTGTGCACTAGACTCTAGTCTCTCGCTTCCAGCCGGTGGTCAGGGTGCCGTGGGGATTGAATGTCGAACCGAAGATGCAGTTACCCGCGAACTGTTGGCCCCGCTTCACAGCGATGATACGGCCAGCTGTGTTATCGCAGAGCGAGCGGTAAACCGTCACTTGCAGGGTGGCTGTCAGGTGCCTATCGCCTGTTTTGCGGAGCTTGATGCTAGTGGCCAAACACTGGGTCTGCGCGGTTTGGTGGGCAGTATTGATGGCGCAACCCTATTGCGTGCCGAATTACAGGGCCCGCGAGGTAACGCAGAGGCCTTGGGTGTTGAATTGGCGGAGCAGTTATTGGCCCAGGGGGCTGGAGAGATACTGGCTGAGGTTTATGGCAGCGAGTAGCCTTGCCAATAAGCGTATTCTTGTTGTTCGCCCACTGCGCGAGCAGGATGCCTTTTTGGCTTTACTCGAGCAGTCGGGTGCGGCAGTTACCTATACGCCGATTATGCACATTGAGCCTGTCACAGAAACTCAGCCAATTGAAAATCTTATTTTAGAATTTGCTCAGTTTGATATGGCAATTTTTATCAGCGCCAATGCTGCAGAGATAGCATTGCAGTGGTTGGACCAGTACTGGCCTATGTTGCCTGTTGATCTTGAGCTATTTGCTGTGGGTCAGCAAACCGCACAGATACTGAGGCAATATGGTTGTCAGGTTACCTGTCCGCATATTCAGCAGAACACGGAAGGTCTTTTAGAGCTTTCGCAGCTAAATAGTTTGGCTGGCAAGTCGGTAGTTATTTTCCGTGGCGGCGGTGGCCGCCAAACGTTGGGCGATATCCTGCAACAGCGCGGCGCTAACGTTACCTATTGTGAGCTATATAATCGCGTGATCCAGCCAGATAACCTGCTGCTTGCCCAGCGTCAGACACAGGATATTGACTGCTTGATTGTCCACAGCGGCGAGCTGTTGCGCGCTATGGCCGAGCCTGCAGATGTATCCATGCCTGTTGTGGTGCCCAGTGAGCGCGTTGCAGATATGGCCCAGCAGCTGGGCTATCAAGTTATAGTAGTGGCGGATAATGCTTTGCCTGAGTCAATGCACAGAGCGGTTCTGGGGTATTTTAAGGCTGCAGAAAAAGCCTAAAATAGGCTAAGCTTTACAACGAATAGCAGAGGGCAGATAGTGACTGAAGATAGCAATAAGGTAGACCCTAAGGAATCAGCAGCTGCAGCTAAAGTTGATAACAAAGCTGCTGTCAAAAAAACCAAGTCTGCGGCAAAAAAAACCGATATTGGCAAGCCTCTGTGGCCCAAACTATTACTGGCATTAACCCTTATTATTGCTGTAACCGCCACAGGCTGGCTGGGCTGGACTGAATGGCAGCAGCGGCTAGCAGACGCTGAAGAATTCAACGCACGCTTAGCCAGCCTCGATACATCCTACAGAGCTATTGAGCAGCAATCCCAGCTAGCGGAGAAACGCTCGTCCCAGCGCAGCGATCAGATGCTGCAGGTTCTAACTAATATCCAGCTGCGGCTTAACAATCAGGGCAAGCGTCTCGTTGAACTGGGGTCAACAACCCGCAGCGACTGGTTGCTTGCAGAAGCGTCTTATCTGGCGCGTCTGGCAAATCAGCGACTGCAAACTGAACGCAGCACAAAAAGTCCACTGGCGCTGCTGCAAAATGTCGACGTTATTCTCAAGCAGTTAGATGATCCCGAGCTACTGCCTGTGCGCAGAGCGGTGGCAGCAGATATTACTGCCCTGCAGCTGGCCGGTGAGGTTGATTCGGCTGGGTTATACCTTGAGCTAAGTACTCTGGCCGAGGCGGTGGTAAAGCTGTCTGTTTTAAAGCCAATGACAGAAACTATGCCGGAGCCAAAACAGACTGAAAATGCTATAGACGAGCAGCCAAAACTACGGGGTATGGTCACAGGTTTTATAACTTCGGTTAGCCAGCTCATCCGGGTAAGCCAGCGAAGTCAGCCTATTGAGCCATTATTGCAGGTCCATGAAGAAGCTATTGTGCGCCAGAATTTGCGTCTGATGTTGGAGCAGGCGCAAAGTGCAGTGATGCGCGAAGAACAGGAAATATACAGTCAAAGTCTGGAGAAAGCACAGCGCTGGCTGGCGCAGTATTTTCAACTTAATCCCAGCGCGACAGTTATTCAGCAGCGACTCGCCAACTTAAGTGATATAGAGGTCGTCCAGCAGCTACCCAATATTAGCGATTCATTGCAGTCTATAGAGACACTGATCGCACTGCGCAGTAGCCGTTTGACAACAGCCGAAGACGCGGTGATCCGCGAATGAGAAAGCTTTTGCTGATGTTTATGCTGGCACTGTTACTTGGCGCTGGAGGTATCTGGTTATTGCAGCAGGGCCGCGGCTATATTCTGATTAGTGCAGGCAATACTAATATTGAAATGAGTATCTGGGTGGGTGCACTGCTGTATATAGTCCTAAGTGCTACATTGGTGTGGTTGTTGTTACTGCTGCGCTGGCTTACTGATGCTGGTGGTATCCGTCAGTGGTGGCAATCTTTTAGCAGTGCGCGGCAGGTCAGTAAAACGGCTCAGGGTCTACTGCTATATGCAGAACATGATTGGCAAAAAGCCAGTCAATTGCTCTCTCAGTCTACTGAAAAATCCTCAATGCCAGTGATCAACCTTTTGTTTGCAGCCCGAGCGGCAGCAGAGAATGCTGAGGTTGAAAAAGCCCGGCAATTATTAGAGCGATTAAAAATCAACCATCCCAATGCGACCTTTGCCGCGGACAAGCTATTGGCAGAATTATTGATAGTCGATGAACAGTTTGATGATGCGCTGCTACTGTTGGAAGGTTTGCACCAAGAAAAACCCAGTGACCGGGCTGTGTTGCGGCTTTTGGCCGATGCCTATTATTTAACTGCAGACTGGTCCTCACTGCAAAAATTGCTTCGTGATATCAAACATTATGGGGCGCTGAGTAAAAAAGCGGCCGCCAATTTGGAATTGGACGGCTATTCAAGTCTGCTAATGACATTTGTCCCGGATTTAGAATTAACCGAGGGAGAACAGCAGGCACAGCTCAATGATCTCTGGGACCTAGTCCCCAAGTCTCTGCGCAAGAAGCCTGAGCTTATCTGTGCCTATGTGGACGCACTGCAAAAGGTCAATGCTGGCAATAAGCTGCAGCCTTTACTAACCAAAGCGCTAAATAACAGCTGGCATGCAGATTTGGTTGAGCGCTTCGGTGAGTTACAGACCGGATCATCGGAAAATCAGCTTGCAGTGGCAGAAAAATGGCTGCCCGATCATTCGCAGGATGCTGATTTACTGCTGGCTCTTGGTCGTATCTGTCGACGTGCAGAGTTATTGGGCAAGTCGCGAGACTACCTATCGGCAGCCATTAAATTAAACCCCTGCCCGCAAATCTATCTGGAATTAGCTGAATTACTGGATGTGATGAATGATAAAACAGCTAGCGCTGAGATGTATCGCAAAGGTTTGTTAACGGGATTAGACTCCGACCATTAAAAGTAAACAGTTTTTAAATACGTTTCTTTTTTAAGTCCCTAATTAAAAAGCGTGCTGGGTGCATTGCCAGACGCAATTCCCGCTCCAGAGGCGGCACTTCACCGGCAATGTCAGCCGCCAGTATCTCTGCGGTTAATGGTGCATAGCAAAGTCCTCTCGAACCCATGCCGCAGTGCACATAGAGGTTGGGCCGATAACTGCCTAATGTTGGTATCAGCTTGCGTGCATCGCGCCTCAAAGCGTCATAGTCCTCAAGAAATAAGGGTACGTATGGCACTGGCCCAACAATCGGTAGATAGTCTTTAGTGGTACAGCGGTAGTTGGCTCTACCATCCATAGACGCGGTATTTTGTGGCCCCAAGGCAGTTCCCAAGCCATTATCGGTAGCACTCATTTGCTCGATATTAGCGCAGTGATCTTCTTCGCGCAGTGCGGTTGTGAAAAGGCCTTTGTTATAGGTAGCGCCGCAGTTATGGGTACTATTCTGGGCGGGGGTGATATAACCCTCGCCACAGATAACTGTTTTTAATCCGATGCTGGCCTCAGAAGTCGAGAGCAAACTGATCTGTCCCCGTAACTGGGTGACCGGAAGAAAGTTGGTTTGCTCAAACTGCCCGCAGCCATAGGCATTGGCAATCACCAGTGTCTCAGCTTCAATAGTAAGCTGATTTTTATCATCCAATAGCTGCCAGTTACCGTCGCTTTGTTTTAGCTGTTTGATGTCAGCACTGAGCAGCGGGATGCTATCGCGCTGCAACAGTTGCTGACAAATTTGAGCTGGCGGTAGCCAGCCCAGTTGGGGAAAAAACAACCCTAATTCTGAGCTCATTTTGATACCGCTTAAGGCGCATAGGCCAGCGTTATCAAGCATCTGCACCAGCGAATCCTGATGACTAAAGCGTTCGCTAATGGCAATAAAATCCTGCTGCACTTTGGCATTTTCCGGTACCACCAAAACACCGCACTGCTCACCGTAGCCAGCATCCCAAAAAGGTTTGTAATAGCGACTGGCCAGCATCAATGCAGCTAAGTTTACGCGCGGCAAGGGCTGGTCGCGCACCGATAGTTTGGGGTAAATAATCGCCTGACTATTCCCCGAGGCTTCCTGTCCGGCCGTCCTGTGGCGATCAATTACGGTGACCTTATAGCCGCGTTTATGTAGCGCCGCGGCGGCCGTGCAGCCGGCAATGCCTGCCCCCAGAATCGCCACTGTCTTTTTGTGTTGGCTAGGTTTGGCTCTATTGAGACTGTCTCTTATACACATCTGACGCTGCCGACGAGCGATCTAGTGTAGA
>CAJXVK010000004.1 GCA_913060735.1 uncultured Cellvibrionales bacterium
ATCTACACTAGATCGCTCGTCGGCAGCGTCAGATGTGTATAAGAGACAGGTGCTCACCCGCACCCAACTTATCGGCGTTCATGGCCAGACACATAGAGCAGCCCGGCTCACGCCAGTCCATACCCGCTTCAGTAAATATCTTATCCAGCCCCTCGGCTTCGGCCTGAGCTTTAACCATCTGTGAGCCGGGAACAATTAATACCTGCTTGACAGAACTGGCCACCTGACGGCCTTTGGCCACAGCAGCAGCCGCACGCATATCTTCAATACGGGAGTTGGTGCAAGAACCTATAAACACACGATCAACCGAAATTGACTCAATTGCCTGCCCGCCCTCAAGGCCCATATATTTAAGCGCACGTTCAAGACCTTTGCGCTTCTCTTTATTGGGCTGTTGCTCCAAAGTTGGAACCGAAGCTGTAACTGCAGAAACCATTTCCGGAGAAGTACCCCAGGTCACCTGTGGCGCAATCTCTTCGGCAACCAAAACCACCTCAGTGTCAAAAACCGCATCGGCATCAGTGGTTAAGGTTTTCCAGTAAGTTACCGCCTGGTCAAACATTTCCCCTTGGGGTACAAACTGACGGCCTGCACAGTAATCTATAGTTTTGTCATCCACAGCCACCATGCCCACACGGGCACCGGCTTCAATGGCCATATTGCACACAGTCATGCGGCCTTCGATCGACATATCGCGAAATACAGAACCAGCAAACTCAATCGCATGCTCATTGCCACCAGCAGTACCAATTTTGCCAATAATCGCCAGCACAACATCTTTGGGCGTAACACCGGCACCCAGCGTGCCATCAACAGTCACACGCATATTTTTCATCTTCTTGGCCACCAAACACTGGGTCGCCAACACATGCTCTACCTCAGAGGTACCGATACCATGGGCCAAACAGGCCAAAGCGCCATGAGTCGCTGTATGGGAATCACCACAGACTACGGTCATGCCAGGCATAGTCGCGCCCAGTTCAGGGCCCATTACATGCACAATGCCCTGACCCATTTCATTGATCTTAAATTCTTTGATGCCATAAAGATCGCAGTTATCGTCGAGTGTCTGCACCTGAATGCGCGATACCTCATCGCTCATACCAGCTACGCCGGCATCGCGCTCAGTCTTATCTGTCGATATATTATGATCGGGCGTGGCAATATTGGTATCCAGTCGCCAAGGCATGCGCCCCGCCATTCGGAGCCCCTCAAAGGCCTGAGGTGAGGTCACCTCATGGATTACATGTCGATCAATATAGATCAGTGATGAACCATCGGTATTTTTTTTA
Source organism: uncultured Cellvibrionales bacterium (assembly GCA_913060735.1). GTDB lineage: Bacteria > Pseudomonadota > Gammaproteobacteria > Pseudomonadales > Porticoccaceae > HTCC2207. The sequence goes on from CAJXVK010000004.1 coordinate 1,293, forward strand.
ACAAGGTGACTATCCCACAGCTTGTCGTAAAGTGTTCTTCCCGCCATAACTCTCTCCCAGAGAATTTCGATATTGCGTGCATTGTATTCCTGCTTTAAGATGAAATAAATTCATATTTAGCATAAATAGCATTCTTATTAGGAATGCAAAAAGAAAAGGTAAGAGCAATGGATAATCAAAATCTTAAAGCCTTTATCGCTGTCGCCGACTGCGAATCATTCTCCGATGCCGCCGACCAACTTTATATAACCCAGTCGGCTATAAGCAAACGCATTGCTCAGATAGAGCTACAGATTGGCAAAAAGCTTTTTGATCGGATTGCAAGACAGGTCTCTCTCACCGAAGCAGGTAAAGAGCTGCTGCCCAGAGCCCAACGCATCCTCAAAGAATATGAGGACGCATTGCAAGCCATCAATGATTTATCCGGCGAAGCCTCCGGCACATTGAGGTTGGCGATCAGCCACCATCTGGGCCTACATCGCCTCCCGCCGGTTCTTAAACAGTTTTCCCAGCATTATCCCAATGTAACCTTGGATATTGAATTTATGGATTCAGAAAAAGCCTATGAACAGGTGTTGCATGGGGAATCAGAAGTAGCCGTGATCACCCTTGCTCTAGATAGCCATCACAATATTTATAGTAAGAAGATTTGGGATGACCCACTGCGCTTTATTTGCGCTCAGGATCATCCGTTAGCCAATCTCAAACAGCCTGAACTCAAGGACCTTGCCGAATATCCAATAATTCTCCCGGGACTCAACACCTATACTGGGCGGATTATACAGAATCTATTTCAGAGAGAAGGCATACCCTTAAAGGCGCCTATGTCCACCAACTATTTGGAAACTATTAGCACTATGGTAGAGATTGGACTGGGTTGGAGTGTATTACCAGAAACCTTGGTAAGAGACCTACATGTGATGCCATTTAAGCAGATTAGCATCGAGCGAGAGTTGGGCTACATTCACCATATGAAGCGAAGTTTATCGAATGCGGCGGTTGGATTTTTGAACCTAATGGATAAAGCAGCCTAGGCGCAATCTCTGACTATGCTAACTCTAGAATTTATTCAAAGGGCCTAAATCGGCGTTAAGCCCGAATCCACATCGGCATTCTGACCACGATTGCGCAAGTAGTGATCCATCAACGTTATCGCCAGCATTGCTTCAGCGATGGGCACCGCACGAATACCCACACAGGGATCATGACGACCCGTAGTAATAACTTCCGCTGATTCACCAGAGGTATTAATAGACTGCCCTGGAATACGCAGGCTTGAGGTTGGTTTGAGTGCTATATTCGCCACTATATCCTGGCCTGAAGAAATACCGCCCAACACGCCACCGGAGTTATTTGAGGTAAACCCCTCCGGCGTCAGTTCATCGCGATGTTCGCTGCCCTTTTGCGCCACTGACGCAAAACCAGCACCGATCTCAACGCCTTTAACTGCATTTATACCCATCAAACCATGGGCTATCTCTGCATCTAAGCGATCAAAAACAGGCTCCCCAAGGCCTACTGGCATATTTTTCGCCACAACAGTAACCTGCGCACCAATGGAATTACCCTCTTTAGTCAGGGCCTGCATATAGGTTTCTAGCTCAGCGACCTTGTCCGGATCCGGAAAGAAAAACGGGTTCTGCTCTATTTGGCTCTGCTCAAAACGCTCGGCCACTATGGGTCCCAGTTGGGAGACATAGCCATAGATTTCAACGCCCAAACGCTCTTTTAAATACTTCTTGGCGATGGCACCAGCGGCCACACGCATGGCTGTCTCACGGGCTGAACTGCGCCCACCACCGCGATAGTCACGCTCGCCATACTTTTGATGATAGGTATAATCTGCATGAGAAGGTCTGAATAAATCTTTGATTTTGCTATAGTCTTTAGACTTTTGATCTTTATTTTCTATCATCATTCCAATCGCAGCACCGGTCGTTCGGCCTTCGAATACACCAGATAGAATCTTTACCTCATCGTCTTCACGACGCTGGGTGGTATAGCGCGACTGGCCCGGTTTACGCCGATCTAAATCTGGCTGCAAATCGGCGGCGCTGATTCCCAGACCTGGAGGACAGCCATCTACAATACAGCCAATCGCCAGACCATGACTCTCGCCAAAGCTGGTTACAGTAAATAGTTTTCCTATTGAGTTTCCGGACATAGTGCGTCTGTGCCTTGTTTAATTCACGGTAATAATGACGATTATACGTAACTTATTGAAAAGATTCGCGGTGTTCCAGCAGTTGATCTCGAGTTAGTACAAATACCCCTGCATCGCCCTCAGTAAACTCCAGCCAGACAAAGGGCACATTGGGAAAGGCATGCTCTAGTGCTACCCATGAGTTACCCACTTCAACCACTAGTACGCCGCTGGCACTTAAATACTCAGTGGCCTGTTGCAGTAGGCGCCGGGTAAAGTCCAAACCATCGTCGCCTGAGGCTAGTGCCAGCTTTGGTTCATGCTGGTATTCCTGCGGCATACTGGCCAGATCCTCGGCATCCACATAGGGTGGATTGCTCACAATCAGATCAAATACTTGATCTGACTCCAAACCTGCAAATAGGTCTGACTCAGCCGTGATGACCCGATCATTAAGATCATGCCCTGCAATATTCATAGCTGCTACGGCCAGCGCATCTGCTGAAATATCACTCAGCACCACCTGTGCCTCAGCAAAGGCGTAGGCACAGGCTATTCCTATACAGCCGCCGCCAGTGCAGAGATCCAGTATCTGCTCGGGCTCTCTTTCACACCAGGGTTCAAAGCCATTCATAATAAGTTCGGCTATCGGCGAGCGTGGAATAAGGACTCGTTCATCAACGATAAAAGGTAGCCCGCAGAACCAAGCCTGCCCAGTTAGATAAGGTGCAGGTATGCGCTCGCTGATACGACGCTCAAATAGCGCTTTAATACTGGCTTGTTGCTCTGCCGTCAGCACCTGATCCAACACTGAGCGATCTGCATTGGGCGGCAATTGCAGCGCAAATGAAAGCAGATAAACGGCTTCATCCCAAGCATTGGTCGTGCCATGGCCAAAGTAAATGCCCTGACTTTCAAACAGCGTTTGACCATATTCAAGCATTGCAGAAACTGTGGGGGTTTGTGTTTGTGTCATAGTACCTCCAAGGGAGCGGTATTTTACCCTTGAAACTAGTAATGGTCTTTAGTTTGTTACAAAATGTCGGCTTGAAAATTACACTTATATGAATAATGGAAACCAATATATGAAGGACTCGTTTTTAAAAATTATCCAAAGCACTGGCGAAGACGTTACACGCCCAGGCTTGTTAGATACACCACAGCGAGCAGCTAAGGCTTTTTCCTATCTGACCAGTGGTTATGACATGGATCTGGATACCGTGATTAACAATGCCCTATTCCCCTCTGACTCTGAAGAGATGGTGATCGTTAAGGACATTGAGCTCTATTCATTGTGCGAACATCACCTGCTGCCCTTTATCGGCAAATGCCATGTAGCCTATATTCCTAGCGGCAAGGTGCTGGGATTATCCAAGGTCGCGCGGGTGGTTGATATGTTCTCACGCCGCCTGCAAATTCAGGAAGCGCTGGCCCAGCAGATTGCCTCTACGATCCAGCAAGTCACCGACGCACGCGGTGTAGGCGTTATTATCGAAGCCAAGCATATGTGTATGATGATGCGAGGTGTTGAAAAGCAAAACTCAAGCATGAAGACCTCATCAATGCTCGGGCAGTTTAGAACAAACCAGGCTACTCGCACTGAGTTCTTGACGCTGTTAAGTTAATAGCTAATAGCTGTTTTAAAAAAACGCTCGGCACTGCTTTCAGTGCCGGCGCATACTGAGCAGCAAGCATGACTGTCATTGAACTTACCACCAAGACAAACCACGCATGACTCAGGACTAAACTGAGCCTCCTTTTAATGCTAAATATGCCATCTCTGATTAGACTGCTGTCTATTAGACTGAGCGCCCTGCTCCACCGGTCTTCAACCTGGCTTAACCCATAATCCGCAGAGCGAGATAGGGCACCAGATTAAAGACAATAATCAAGATTTTGTAATTGCCAAGGTATTCAAAATACATCTTAGGTAAGCTGGCCGGATCCAGTTGAAATAACCTGCTATGCAAATTGGCGGCAAAGCTTTTGGTTAACGTCGTCATCAGTGTTGAGAATAGAAGAATCCCTAGATTAATAGCCGTACACCAACCGAGAAACACCGTTAACTCATGGAGGGATATCATCATACTTACCTTGTAATGAAAGGCTGGAAACCCAACAATACCACGGCTTTTCATTACCTGCATTAAGAAGTAGCTCTTTAACTGCGCTTAATCAAGCGGCTAGATGTAACCTCTTAACCGAAAAAACCTTTAGTCTAAAAAGTCTTTAGCCAAAAACGCTCTGCACTTTCTCAGCCACGGTCTGGGCCGCTTCTTCTAGATGAAGATGGTGGGAGCCCGGTACCCTGTGAATCTGCATCTGCGGAATCCAACTAAACACCTCAGTTTGCTGGCGGTCTGGCTTAAACTGGCTGTTTTCTGCCTGTATAAGCAACACCTGCGCACTAATTGCAGTAAAGAAACTCTGCAAATGATCCTTACTAAGTTTGACATGGGATGCCGCTTTTAGACGTTGGTCATTGCGCCAGAAAAAGCCCTGCTCTGTTTCAACCACACCGCGCTCTGCTAATGTAACGGCCGCCTCATACTGTAGGGGTAAAAATCCATTAATTCGCCCGCGCACAGCGCTCTCATAGTCTCGAAACAGGGTCGGCGAGCTACTGCCATAACGGCGGTATTCATGCAGAGCCTTAGCCAGATGTTGAGCTGTACCCTGCGCGTCTGCTGGCATAGGTATAAACCCATCAATTAGTGCTGCATGGCTAATGCGCTCTGGATAAGTACCGGCAACCAAACCAGAGATAACAGCCCCGCGAGAATGGCCCAGTAGAGCAAAACGCTCCCAACCCATAGCATCGGCAACGGCCATAATATCGCTGATATCATGCCAAATCTCATAGCCGGAATCAGCCGAACGAAAGTCGCTGCGGCCATGGCCAGCAAGGTCCAGAGCTATCACATGGAGGTTCTCCATATGAGGCAGCATACGGTCAAAGGTATTGGCGTTATCCAGCCAGCCATGCAGCGCAATAACAGGTAAGGACCCTGATCTACCCCATTCTTTGGCGGCAAATGTTAGGCCTCTATTTTCAAAGCTACGCTCTCTCACAAACTCAATTGGCATAATGTATCCAGTTCAATAGTGCGTTTCCCTGTGCGGGAAAATCCATAGAGAGCGAAGCGAGGTTCGCGGTGCCCATACGGGTACCTGTTTCTCCGGTTAAATAATCGACTAACAGACCTACCAGCGGCATATGGGTAACCATTAATAACGCCTCGGCGTTGGTCCGTTGCAAAAATCCCTCTATGGCACGCAAGTCACCCTGCGGCGTTAGATCGTCTAACCAATCAATTGTGTGTTGTAAATTTACTGCTCGAGTAAAAATATCTGTGGTTTCGGCGGCCCTTTTATAAGGGCTGCTAACCACCTGCTCTATTGCCCCACATTCAACCTGGTGACTGAGTGCAACAGACTGCACCTGCTGCCGGCCATAGACCGACAGCTGACGATGCTGATCTGCGTAACCATCAACAGCATCACCATGGCGTAATAAATAGAGCTGCACCTCCGCAAAGGCCCGCTAGCTGCCTTTTTGCTGCTGCTCCTCGTCTAACTGTTCACTATCTTCACTGGCCGTGAAAGAAGGTACATCGTCATCTTCTTCGGCTTCAACAAACTCGCCGTCTTCAACCTCTTCAGCTGTGCGTACCGAATAACCTTCGGCCTGGTCAACCTCTGGCCATTCATCGAATGGAAAAGGCTTGCTCTCAGTGTTAAAGGTTAAAAACATGACCGTTTGATAAATCCACTTACCCAGCCCCTGACCAAGATTGCGCAGGTTTTCATTGTCATGACCCGCCAGGAGCACCAGTAAAAACTGCACTATTACCACAAGAGTTACTACCAGGCGCGCCGCCATTAGCAGCAGGCTAAACAGCACCATATAAGCCAAGCGAGTCCAGGTATTGGTATTGCTTAAAGACATTTTTTTATCCGTCATTAGGTTTCACCATAAATTCTACATCAGTATTTTGTTCTGCAAGCATCATGCTACTAAGAGACTCTTTGATCGGTCGCTGTTCAAATAATGTCGCGTAAAGAGCAGAGGCCAGCGGCATATAAATACCTAATAAGTCGGCCTTCTCCTTTACTAGTCTAGTCGTATTTACGCCCTCAGCGACTTGGCCTACCTCTTTAATCGCTTGCTCAAGGCTTTTACCCTGACCGATAGCCAACCCTACGCGGTAATTGCGGCTTAGCGGTGACGTGCAGGTAACATATAAATCACCAACACCACTGAGACCTAGAAAAGTCATGGGATTGGCGCCTAGATGCACAGCAAATCGACTCATCTCAGCTAGACTGCGTGTTAGCACCACACTCTTAGTATTTTGACCCGCCGCCATAGCCGCGGCGATGCCAGAGACAATGGCATAGATATTTTTTAATGCGCCCGCCAGCTCAACGCCATAGCGATCATGATTGGCATAGACACGGAAATACTTAGAGGCCAGTAATGTCTGCACGCGCTGACAGAGATCATCGTTATCGCTGGCAACCACAGTGGCTGTAATCTCGAACTGAGCAATTTCTTTAGCCAAATTAGGGCCGCTGATCACACCCACCGGACAGTGGCTAATCTCTTGTTCAAGAACCTGACTCGGCAGCATAAAACTTTCGGCCTCGATACCTTTGGCCATGCTGACAACAACCGTGCCCGCTGCCAAAAATGGGCTCACCATCTTAGCAACGGCGCGAAATGCCGAGCTGGGTACTGCAAAAAATATGGTGTCACAGTCAGCAACCGCCTGTTCCAGGTCGGTACTGATAGCTAGATCTGCATGCAGCTTATAGCCTGGCAAATAGGCCGCGTTCTCACCAGTATCACGAATCTGCTGGGCAGCGGTTTCACTGCGTAACCACAGTGTCACACTATGATTATTCGCCGCGATCATATTGGCGACAGCAGTACCAAAACTGCCGCCGCCTAATACCGCTACTCTATGACTTGTATTGTTTTCCAAGATTGGCCCTAAAAAGAGAATCCGATTATGGCTGCATTATAGGTTTTGCTCTGCATACTGTCAGCCGCCAAAACCAAAAAAGCGCCCCGATGGAGCGCTTTTTTGGTGATACAGGCTATTTTAAGCCACAGCTTAGCAAAACAACCTAGCCAAACATCAGGCGATTGAGCTCCTGCACAAACTCGGCTGGATTTTCCAGCGGTCGACCTGCAGACAGAGCCGCTTGGTCAAATAACACTCTAGCCAGTCGCTTAGCGCCCTCTTCATCAGTTTCAGCATCGAGCTTGCTGACCAATGGATGCTCCATATTAATTTCAAGAATTGGCTTGGCTTCAGGCACGGCCTGACCGGCAGCGGCCATAATCTTGCGCATCTGCTCGCCCATATCATTATCACCAACGACCAAACAGGCTGGCGAGCTGGTCAATCTAGTGGTGCTGCGCACCTCTTCGACCTTTTCATCAAGCAAGATTTTGATACGGGCTAATAGTTCGCCGTGCTCGGCATTCTCTGACTTGTCATCGCTATCTTTGCTCTCAGACTTGGGTTCCTCACCAGTAATCTTGCTCAGATCCAGCTCACCACGAGCAACATCCTGGAATGACTTGCCATCAAACTCTGACAGATAACCCATCATCCATTCATCAATACGATCCGACATCAACAGCACTTCAATACCATGCTTGCGAAATACTTCAAGATAAGGACTGTTGGCGATCACTGAATGACTGTCGCCAGTCACATAGTAAATTTTATCTTGGCCTTCTTTCATGCGCTCAATGTAACCAGTCAGGCTAACTGTGGGCTCTGCGCCTTCGCTGGTAGAGCTAGCGAAGCGGAACAGTTTGGCAATTTTCTCGCGATTGCTGTGATCTTCACTGGGGCCCTCTTTGAGTACCGCACCAAACTGAGTCCAGAATTTACTGTACTTCTCAGGCTCTTTGGTTGCCATTTTGCCCAACATATCCAACACACGTTTGGTTAACGCGGCACGGATGCTGTCCACCATCGGGGTTTTTTGCAAAATTTCTCGGGACACATTGAGGGGTAAGTCAGTGCTGTCCAAAACGCCTTTTACAAAGCGCAGATACATCGGCATAAACTGTTCAGCGTCATCCATAATAAAGGTGCGTTTGATATACAGCTTGATACCGCGCGAAGCCTCACGCTGATAGAGATCCATCGGCGCCATGCTCGGAATATACAGCAGGCTGGTGTACTCGTGTTTGCCTTCTACACGATTGTGACTCCAGTCCAGTGGCTCGGCAAAGTCACTGGAAACATGGCGGTAAAATTCTTGGTATTCCTCATCGCTGACCTCGCTTCTAGAACGAGTCCAAAGCGCTTTGGCATCGTTAACCGCTTCCCACTGAGGAACCACTTCAGCCTGTTCTTCCTCCTCCACGCCTTCTTCTGCAGGCATTGCTGGCGGCTCTTGCTGCAGCATCTGCACGGGAATGGCTATATGGTCCGAGTACTTTTTAACAATGCTGCGCAAACGCCAGTCATTGCCAAATTCTTGCTCTTCGGTCTTAAGGTGCAATGTGATCGACGTGCCGCGTTCGGCGCGCTCGATATTTTCCAGCTGATAATCGGCTTCGCCTTCACAGCTCCAGCGCACGGCTTCTGAGGTCTTGGCGCCTGCGCGGCGAGTCTCTACCACCACCTTGTCGGCAACAATAAACGAAGAGTAAAACCCAACACCAAACTGGCCAATCAGCTGTGAGTCCTGTTTTTGGTCACCGGTTAGGTTCTTCAGAAATTCAGCGGTGCCAGACTTGGCGATAGTGCCTAGATTGGTAATCACCTCATCCCGCGACATACCAATACCGTTATCGGAGATAACAATGGTCTTAGCCTCTTGATCAACGGCGATACGAATAGCCAGATCGCCGTCATCCTCGTAGAGGGCAGCATTTTCTAAAGCTTCAACACGCAGCTTATCTGTGGCGTCCGAGGCATTAGAAATTAGCTCACGTAAAAAAATCTCTTTATTGGAGTAAAGAGAGTGAATCATTAGATGCAGTAATTGCTTGGCTTCTGTTTGGAAACCTAATGTTTCGGCCTTTCCTTTTACGCTGCTTTTTCCTTTAGAACTGGCTTTGGCTGTCATTTCCGTTATTTCTCCTAATTGGTATTTATAGTCATGCATTAAATTGAGCTGATTTCCAAGATGGGGGCAGAGAAATAGATTTCAACCTCTAGGAGCTGATTCTTAGGTGATCAGAAAATGGCATCTTGCGGTGGCAATAGGTGTGTCTGGACTGTCTTGCCAGGCGGTGACAGAGACATTGACCAACTTGCGGCCCTGACGCAGCACAGTGCAGTTGGCGTAGATGGTTTTAAAGCGACCAGGACGCAGATAGTCGAGCGAGAAGTCGACCACCTTGGGTACCTCGTTTACATCCAATGTATAGAGAATTTCGATAGCCGCAGACAGCTCAAGAAAACCGCCGATAACCCCGCCGTGAATCGCCGGCAATGAGGGGTTGCCAATATTTGATGGGCGCCTATCCAGCCAGTACAGTACCTCAGCGCCCTCAACCTTTGCCTCGGCACCAATAAAGCTGCTGTAGGGAATCAAATCCAAAATCTGCTGTGGACTAGATTCTGCACGCGCCTTAACTAGACCCTCTTGCAATAATTTTAGCGCATCGCTCATTTATTGGCCTCCTGCTCAAAGGCTTTATCACCTTTAATCAGACGGTTAAAACGCCGACGAATAATATTGGTCAGCGAAATACGTGGTGTCTCCACCTTCATAAAGGTAGCCACACAATGAGCAATAGGGTTTTCGGGATCGTCCTGCCAAGCAGAGCCACGACAGAACATCACATTGGAGGTATCGCGATAGACCTTGGCCGCCACATAGATAGGCTTATGAGGCTGAGCTGGGTGCATATAGTCGAGACGCAAATCCATGGTCGGTGTAACAGCAGCACTGGTCAGCATGGTGATTGCAGCACAGCCACAGCAGGTGTCGAGCAGGCTCACAATAACGCCGCCATGCACTACCCCAGTCACCGGATTACCGATCACTTCTTCTTTGTAGGGAAACGTCATCTCAACTTCGCCGCGCCCTACTTTGGTCAATTGAAAACCCAGTGCCGCGCCATGGCCTGTTCGCTCCATAGCAATCTTAAGCATAGGTTTAAATATGGCCAGTCTTAAATTCATTAGGCTAGGCTATCTTCAGCAACAAAATACTTAGGGTCTTCAATCACATTTACCTCAACCAAACTTCCCGCTTTGGTTAACAGTGTGCGGCATTCTTCGCTTAGATGCACCAGATGTAATTTCTTGCCAGCATTTAAATAGCGTTCCGCCAGCGTATCAATTGCCTCAAGACCAGAATGGTCTGCCACCCTAGAGCGGGCAAAATCGATAACCACATCATCGTTGTCCTGCTTGGGATCAAAGCGCTCTAAAAATGAAGTCGCAGAACCAAAGAACAGCGGGCCTGTGACCGCATAAACCGTTGAGCCCTTGTGATCTTCGCGAGCTTCAATACGAATATACTTGGCATGTTCCCAGGCAAATACCAGCGCCGAGATAATTACACCTACTACCACTGCAACGGCCAAATCAGTGGCTACGGTCACCGCAGAAACAGTTACCAAAATCAGTGCATCACTGCGTGGCACCTTGCCAACAATACGAAAGCTCGACCATTCAAAGGTACCAATAACCACGATAAACATTACACCGATCAGTGCTGCCAAAGGAATCTGTTCAATTAATGGCGAGGCTACCAAGATAAATAGCAGCAGGAACAGCGCCGCACTGATACCCGACAGTCGACCGCGACCGCCAGAGTTTACATTAATCATGCTCTGCCCAATCATCGCACAGCCGCCCATGCCACCAAAAAAACCAGTCACTGTATTGGCCACACCCTGACCAATACATTCACGGTTACCACGACCACGGGACTCGGTTATCTCATCGATCAGACGCAGTGTCAGCAGTGATTCAATCAGGCCAATAGCGGCCAAAATAATCGCATAGGGCAAAATAATAAATAAGGTATCCAAATTAAATGGCACCTTAGGAATACTAAAACTCGGTAAACCACCACTGATAGATGCGATATCACCCACCACCTTAGTGTTTAAATCAAAGCCTAACACCAGACCAGTCACCACCATAATGGCAACCAATGAGGATGGCAGCGCCTTAGTAAACCGCGGTAAGAAATGGATAATAACCATGGTTAACAGCACCAGTCCAAACAGCATATAAAGCTGCTCACCCTGCAACCAGGCCACATCAACAATGCTGTCCTGCATAAAGGTCCCATGCAACCAACCGGACTGTCCGGCTTCGCCAAACTGTCCCAACTGGGCCAGGAAAATCACAATAGCCAAACCATTTACAAAACCCAGCATCACTGGGTAAGGCACCATACGGATAAATTTACCCAGTTTTAAAACACCTGCGGTTATCTGCAACAGCCCCATCAGCACTACGGTAATAAACAGATACTGGACACCATGGTCGGCAACCAGTGACACCATGACTACCGCCAATGCACCAGTGGCACCACTGATCATACCCGGACGACCGCCAATACAGGCCGTGATTAAACCCACCATAAAGGCGGCATAGAGGCCCACTAGTGGATCAACCCCAGCCACAAAGGCAAAGGCCACTGCTTCTGGAACCAACGCCAGGGCGACCGTGAGACCGGACAGTAAATCATTTTTAAAACTAGCGACTTTACTAAACTGTAACTCAAACATTAATACGACTTCTCTTGGTAATTATTGAGATTAGATACTGGAATTCTTTAGATTAGCCAAACCTGCTGACCGCTATCTTGTGCGGCCAGAACTGCGGTTTGAATTACCACCAGATGGACGGTTGCGACCGCTGGTATTTCGATTGCCACCGCCGCTGCCATAGGGAGAGTTACCCGCTGGCTTGCGTGACGGAGCAACATTGCCGTTCATGTCTGAGCGCCGCTCAGAAGACCCTTCCGCACTCTGAGCAGATCGACTGGTCTGATTGCGACCGCCCGACTTATTCTTGTTGCCAGGCTTGGGCCCATGGCCATAGACCGAGCGTTTTTTAGCTTTACTGGAATTATTATTGTGGCGAGAATTATCCTGCACATTGGTTGCATTGTTGAGCGCCTTGCGTGGCTTCTTGCTGCGCACGGGCCGATTAAGAGTCGTCTCCTTGACCGCTTGATCCGGCTCAAAGCCCTCAATTTCACGACGCTCTAATAACTTTTGGGTAAGGCGCTCAATATCAGAAAGCAGATCAACCTCATCGGCACTGACCAGCGAAATAGCTTCGCCTGTGGCGCCAGCACGACCAGTGCGGCCAATACGGTGAACATAGTCCTCCGACACATTGGGTAAATCAAAGTTAACCACATGGGGTAGCTGCTCAATATCCAAACCGCGCGCAGCAATATCTGTAGCCACCAAAATACGTACCTCATTAGCCTTAAAATCTGCCAGTGCCTTAGTCCGCGCGCCCTGACTTTTATTGCCATGAATAGCAGCCGCAGTAATGCCCTCGGCTTCAAGAAACTTAGTCAGCTTATTAGCGCCATGTTTGGTTTTACTAAACACCAACGCCTGCGACCAGCTGCCGTCTTTTATCAGCTTAGCCAGCAGCGCCGGCTTTTTCTTCTTGTCCACGGGGCAGACCCACTGCTCTACCGAGGGTGCCGCAGCATTGCGCGGGCTCACCGAAATCTCGATAGGGTTGCGTACCAGACCTTTGGCCAGCTTGCGAATATCATCCGAGAACGTAGCCGAAAACATCAGGTTCTGACGACGTCTGGGCAGCAGATCAATAATGCGCTTTATATCGTGAATAAAGCCCATATCAAGCATGCGGTCAGCTTCATCCAGCACCAATACTTCCAGATGATCAAACTTAACGGCATTCTGGCTATGCAGATCCATTAGACGGCCCGGTGTTGCCACCAGAATATCCACACCGCGGCGTAACTTTTGCATCTGCGGGTTAATTTTTACTCCACCAAATACCACAGTAGAAGTCAGATTGAGATGGGTGCCATACAGCGCCACACTCGCACCCACCTGAGCGGCAAGCTCACGGGTTGGAGTCAAGATCAAGGTGCGCGCCTGATTGGCCTGAGCGCGACGGCCCTTCGATAGCCGCTCCAAGATAGGCAGGGTAAAACCAGCGGTTTTACCGGTACCTGTCTGCGCTGCCGCCATAACATCATGGCCGGCCAGTACGGCGGGAATGGCTTTCGCCTGAATCGGTGAAGGTTCGCTATAGCCCTGTTTAGCAATAGCTTTAAGAATAGGGGCGGATAGGCCCAGATCATCAAAGGTCATAAAATCGTCTTTTAAGTTAGCCCTGCAAAATTTATATTGCAAGGTACTGCCGACTTTGGACCTGAGTGGCAAAAATGAATAGAAGTGTGGAGATGGTCCAGAATGGCGCGCAGCTTACAGAAATCTAGCGACTATTGCACCCTAAACCATTGAGTTTTAGCGACTTTAAGCCTCAGCAAGAACTTTATAGGCATTAATCACATTATCCGGTGCCTGCACCAGCTCAACCAGCACGCCCTGCGAGCTAAGAGGAAATTCATCATTGCCTTTGGGGTGCACAAAACAGACGTCATAACCAGCGGCACCTTTGCGAATTCCCCCCGGGGTAAAACGCAGGCCCTGCTCGGTTAACCAGCTAACTGCAGCAGCCAAATCATCGACCCAGAGGCCGACATGGTTAAGTGCGGGAATATCGACACGGGGCTTTTTTTCGCTGTCTAGGGGCTGCATTAGATCCACCTCTACCACAAAGTCACCAGCGCCCATCTCGCAGATATCCTCATCAACATTTTCGCTTTCGCTAACAAAGGTGTCGCGATAACTCAGACCCAGCAGGTCGACCCAAAAACTGCGCAACTTTTGTTTGTCAGCACCACCAACGGCGATTTGCTGAATACCTAAAATTGAAAACGGACGTAAATCGGACACGGCTAGCTACCTCGGTAAGACTGCGTAAATGCGGCGATAAACTGATCCAGCATAGCGGCAGGTAAATCATTAATACCAGCAGCAGCCTCGCGGCCACCACCAGAGGGAAATTGCATACACAGCGCCGCGGCGCCCTGCTTATTGTTTAAAGGCGCGCGCACACTGACCAGATAATTACCATTGGCCTTCGCGGTTAACACGGCATGGGCGCGATCCGGATTTTGGTTGGTCAGATCATTGCTGTACACACCACTAACACGGCGAGCCCAGAATTGATCTGGCAGGGAAAATACCGCAATTGACTCATTGGCATACAGCGCTTGAGTTGACTGTGCTGCACTCAGATCCTGGTGATAGCCAGTTTCAAGCTGCTCAAAGGTCTCGCCACCAGCCGTTATAAAGTCTAAGGGATTCGCGAAATCACTGAGTAAACTGTACAGCTCGGCGGGGCGAAAATGCAGCTCGTCTAGGTCCGCGCCATAGCCATTGTAGTTAATATAGATACCCAGCTTTTCCAGTAAAGACAGCTGCTCGGCACTAATATCCAGATTCTTGGCCAGCCCAGAAGCACTCTTTTTAAGGTTGTCTCCAAAGGTACCCACTACGCCCCAGGCAGTGTAGGCGCCGCGCAAATAATGATTAATCAGTAAGCTTGTACAGACATCTGGCGCTTCATTAATTAGCGACTTAAGCCGCGCCGACGGCGGTACCTGACCGGCAAAATGATGGTCGACATAAAACACCTCAGCACCTGCAGCCAAAACGCGCCGCAGATCATCACGGTTTTTATCCATGGAGATATCGAGAACGGTAATGCGATCACCATCCTCGGCATCGACCTGCTTAAGTAGGCTGATATCGCGCTTAACACCAGTGACTAACTGCGCCGCACGGGGTTCGGCAAGGCGCAACTGCACCAGAGCACAGATGCCGTCCGCATCGCCATTAAATACATCATAGTTAGTCATAAAGTCTCTTTTGGGCGCCTGTTTAGATTAATAATCTTAGCCCTTAAGCATTCTCTAGCTGATAATAATCCATCAATATCTTGGCCACCTCGGGTCGTGCAAACTCTGGCGGCGGTGCAATACCATCACCCAGCATCTGGCGTACCTTGGTACCAGACAGCAAAATAAAATCTTCTTTGCTGTGATCTTCCGCTTCATTCATCATCACCACGCGCCCCAACTTAGTCGAATAGGCAGTGTGATCTGCATTAAATATCTCGATCTCCAATGAGCCAGCAGGCACTCTTTCAGCAAAAATAGTCTGGGCATCAAAGGCGCCGTAGTAATCTCCCACACCAGCGTGATCGCGACCCACAATCAAATGGGTACAACCCATATTCTGGCGGAATACCGCATGCAGCACAGCCTCACGGGGGCCCGCATAGAGCATATCAAAACCATAGCCGGTGACCATCACCGAGTTCTGTGGGAAGTACAGTTCAACCATCTTGCGAATACAGTCATCGCGCACAGAGGCGGGAATATCACCCTTTTTAAGCTTGCCCAACAACATATGCACCACAACACCATCGGCATCTAAACGTTCCATGGCCATGCGGCATAGCTCTTCGTGAGCTCTGTGCATTGGATTTCTAGTTTGGAACGCCACCACTTTCTGCCAGCCGCGCTGGGTAATCTCTTCGCGAATTTCAACGGCAGTGCGGAAAGTATCGGGAAAATCAGCTTGGAAGTAACTCAGGCTTAACACCTGAATATCACCAGAGATGATATTGCGTCCTAGGTTAGTAAAGGTACCTACGCCAGGATGCTCAGCATCCAAGGTACCAAAAATTTCTTGAGCCATGGTCTCAATTTGCGCATCGGACACAGCTTCAATCGCGGCCACATCCATAATCGCCATCACTGGATGGCCCTCGGTATTGGGGTCGCGTAACGCAATACGACTAGCACCTTCAATGGCAGACACATCCTCTACCAAGTTAAGCACAGGTACTGGCCAAAACAGCCCCTCGGCAGTATGCAATGTCTCGGCAACGCTCAGTGCATCCGCCAAATTCATATAACCAGTCAACGGGTTAAAATAACCAGCGCCCAGCATCACAGCATTGGCGGCGGCGGCAGAGTTAAGTATTAGGGAAGGCAGAGACTCTGCCTCGGTGAGTAGCTGTTGCTGTAACTGTGCATCCTGCACAAAAAGGGGGTTTAAGGTTTCTGAGCCATGTGGCTTGATCAAAGGACTATCTCCGTCTGTGTGGTTTAGAAAATTAGGATTGCTACTGGTGGCTGTCGATAAAGCCATGCTGTTCGAGGTAGTCCATAATAACATCTACCTCTTCTTCAAGGGTCATTTTGTCGGTATGCAGATGAATCTCTGGCTGAGTTGGCGCCTCATAGGGGTCGTCGATACCGGTGAAGTTCTTAATCTCGCCTGCCCGCGCTTTTCTATACAGACCTTTAGGGTCTCGCGCTTCTGCCTCAGCCAGTGAGCAATCGACAAAGACTTCAATAAAGGCAAAGTTTGATTCCGCATGTAACTCCCGCACCCTGTCTCGGTCAGCACGATAAGGGCTGATAAAACTCGACAGAGCAATAACGCCAGAGTCGACAAATAGCTTGGCAATTTCACCAATGCGACGGATATTCTCGCTGCGGTCATCCGCAGAAAAACCCAGATTCTTATTAATCCCCAGACGAATGTTGTCACCATCCAAGCGATAACTCAGCTTACTGCGGTGAAACAGTGCCTGCTCAAGCGCCACAGCTACCGTGCTCTTACCACTGCCCGACAGGCCGGTAAACCAAAGTGTTGCGCCCTGCTGCCCAAGTAATTGATTGCGATCTTCGCGGGCAATATCGCCATCGTGCCAGGTTACATTGGTTGCCTTTTGCTCTGCCATATTGCTATCTCACTCAGGTTACTTTTTGATTCGCGTTTAATCATTTAGCCACTAGAAAACGTGATAGTAGACCCATTCCATATACATGTAAAACAGGATATTATGGAATTGTTAATCGATTTAATCGATAGATTATTATTTAATATCACGTAGGCCCACCCAATGAAGTACAGCCTCAGACAGCTAGAGATTTTTCTTACCATTGCCAGATATCAAAATATCTCCAAGGCAGCGGAGCGGCTGCATATGTCCCAGTCTGCCGCCAGTGCTGCGCTGCAAAATCTTGAGCAGGCCTACAATATCAGTCTGTTTAATCGCGTAGGCAAAAAACTCGAACTCAATGAAGTGGGAAAAACCCTGCGTAGCAAGGCTGTCTTACTCGCCGACCATGCGCTGGAATTTGAGCAGGCACTGCAGGGTCACGGCGATATAGGCCATCTAAAAGTCGGCGCCAGCTTTACCATTGGCAATCATTTAGCCGTTACCTATTTGGCCGGATATCTGGCCGAGCACCCAGAGGCTAAGGTCGACATTAATGTGGCCAATAGCGCCGATATCGCCGCTCAGGTGCTAAATTTTGAAGTTGATATCGGCATGATTGAGGGCGAGGTAAAAGATCAGGGGTTAGAACTCATTCCATGGCGTGAGGATCAGCTGGTGGTTTTTTGCAGCCCCGAGCACCCACTGGCGAAAAAGACAAACCTCAGTGATAAGGATATCAAACAGGCCCGCTGGATACTGCGCGAACCAGAATCTGGCGCCCGTCAGACCTTTGCTCGCGCCATGGCCGGACTCATACCCGACATAGATATCTACCTCGAATTCAAGCACAACGAAGCGATTAAAAAAGCCGTAGAAGCCGGGTTAGGCATTGGCTGCCTCTCTGAGATAGTCCTACAAAATAACTTTAAGGCTGGCGATCTGGTGCCATTAAAACTGCCCAAGCGTGATATGAAACGAACCTTTTATTTTGCCCTACCCAAGAAGCGCCATAAAACCGCTGCGATTGACTGGTGGATGGCGGGCTGCCAATAACCAGACAGCTTAGATAAAGCACCTAGATAGAAAGGGCCTGGATAGAGAGGGCCTAGAAAGAGAGCACTTAGCTGTACTTCTTTGCCAAGTTCGCAATCACCCCATCAAAGCCAGCCATGGTGTCATCGACAATTTGCTTCGCAGTTAAAATTTCATCAATACGACCCGTCACCTGGCCTCCCAATGGAATCGCCGCTTCCATATCACCGCCAAAATAGAGTGCCGGTAAATTAGCCATATGCTCCATCACATTAATCTTGCCTATGGATTCAAGGCTTGCGGTACGCTCCGTACGCAAGGCACGCAGTGCTGGTCTGCCGTGCTGATTTAAAAATACCGTATCCGTTTCTTTGGAATCAATAATCGCATCCTTCCAATTGCTGTGCACTGGCGACTCAGCACAGGCCAGCATGCGCGTCCCCATCTGTACACCCTCTGCACCCATAGCAAAGGCTGCGGCCATAGATGCCCCATCACTAATACCGCCCGCGGCAATAATCGGCACATCACATTGAGAGCGAATTAGAGGCAATAAGACCATGGTCGACACTGGACTGGGATTTTTAAAACCACCGCCTTCACCACCCTCAACAATCAAACCATCAACACCGGCATCCAGTGCTTTAAGTGCCATATCTAATGTTGGCACCACATGAAAAACCGAGATGCCTGCATCCTGAAAATCTTTGGTACAGACTGCCGGGCTACCCGACGAGGTAGTGACAAACTTAATTCCCTGCTCAATCACAAAGTCGATAATATTACTGCCGCGCACGTAAGATAGCGCCACATTCATACCAAAGGGTTTATCGGTAAGGTCGCGCATTTTGGCAACCTCGGCTTTAATATTGTCCAGTTCCCCAGAGGAAGTTTCGATAATACCCATGCCACCGGCATTGCTCACTGCCGAGGCCAATTGCGCTCGCGCAATCCAGCCCATTGGCGCTTGAATAATAGGGTATTGGGTGCCGGTTAGCGCGGTCACTCTATTGTTGATTGCCATATAATTATTATCCGTTTCTATGGTTATTTTTATAGACGGCTTTTTTATTATTCGCTAACAAAGCCCAGTGCATTGACAGCCAATGGCTGCACCATGCCGGAAACACCCGAGGCTAACTTGCTCGACGCATTGCCATCGGCGGCTCGCTTTGCAACACCCTGGCAGATCGCCGCTAAACGGAAAAAGCTAAAGGCCATATAGAAAGACCAGTTAGCAATCTTATCTATGCCCATGCGCTCGCAATATTTATCCACATACTCAGTCTCTGAGGGAATACCCAATGCAGCGGGGTCCAACCCTGCAAGGCCAGATGAAGGGCCATTAGTCTTGCCTGAAGGCAGGCGCAAACCCATACATTGGTAGGCCAGATCTGCAAAGGGATGACCCAGAGTCGACAGTTCCCAATCCAATACCGCAATTACTTCTTGATTGCTCTTATCAAACATCAAGTTGTCCAAGCGATAATCACCGTGAACCAGCGACACCTTGCCATCATCTTCAGGAATATTATCCGCCAACCAAGCCATTAACTTGTCCATCTCCGGAATCGGTGTCAACTCTGACGCCTTGTACTGAGCAGACCAACGATCAACCTGACGCTGGAAATAGTTGCCGGGGCGACCATAATCTGCCAGACCAACTTTTTCTAAATCCACCGAGTGAATAGCCACCAACACGCGATTCATCTCGTCGTACATCTTTGCGCGCCCCTCATTGCTCGGAATTTCTTCCAGAGCCGAGGACCAGTGCACATTGCCATCGCAGAATTCCATAATATAAAACATGGAACCTATGACTTCAGGATCTTCACAGAGGTGATAAACCTTGGCCACCGGCACATCAGTATCAGCCAATGCTGCCAGGACGCGGTACTCGCGATCGACTGCATGAGCAGACTTAAGCAGCTTGCCCGGCGGCTGACGACGCAGTACATAGCTGCCCGACGCCGCATCGATTTTAAAGGTGGGGTTTGATTGGCCACCGGCAAATTTACTCGCCGTTAAAGGCCCCTGAAACTCGGTAATATTGGCCTCTAAATAGCCGGCCAATTTTGCTTCATCAAGTGTATCTACTTCAGACATAGTCGCTTCTTATGGTTAGTGAATTACTGATTTATTTTTATTCTGCACAATTACAGACCGGCCAAGCGTTCCTTAATCAGGCTATCGGCTTCAGACATAATACGGTCCATCAATTCCTGTACTGTTGGCACATCATTGATCAATCCAGCCACCATGCCGCAAGACCAGGCACCAGCATCCATATCGCCCTCTTTCATAATCTTGGGGTAAACGCCGGCCACTTCCGGAAGAATATCTTCAATCTTAATATCTGCACCCAGGGCTTTTTCTTTTTCCAGCAGTCGCTCAACCGCAGGGTTATTTAGCACACGTTCAGTATTTCGCAATGGGCGCATCACTAGGCGAGTATCGAGCTCAGTAGCCGCCAATATCGCCGCTTTTACATTGTCATGCACAGGCGCTTCTTGGGTCGCAATAAAACGAGTACCCATATTCATACCTTCAGCACCCATGGCCAAAGAGGCAACCAGACTGCGCGCATCCGCCATACCGCCAGAAGATACAAAGGGAATAGTCAGTTCATCAGCCGCTCTGGGCAACAGAATAAAGTTAGGAATATCGTCTTCACCGGGGTGTCCACCGCACTCAAAGCCATCTACAGACACAGCATCACAGCCCACTTTTTGTGCTTTAAGGGCATGGCGTACAGCCGTACATTTGTGAATCACTTTAATACCAGCTTCTTTAAGGGCGGGCATATAGGGAGCAGGGTTATTACCCGCAGTTTCAACAACCTTAACGCCGCCATCAATCACTGCCTGAATCAGGCCGGGATAATCTGGAGGAGTCATGGAGGGGAGAAAAGTGATATTCACGCCAAAGGGCTTATCGGTCATAGTTTTGCAACGCGCAATTTCCGCTGCTAACTTTTCTGGAGTACCCTGAGTCAGGCCCGTAATAATGCCAAGGCCGCCGGCATTAGAAACCGCTGCCGCCATCTCGGCCAAACCCACATGGTGCATACCACCTTGAATAATCGGATGCTCAATACCCAATAGCTCTGTGATGCGTGTCTTCATATTCTCTGTCCTTTGATAGTTATCATTTAGTTAATAATTATTTATTTAAAACGTTTGCCCTGCTCTGCCAGTGACACCAACAGTGGGCTCGGCGCCCAGAAATCGTCACCTGTTGATTTATGGTAGTGACGGATTTTAGCCAGCACCTTATCCAGGCCCATGGTATTGGCGTAGTGCATTGGGCCACCGCGATAGACAGGCCAGCCATAACCGTAAACATAGGTCACATCGATATCACTGGCGCGCAAGGCGATACCTTCTTCCAGAATCTTGGCACCTTCATTGATCATAGGCAGCAAGCAGCGATCGAGAATCTCTTCATCAGAAATCTGGCTGCGCTCAATACCTTGCGTGGCAGCCACCTCGGCAAATAACTCCGCGGTAACAGCCGCAGGAGTCGGCATGCGTTTTTCATCATAATCATAGTAGCCAGCGCCGGTCTTTTGACCATAGCGACCCAGATCACAGAGACGGTCTTTAACGTCCATCGGGTTGGAGTTATCCTTGTCCCAACCCAGATCCAGACCTGCCAAGTCGCCCATTTGGAATGCACCCATAGGGAAACCAAAATCAAATAGCACCTTGTCCACCTGCTGAATGGGAGCACCTTCAAGGGCCAGTTTTGAGGCTTCAATCTGGCGCATAAACAGAATACGGTTGCCCACAAAGCCCGGGCAAACACCAACCAG
This sequence comes from uncultured Cellvibrionales bacterium, assembly GCA_913060735.1. GTDB lineage: Bacteria > Pseudomonadota > Gammaproteobacteria > Pseudomonadales > Porticoccaceae > HTCC2207. The sequence continues at coordinate 23,089 of CAJXVK010000004.1, forward strand.
CACAGCCACTTTGCGAATCCGTTTGGCCAGTGCCATACCGGTTTTAATCACCGCATCAGAAGTCTTATCACCGCGCACTACCTCAAGTAGCTTCATAACATTGGCCGGTGAAAAGAAGTGCAATCCAATCACTGATTCCGGACGGCTGGTCACAGAGGCAATTTCATTGAGATCCAGTGCCGAGGTATTAGAGGCCAAAATAGCTCCGGCCTTGGCAATGCTATCAAGGCGAGTAAAGATATCTTTCTTCACCGCCATATTTTCAAATACTGCTTCGATAATCAGATCACAGTCAGCTAGATCAGCCATTTCTAACGAGCCCTGAATTAAGCCGCAGCGCTGTTCAACCCCCTCTTCGGTCAGGCGACCTTTACGTGCGGTGTTTTCATAATTCTTGCGAATAGTACCCAGACCACGATCTAGGGCTGCCTGATTAGTTTCAACAATAGTGACAGGGATGCCAACATTGGCGAAGTTCATGGAAATACCGCCGCCCATCAAGCCTCCACCAATCACGCCTACCTTTGTAATGGGTAGCTCTGCAACATCTTTATCAATACCGGGAATCTTCCCCGCCTGACGCTCGGAGAAAAAGAAGTATTGCTGGGCCTGAGACTGAGCACCAGTGACCAACTCAGCAAACAGCTTGCCCTCAGTTTTTAAACCTTCATCAAAGGGCTGATTAACGGCCGCTTCAATACAGCGAATATTGTATTCCGGAGCCAAAAAACCACGTGTCTTGCGCGCCAGCATCTTGCGGGTAGCAGCAAAGATTTCTGGGTTATCTTTGGCGCTCTGAAGCTTTTCATCATTGTCGCGCACTCTTGGGTGAGGGCCCGCTTCAGCACCCTTTTCAATGGCGAGGGCCAGTCCGGCAGCACGCAAATCGACATCCACCATCTGGTCAATAAGGCCCAGCTCAAGAGCTTCGGCGGCACCAATGGGCACACCAGAAGTCACCATAGCCAAGGTCTTTTCAACACCCACAACGCGCGGCAGACGCTGAGTACCGCCGGCACCGGGCAGCAAGCCCAGGTTCACTTCTGGCAGACCAAATTTGGCGCTGGCCACAGCCACGCGGTAGTTACAGCACAGCGCAGTTTCCAAACCACCGCCCAAGGCAGTGCCATGAATCGCAGCAACAATCGGCTTGGGAGAATTATCCATAGTTGAGAGCACGGCATGAAAGTTGGGCTCCATCGGCCCAGAGGCAAACTCAGAGATATCGGCACCAGCGATAAAGGTACGGCCTTCACAGAAGATTAAAATTGCCTGCGCAGAATCATCGGCTAAGGCTTTTTCAACGCCCTCTTTAAGACCCTGACGAACCCCCTGACTCAGTGCATTAACTGGCGGATTATTTAGGGTTAATACAGCGACCCCCTCCTCGACGTTGTAATCAACCATAGATGTTAGCGCGACCATAACTTTCCCTCTTAATGATAATATTTTTAGTAGCGAACATATTGGCATTGAGTATGCCAAATATACTGATAGAATCAACTTAAAACGTAAGTCGATCAATAGAAAAATATAGTAACCCAGAGATCTAAGCAATACTTCCCCAGATAGTGACTATGGGGTTACGTAATAAAGATTGCGCTAAAGCGAAGAACCAAGAGGGCATCAAAAATGACAACAAGAGCAAAGATCTGGCTATCCAGCCTAATTATCTACAGCGCCTTTGTGTTTTGGTACACAGACTTTTCCGGGCCACTAAGCGATGCAGAAGTGGATCAGTTTGTTGCTACACTTAAACAACGCAATAGCGACCCAAAGACCACCGTCTATATCGAAAACTTTTTACGCAATGACAGGGGCCGACAGTTTTTAATGCTCAATAATCTGGATATGGCCGACAACCCACCAGATGTTGAGGGCGCAAACCCCGGCGAATCCGCAGACCAGTTAATGAATCGCTATATGGAGCATATGTATCCAGAACTGTTAAAGCGCGCCAGCCATCCAGTGGTCTTTGGTCAGGCTGCCTACAGCGCACTGGATATGGTGGGCATTGAGAATACCACAGAGATGCAAGAATGGACTGACGGCGCACTGTTTCGCTATCGCAGCCGTCGTACCTTTATGGAAATTGTGGCCAATCCCAATATCAAAGGTCGCCATGAATTTAAACTGGCCGCGCTGGATAAGACCATTGCCTACCCGATAGAAACCAGCATTTATTTAGGGGATATGCGCCTGCTATTGGGGTTAATACTATTATCTCTAACTGCCCTGCTGGATAACATTAGGTTCGCTCGCAGGGCGAAGAGCCAGCCCTGAGTGGCACCTAAATAAAGAGCCCTTAGCGGCACCTAAATAAAGAGCCCTGAGCGGCCCCTGCATAAAGAGCTCAAATCCAGACCTCCAGATTATCTCGCTGCTCCAAGCGGCGCTCGAGCTTGATCTCTAGTAGCCCTTGAAGACCACAGGAATCAAGCATGGCATCAATATCCCTGCGCTCCTTCTCAGCGCGAGCCTGATAGGCGTCCTGCACTATCTGCAGCTGGAAGAATCTATAGGGTTGAGCGCCAGTCTGGAACTGTTGCCCACGCACGACGAAACTGGCCTTACACTCACTCTGCCCCAGATAACGGGAAGCGCGATCGCCGCTGGCCACAGAATTAGCTCCAAGCCAGAGATTAATTGACTCGGCGGCAGCTCTGGTCTCCGGCAATAGATCTTCCGCAATAATACTCAGCACAGCCAGCAATGTTTCCGGTATCTCATCATCCGCCAGATAATCGGCCCCGGCAGCATAGTGCTCCGACGCATCCTGGTAAGGGCGATTCATCCGCTCCACCCAACGATAAACATGCACCGCCTGCTGTTGCATCATTTGCAATGGTTTTGGGTCACGGCCCAAATGCGCAAACAGCGGCGCCAGCAAACCAAAATCACCAATGCAGGGCCGCCAACCCAGCAGATAGGGGTACAGCTCAAAATGTTTATCCAGCGCCAATAAAAAATCTAGATACAGAGCCTCTACCAACGCCTGACTCTCGTCATTGACACCAAATATCATGGCCGCGTAACGCATCTTATCCATCATATATTGGGTCTTGGCTTCCCGCTCCGGATGCTCCCGCTGAGAGTGATAAAAGTGGTAGTACAAAAATGACAGATTTTCTTCCGGAAAATTCCAACGGTAATGCATAGCTGGGCGCAGTAAACCCTCGGCACCAGTCAGATCAAACAACCCACTAACAATTTGCTGTCTCGGCGTCTTGGGCCGACAGGGTCGTCCATTGGCCGCTTCGAAATACTCAATAATCGCCGCGCCATCACGAATCACCTGCCCCTCTGCCGTTCGCAGCGTCGGGATAGTGGCTAATTTGGCCTCGGGCAAAATCTCCGCTTTAAAGCTCTCATGGCCACAGGAAAATTCCTGAAAAGGAATGCCATTTTTAATAAGATAGGAACGGGCTCGCCCGGAATACAAAGAATGAGGTATGGCATAGAGAGAGTGAGTCATTAATTAGCTCTTTTGGTCAGCGCTTTGATTTGTACACTACCCAAAAAGGCAGTATCAGCAAAAATAGTAGAATAAAAATCAGGATATTGTCCCGATAGACATGGTGCAGTCCATTGAAAATAGCCTGGATCTCAAGCCTGTAACCATCAGGTATGGGCAGTACATTATTGTCTGCCACATACTGCTGATAGCGTCCTAGCATCCGCTGTAATTGCGCGGGATTCTCAGCGCTAAGATCATTGGTCTCACCCGGATCGGTTTGAATATTAAATAGATGCCATTGGCTATCGCCCTGGGTACCACGATTAAACACAATCTTATAGTCGCCCATAAATAGCGCACCATGGCCCGCCAGTTCAAAGCCCACAGCATCCTCTGGATTATAAACAGCCTCTGCACTGCCCTCAACTAATGGCATTAGGCTGCGGCCAATCATTCGCTCTATCTTGCGTCCCCCATACCATCCTCCATTGCGTGCCTCGGGATGCTCTGCGTCTGCAAACGCCAAAATAGTGGGCGTAATATCCGTCACATAGGCAGAGGCATTACTCAATTGATTTTTGATGGCCACTGGCCCGCCAGCAATAATCATGGGCACCCTGAGGCCACCTTCGCCAACATAAAATTTGTAATAGGCTAAGGGCGATGCCGCCGCACTGCTAAAGCCCGGATTAATTGCATTAAAACTACCCTTTAACCCCAGTGTTTCGTAATCGACGCTGTAGCCCTGACTAGCCATTGCCCGACGATTTCTCCAGGAATTTTGATCCGGCTCGCCCATGGCCTCGGCGCCATTGTCCGAGGAGAAAATAAACACCGTATTATCATATTGGTCAATGGCTTTTAGATGCTCAACCAGCCTGCCAATATGATGATCCATGGCCTCAACCATGGCGCCATAAACAGCCATACGTTTGGCTTCATAGGCTTGCCGCTCGGGACTTAAAGCCTCCCAGTCAGCGGTGCTGGCCATCTGCACCATCGGCGTATCGGCGGGTACAACACCCAACTCAATGGCGCGGGCCTGACGCTGCTCTCGCAGTACTGTCCAGCCGTCGCTATAAACATCCTCGTAGCGGTCAATAAACTCCTGCGGTGCCTGCACCGGAATATGCACAGCTTGAAAAGGCACATAGGCAAAAAACGGCTGGCTATCAGTCTTGTTGCTATCGATAAATTCAATGGTTTTATCAATCAGAAAGCGCGACGAATAAAAGTCATCCGGCAGCTGATACTCTTCTCCATCCGCATACCAGTTGGCTTTTTTATAGATGGGAATATAGGGCTTTTGCTCCCAGTTATCGGCACCGGAATCTGCCAGCGTCACTGTGCGCTCAAAGCCCCGACTGCTGGGCAGTTTTTCCGGGGTCTGCCCCAGGTGCCATTTGCCCGATAGGTAGGTGTGATAACCAGCGTCCTGCAACAGCGTTGCCACAGTCACCACATTATGGCCCAGGATACCGGAGTAATGGCTTTGCGCTGCCTGTTCTGGAGGAATCATTTCGGGGATATTGGGCACCCCAGTTCTATGGCTATCCACCCCCGTTAGCAGCATCGCGCGAGACGGCGCACAGTTGGCGCCAGTATGGTAGTTAGTAAAGCTTATGCCCTGCTCTGCCAGTGCGCTTATGTTCGGGGTTTGAATCTCGCTACCATAGGAAGCAAGATCGCTAAACCCCAGATCATCGGCCAAAATCAGCACAATATTCGGGCTCTGCTGAGCATTCAACAAAGACGACTGGCCCAATGTCAGCAGTAGAGAAAATGCTAAAACCCAATTTTTTCTTTGGCGCACAATTAATCCTCGTCAGCTAACCGAATCGAACCCAGATAGAGAATAACGCAGGCAATAATTTCCACGAAAATCATATCCACCGCCAGACTGGCGCCATGAAACATCCATGCCATGGTGCGCATAATGGCAGTCAGGCCGAGCAGAATAATCGGCGGGTAGTACCAGGTGCGGCGACCGCTGGTCAGGGCCAACAAGATAAAGATAGCCAGGGATAAAAAGAACGCACCCAGATCACCAATCTGTGAGCTCAGGCCCAAGCCCTGCATCAATGTCATACCAAACTCTGCTGCAACGCCTTCCGGCGCTACCAGCCAACGCAGGCCAATTGATGCAAATACCAAGGCCAATAAGGCAACCACAATTTTTAAAGCTTTATTCATTATTATTCTCCAATATCAAGGTGATGGGGGTCAGGGTTTAAAGTAAATCCAATACTTCAATAACAGGGGCTCCCGCCACTAAACCGGACATCGCTTTGTTGGCCTCGCGGAAATAGTCAGTCTTGCCATGGGCATCAATATCCGCGGCGCTGCGATACTGTTCCATAACAATATATTCTTGCGGGTTAGACTTGCTGCGATTTAAGGCATACAGCAGAGCCCCCTCTTCATTGGCCAATACCTTTTCCACCAGACCCAAAAATATTGTTTCAAATTCTTCGTTTTTACCGTCTTGAACAGTAATTCTTGCCAGTACTCCCAGTGCCATAATGGCCTCCTAGTGTTTTAGTTTTTTTGGTCTACTATGGCTAAGACCTAGCCTTTATCCAGTGATAATTGATGCTCGATTTCTCGCGCCACTAGCCATAATCGATCCTGTCCCCAGAGGGCCAATACCGTCTCGCCCTGTGGGTTTAGCAATCGAAAACTGGGCACTCCCCAGAGTCCAGCCTGATACATCGCCAAGCGGTTGCTCTCCAGCAGTGCCTGCCAACCAGCCTGACCCACCAGTGTTTTAGCTACTGACCAATCCAGTCCGGCATTTTCAACCACCTGCTTGAGGCCACGGGCATTATTAGTATTAATACCCTCGGCAAATGCCGCACTCAAAAAGCTGGAAATCAACTGATTGCCGCGACCCTGTTCACAGGCCCAGGGGTAAAGGGAATAACAGTTGCGTGCTGGTTCACCAATGGGATCGCGAAAACGACCAAAGGGCACCCCGATACTGCGTGCCTCCCGCGCGGCATCGGTAAAGATATACATGCCTTTTTCTCTGGTGGCGGGTACACCGCGCATCACCATGGGCAATACAGGCCGCACCACTAGATTAACGCCAGTTGTCTCTGCCAGCTTAAGGGTTTGATCAAAGACCACAGCGGTATAGGGGCTGCGCAACGAAGGGTATATTTCTAAGGTGAGACTGCCATTGTCTTTGCGATTGCCAGCCTCAACCTCAATGCGCGGCATCAATAATGGCGCATCTGGGCTAGGGTCAGCGCCCAAATCGGCTAAACGGGCCTCCAGATAATGCAAGCGATCCACACCCCAGTACCATTCCCCTGCGTAATAGAACATCGCACCTGAGTAGTGCTTTAACTCAGCTCGCCGCCCATTGCCAAGGGCAAGACAGTCCTCTCGCTGTTGGACGGATGCACAGCCATGCAGCTCTGCCAGCGTGTTTAGGGTGGCCTTATCACCGGACCAGAGCGCGGCGCCAACGGCTGTCGCCAGCACAGCAAAATCTGTGCTTGCCTGCTCCTGCAGCTTAGGCGCAGCTAAAATCGATTCAGCAAGCTCGATGGCCTCTGGATCGGGCAGTACATTGGCGCCGGGCGCCTCAAGACCGTAATGGGGAGCGATAAACGACGCATCGTATTGGGAGAGTTTAATAAGCAGTTCAGGCTCAACACTGTTATCGCCAGACGGCCCGGCAACCAGATGGCACCGCAGCTCAATATCATAACGCTCAGTCAGCGCACCAAGCGCCTGAGCCGCCAAGTGGCTATAGCCATCTTCCACCTGATGAAAGTACTCCACCACATGGGGGGCACCAGTGGCCTGCCGATGCTTTTCCATTTTTTGACGTTTGGCCATCAGCCGCTCGGGGCTGATTACTTTGCTCATCACACGGGAAGATATCCAGCGAAAAGCGGCGCTGGGGTCCATAGTAGCGGCACCACCCTGCTCCTTAAATTGCTCAGCCATAGCCAACCCCCGTGTTGATTTTTATTGTTGTTTAAACACTAAGCAAGGTATCAGCTTATGGTTAGAAAATAAACTGGCATATATAGTGTTAATTATTTAAGCTGGTGATATTGACTATAGCGACGTATCAAAAAGGCATTGACAATGACATTAATCGAAAAAGTATTTCCCAAGCAGGCCAACAATAATTACCAGGGCAGTGTCATTGCCCAGTATGGATTTTATCTGCTGATGGCTATATACACCTTTCGCGGATTTATGCATTTTCTGGCGGACGATGGCGGTATCAACAGCATTGCCTCGATTATTATCTTCCCCTTTATGGAAGGCGCCCCCGATCCCAATAATGTGATCTATCTATTCGCCTCGCTATGGGGCTCTGCTCAGCTAGTGACGCTATTTATTTTTTATATCTGTATATGGCGCTACCGCAATTTGCTCCCACTGCTGTGGCTCACGGTGGTGATTGAAGTGCCCATGCGCATGATCTCTGGCACCTTACACCCACTGGATAGCACCTTTTACGAACATGTGCCACCAGGGGCTACAGGTAGCCTGCCTCTGTTAGCTGTGGCCATTATTATGCTGGTGCTGTCCGTCAGGCATAAATCTCAGTGAAGAGTCTAAAAGATAATCTTCTCGCAGCCTGTACCTGCTAGCAATCCATCTACTCGAGCGCGATCCGCTTGGCTCAGTGCCTGATACTCGGCATTAATCCACTGGAGGCACTTGCCCTGATAGTTAAAGGTTTGTTGTGTCCAGCGGCTGCCATCAATTTCAGCCTCCCAGGTTTTCTCGCCAGCTTGCATGGCCTGAGCATTAGCAAGCAGTGCGGGGGCATAGACATGACCTACCTCATTAAGAATCGCTTTCAATGTCTCCGGCACTGTCTCGGCAGTGCCCCAGTCAGACGCTTTAGGCTCAAGGCCGTTCTGATCTTCCATCAGGCTGGTATAGGCCACGGTGCGGGGGGACAGGCTATGGGCAATGACCCGCGGCGTGGGGTCAAAGCCCACCAACTGAGTTAACTGGCCATACAGAGCAAAGTCCGAGGCACCCGGGCGGTTACCCATCAAATAAGGCTGCTGCGTTAAATGGGCCTCCATTGCCGTGAGCAAACGCTTATAACTGGCATCAATCACCGGTGCTGTCACATCATTGGACCCCACCACATGCAGTCGGCCCACCTGACGCTCGGTGATATAGGGCTTAAAGTGATTAAGCTGCTCGGCGGGCAAATTAATCGTTTGAAATAGCGGTAACAGGGTACCCGCATTGTCCGCATCCACCTCCAGGTGCCAGCGGTAGTGGAACATATATTTGGTGGCCCATTCATCGGCAAAGTCTTCTAGCAGATAATCGATAAACGCCATAGCCGGATCATCCGGGATCACCGAGCGCCCCTCGTGCTCCGTTTCCAAACGGCGAATAATCGGCGTCGAATCGCAGACCGCCTGCATCTCCCCTTCCTCATCGGGCAACACATAGGTCGGCAACAGGGACACCTTAGGCTTGGCAACACCCATCTCGTCTAGTATCGCAACCGGATTATCCCAGATAATTCGGTAGGCAATGTGGCGGTAGCGCATAAGTGCAACCATTTTTCGGGTATAGGGGGATGGCGGCGACCCAATCAAGGTAATGGGGTTGCTCTGAGTCATGGGAGCTCCTCTGGTTTTAAGCGAGTATTTATCATTAAATTGTGCATTGTTGCTGATTGCTATTTATATTGACATAATAAATGCCAACATGTCACCCTTTTAAAATTAACGCCCAATATAGCGGAGGCGAGCATGAAAAAAATCACTCTTATCGGCCTGCTGGTTCTTGCTCTGAGTGCAGGTATTTACAGCCAGCGCGGAGATATCGCCCTGCGAATCCTTCCCAAAGGCGCAGAGGTGATGTTTTCCAGTAACAAAATCAAAGCACTGGGTGATGGCTTGCATATCGCCCTGTGCGGCGCTGGCGGCCCCATGCCAGCCGCCAATCGCTCCGGTCCCTGTGTTGCTGTTGTTGCCGCGGGCAAACTGTTTCTGGTAGATGCAGGCACCAATGGTTTACGCAACTTGGGCCGTATGGGCTATCAGGTAGGCGGTATCAGCGGCGTATTTTTGACTCACTTCCACTCCGACCATATCGATGGTCTTGGCGAAGTCGGCACCATTCGCTGGGCGGCGGGCAACCAGAGCGCACCACTTAATATTTATGGTCCCGAGGGTGTCGCCAATGTCGTCGAGGGCTTTAATATGGTCTATGGGCAGGATGTGGTGTATCGCAATGATCATCATGGCGATAAGGTCACACCATTGAGCGGTGCAGGCATGATCGCTGTCAGCGCGCCGTTACCGGCAGAGGGCGAGCTGATTACCGTCTACGACCAGGACGGCTTAGTGGTAGAGATGCTGGCCGCAGATCATTTTCCCGTGACCCCAGCGGTCGCCTACCGTTTTAGCTACAAGGGCCGCACCGCACTGATCTCTGGCGACACCAACAAGTCTGCCAATATAGAAAAGTTTGCCCAGGGCATTGACCTGCTGGTGCACGAAGCACTGAGTCCTGCAATGCTCAAGGCCATGAATCAGGCCGCCACCGCCGTGGGCCTTCCCAACACAGCGAAAGTCTTTAATGATGTGCTCGACTACCATGCCTCCCCCACCGAGGCCGCTGAAACCGCGCGGGATGCAGAGGTGGGTCACCTACTCTATTACCATGTGGTACCGCCGTTGATCCTGCCCGGTAGCGAAGCGCTTTGGTTAGAGGGGGTTGATGATCGGTTTAGCGACTACACATTGGGCGAAGATGGCACCAGCGTTATGCTGCCCGCGAATTCTACAGATATTTTGGTCACCAATGATGGCTTGTAAGTAAGGGGCAACAGCCCCAAGCCAAGTGCAACTTCAGCGGAAATATGACAAAATTATCGCCTCGATCACTCACAGAAGCCAAACTCTATGTCAGACAGCGTAAGCACAACCGTAAAAGTCGATGGACGCCGCCTGCGTAGCGACCGCAGCCGCCTAGTTATCGTTGAGGCCATGCTGCTACTCATTAATGATGGCAATCTAGTGCCCACCGCTCAGCAGGTGGCCGACCATGCAAAAGTGGGCATTCGCTCGGTGTTTCGCCACTTTGAAGATATGGAAGCTATTTTTGCCACGGCCGACGAACTATGGCGCAATGACTTTGTTGATAAAACCGGTGAGGTTGATTCCAAACTCCCCCTAGAGCAGCGCATCGCCGAAGTGGTGGCCAAATTGGGTCGGCTCTATGAGAGCAACAGCAATATTTTAAAATCTACTGCCACCAGACGCTGGCGATCTGCCTTTCTAAAACAAAACTATGCCATGTATCAGGCCAGAATCCGCAAGGATGTCCAGCAGGCTCTGCCGGAACTTGCACAGCTTCCACAACCACGTCAGGAAGCCATTTTTGCCACGCTGTCTTTTGAGTACTGGGACCGCCTGCGAGACCATCAGTCAAATAGTGCCGACGACAGTATTGCGGCGCTAACCGACATGCTGGAAACACTGGTCGCCGCCGCTTAAATAGCCCCTAAAGCCGAACTCATGGGTCATGGTTTTCCATTTACACCCAAACTCCCTCAGAGCTACTCTTGACCTAATAATTAGTGTGATTTGCGCGCAGGTCAAACCGAGGAAGCAGCATGTCTAAAACCATCGAATTTTATTTTGATTTCGGCAGTCCCACCGCCTATCTGGCCCATAAACGTCTGCAGCAATTAAAATCACAATATGGCTGCACCATCGACTACAAACCGGTTCTTCTCGGCGGGCTTTTTAAAGCCTCAGGCAATATGTCACCAGTAACAGTGCCCGCCAAAGGCAAGTATATGATGACCCAAGACCTGCCCCGCTTTGCCGCCCTGTATCAGGTGCCACTAACCGTGAACCCCCACTTCCCCATCAACACATTAAATCTGATGCGCGGGGCTGTAGCGACCCTTGGCCAAGACTACTTCGATAACTATATTGAAGCCGTCTACGACGCCATCTGGGTCAATGGCGACAATATGGGCGATCTAGATGTAGTGGCCAATGTACTGAGTGATGCCGAATTGAATGCACAGAAAATAATTGCCGCCACCCAGGATCCCGACGTTAAAGCAACATTAATCAGCAACACCGAAGCCGCCGTCGCCCGAGGATGTTTTGGTGCGCCAACTATGTTTATTGGCAATGATATGTTTTTCGGTCAGGACCGTATGCAGTTTATCGAAATGGCTCTACAATAAAGTAAAGAATCAAGTCTCATAAAGAGCAATGGGGAATCCTATGGCATCTCGCTTAATCCAAGGCGCAACAGCCCTACTGTTAAGCACCGGCCTTACGCAAGCCCAAGTCACGGTGGTTAACGAACAGTCGATTATCAATCCAGATAAAGAGTGGCTGAGTTATGGCCGCAACTATAAAGAGCAGCGCTTTAGCCCGCTCGATGGCGTCAACCGCGACAACGTCGACGAACTCGACTTGGCTTGGTCATTTAAATTTGATACCGCTCGCGGAATGGAAGCCACACCGCTGGTTCACAATGGCGTGATTTACATCAGCACCGGCTGGAGCCATGTGCATGCCCTAGATGCCAGAACCGGCGAACAGCTATGGCACTACGACGCAAAGGTCCCCAAAGACCACCTGATTAAAACTTGCTGTGGCGCTGTAAACCGTGGCGTTGCCATGTGGCAAGGCGACGCAGAAACCGGCCTGCAAATATTCTTTGGTACATTAGACGGCCGCCTGGTGGCCCTAGATGCCAAAACCGGCGAAGCTAACTGGGTGATACAAACCACTCCAGATAACAGCAACTACAGTGTCACCGGCGCACCGCGCGTAGTAGATGGCAAAGTAATAATCGGTAACGGCGGCGCCGAATTGGGCGTACGCGGCTACATCACTGCCTACGACACAGCCACCGGCGACCAGCTATGGCGGTTCTACACCGTACCTGGCGACCCCAGCAAACCCCAAGAGCACCCAGCACTAGATGCTGCGGTTAAAACCTGGGGCGGCGATGAATGGCATAAACTGGGCGGCGGTGGCGGCACCGTATGGGACTCATTGGTCTACGATCCAGAACTAGATTTACTTTATATAGGCACAGGCAATGGCTCCCCCTGGAACCGCGAGTTGCGCAGCCCTGGTGGTGGCGACAACCTCTACCTAAGCTCCATCGTCGCACTGCGCCCAGATACCGGTGACTATGTCTGGCATTACCAAGTAACCCCCAAAGACAACTGGGACTACACCGCCACACAGCAGCTCACATTGGCTGAGATAGAAATAAACGGCGAACAGCGCAAAGTCATTATGCAAGCGCCCAAAAATGGCTTCTTCTATGTATTAGATCGCGCCACCGGTGAACTACTCTCCGTGGAAAAATTCGCCAGAGCCACATGGGCCAGCCATATTGATATGGAAACTGGCCGCCCCGTCGAAACCGAATACGCCGACTACCAAAACAACGGCGGCAGCTATATATGGCCATCGCCCTACGGCGCCCACAACTGGCAGCCCATGTCGTTTAGCCCCAAAACTGGCCTTATGTACATACCAGTACAGAACATACCCCATTACTTTAGCGGCCAAAAAAGCGTTGAATACAGAGTCAACCGTTGGAATACCGGCGTAGACTTAAATGAGTCGCGCGACCCACTGAGCTGGGTAGCCGGTCAGGCCGCGGTCGACGCATTGATCAGCGGCGAACTCCTGGCCTGGGACCCTGTTAATCAAGAGCCAGCATGGAAAGTACCCCACGCGGGCCCAGCCAACGGCGGCATACTCAGCACCGCAGGCGATCTAGTGTTCCAAGGTATGGGTGACGGCACCTTCGCCGCCTACGACGCCGACAATGGCGATACCCTATGGCAGTACCAATCCGACAGCGCCGTACTAGCCGGCCCCATGACCTACGAGCTAGGCGGCGAGCAATATGTAGCCGTAGCCCAAGGCAGCGGCGGCACCGTCATGCTAACCTTAGGCGATAACCTCAGGCGCAAAAAAGTAAACCAGAACAAACTGCTAGTGTTTAAGCTCGGCGACTTTGGCCTTACCCGCAGTCTACCCGACGAAGGCCTAGCCACCATATTGCCCCTGAGCGAAGAGCTGAATGCCAGTTCAGAAGAGATTAAAAAAGGTGAAGAACTCTATAGCCATAACTGTGGCTCCTGCCACGGCATCAGCGCCAAGAGCAACTACGTGGTGCCCGATCTGCGCTATATGAGCGACCAGACTCATCTCGACTTTGTCGGTATTGTGCTGGGCGGATCAAAATCTCACAAAGGGATGGTGGGGTTCTACGAGACACACACTGCAGAAGATGTTGAAAATATTCACTCGTATCTGAAATATCAGCAGCAGCGTCTGCCAGAGATGGTCGAGATGACCTTTGCGCAGAAGATCGAGTACTGGTTCTCTTATGGCGCAGCCAAGCTTGGAGAGCAGTTCCCTTGGATGCTCAATGCTACTCGGGATATGATGTATTAATGGGAGCTTAATTAGGCTCAATGGAAAAGGGGATAACTTAGTTATCCCCTTTTTTGTGGGTGGTGCCCTTGGTGTTATCTGTTATTTTTTTGAAAATAATGCCCACTAAATGGTGCAAGTGCTAGCGGTCGTTTGACGTTAATGTTTTTATAGTCACCAATGATATTCTGTTGAGAATAGTTATTGTGGATGACGGATTGCAGGCTCAGGGCGATATATTGAGACTAGTGCGACGCCCAGTTATCTGGGCGCTTGCTGTGAGTTTTAGCTACCCGTAAACTTCGGCACTCTGCGCTCTGAAAACGCCAAAATCCCCTCTTGTAAATCATTCGACTCTAGGCTTGTCATCATGGTGTACATACCATTGACCATGAGGCTCTGCTCGTCGGTAAGGTTCTCTGACTGGCGCAGTATAAACTTGGTGCCACGCACGGCCATGGGTGAGTTGCCGGCGATTTCTTGGGCCAGTGCCAGGCCTTCGGCCATGGTGACTTCGGCGGACTCGTAGACATCGTTTACCAAACCTATCTTTTCGGCGCGATCGGCTTTGATATCTTTGCCTGTATAGGCCAATTCGGCAACATGGCCGGCACTGAGTATCTTGGGCAGACGCTGCAAGGTACCTACGTCGGCCACCAGACCCAGGCGGGTTTCGCGCACGCTGAATACCGAGCATGCGCTGGCGATACGGATATCGCAGGCGGTGACTAGGTCCACGCCGGCACCCAAACAGAAGCCCTGCACTACGCCAATAACAGGCAATTCACATTCGGCCAATGAGCTTATGGCCTGCTGAAATTTTTGTGTGTTGCTCAGCTGTTGAATATTGGCTTCGGCTTTGGAGCGAGCCTTGGCTTTTTTCAGTTGACTAAGCCCATCTTCGGCCAGGTCGATGCCAGCACAGAAATGCTTGCCTCGACCAGCTAGCACAATGGCACCAATTTCCGTGTCTTCACAGAGTGCCGCCAAGCCATGGGGTATGGCTGACCATAGCTCGGTAGACAGTGCATTGTATTTGCTTTCACGGTCTAGCCAGATAATACCGACTCGACCCTGCTTTTCGATGCTGAGTACACTGGATGAAAAGCTCATTTTAAATTCCTCTATTCTTATGCCTTTAAGTCTGTCGATTTAATGAGCGCATGGTCATCTTAGCCAGCTGGGACATATGCACTTCGTCTGGACCGTCGGCGATGCGACAGAATCTACTCGTCGTCCAGATATGGGCCAGTGGCGTGTCTTGGCAGACGCCCATGCCACCAAAGATTTGCATGGCGCGGCTAGACACGTCTTCACACATTTTGGGGGCAACGATTTTTAGCATAGAGATATCTTCTCTGGCGCCATCAATGCCGTACTTATCCATTTTCTCGGCAGCGGCCAGCACCAGTAAGCGGCACTGTTCTATGTCGCAGCGGCTACGAGCAATCTCGTGCTGTACGCTGGTTTTTTTGCTGAGGGCTTCACCAAAGGCTACTCTCTGCTGAGCGCGCTCACACATCAGCTCTAGGCTGCGCTGAGCCATGCCGACAAACATCATGGCGTACTGGAAACGGCCTGGCCCTAAACGGCCCTGGGCAATTTCAAAACCACGGCCCTCGCCAAGAATCAAATTAGTGGCGGGCACCCGCACATCTCTAAAGATCATATCCCCTTCTCCTCCAGGGGAATGGTATTCACCAAATACTTTGAGTGGGCGCGACATCACCACACCTTTGGTGTCGGTGGGCACTAGTATGGTGCTGTGCTGTTGGTGGCGCGGTGCGTTGGGGTTTGACTTTCCCATGACCAGCATCAATTTACAGGCGGGGCCAATGACATTGGTGGTCCACCATTTGCGGCCATTTAATACATATTCGTCGCCATCGCGCTCGATCTTGAGTTCCATATTGGTGGCGTCGGATGAGGCCACATCGGGCTCGGTCATGGCGTAGGCGGAGCGGATATCACCGGCAAGTAGCGGCAGTAACCATTGCTCTTGCTGCTCTGGGGTGCCGTATTTGGCTAATACTTCCATATTGCCGCGGTCTGGAGCATTACAGTTAAAGATTTGCTGGGCCCAGGCAGATCTGGACATGGTTTCAAACAGGGGCGCGATCTCTAGGTTGGTTAATCCGGGACTCCAGGGTTTGTATTCTTCAGGCAGAAACAGATTCCACAGGCCCTGCTTTTTGGCTTCGTCTTTTAAGCCTTGGTACCAGTCTGGGTATTGCCACAGATTATTGTGGTCGCCGGTAAATTCTTCATAATCGCGCTCTCGTGGATAGATATGCTCTTCCATAAACGCGGTTAGGCGGTTATTAAGATCCTCTGCTCTTGGCGTTAATTCAAAACCCATTTTCTTCTCTCCTTTATTAATTGTGTTTTTAGATGATACCGGTGATTTTGCGCATGAGCTTGTTCATGCCAGCAATCCAGCGGTCATAGTTGTTGGTTTTGTTTTGCATAAATTGTTGCACAATTGGGTGCGGTAAAATCAAGAAACTCTCTTCGCGTAAACCTTCAACCACCGTGTCGGCCAACTCTTCTGGTTCGATCATGCCATTATTGGCTGCGGCGGCTATGGCGTCATTTTCGACGGCAGTCATGGCAGTGCGCACGGCCTGTGGACACAGCCTGTCTCTTATACACATCTGACGCTGCCGACGAGCGATCTAGTGTAGA
>CAJXVK010000005.1 GCA_913060735.1 uncultured Cellvibrionales bacterium
CGGAAATTATAGCCGCGCCAACATTCTACTATGCAGAAGAATATCACCAGCAGTATCTGGCCAAGAATCCTGGAGGCTACTGTGGATTGCGTGGGACTGGTATTAGCTGCGCCTGAGTTTGAGGCTCTACTACCTCTTTAAACGCTCCATCATTTTCTTGTCATCCTCGGCGTAGCTAAGGATTTAGGTTTACCTAGAGGCTAGACAACCGACTCCGCTCCAATCTAGGATCAGCAATAGGGATAGCCTTAAGCAATTGCTGTGTATAGGCCTGCTGCGGATTTTCCCAAAGAGTCTCTGTATCCCCCTGTTCAATAATCACACCTTTATTCATCACCATCACTCGGTCAGAAATACAGCGCACCACTGAAAGGTCATGGGAGATAAACAGCATGGTTAGGTTATGGCGCTCTACCAAATTAAGAATCAAATCCAAGATCTGTGCCTGAATAGTCACGTCTAATGCTGAGACGGGCTCATCGGCAATAATCAATTCTGGTTTGGTGGCGATAGCGCGACCAATGGCGATACGCTGGCGCTGGCCGCCTGAGAATTCATGGGGGTATTTACGCATCTGGCCATGGGCCAGGCCTACATCATCCATTAGCTGGCGTATCTGCTGGTCTATGGTTTTACTATTGGCTAGGCCATGGTAGAGCAGTGGCTCCGCCAGGGTTTGGTAGACGGTCATACGTGGATTAAGCGATGCGTACGGATCTTGAAAAATCATTTGCATCTTGCGTCGCCAGGGTACCATTTGTTGGGAGCCGAGACCGGTAAGTGGGTTGCCACTGAAGCTTACTTGGCCTGCAGTGGTGGGTGCCAGCTGTAATATAGAGCGACCTAGCGTTGATTTTCCTGAGCCTGATTCGCCGACTAATCCAAGAATTTCACCGCGCTGTATCTCTAGTGATACACCATTTACCGCCTTGATAACCTTGTTTTGTCGGCCCGCTTTACTGTGGTCGGTAAAATGGGTTTTTAGGTTTGTAACCTCGACTAATAGGTTATCTGGTTGTAGGCGACTGGGCAGTGTTTTGGCGCCTTCTGGAATCGCATTTAATAGCTTTTTGGTGTAGTCATTTTGGCTGTTATAGAAGATCGAATCTGTGCTGCCGGCTTCTCTAATGGTGCCTTCGCACATAACCAGTACCTTGTCGGCTATACCGGCCACGACGCCTAAATCATGGCTAATAAAAATAACGGCGACATCGCGGGTCTGTTGCAGCTTTTTAATCAGCTCTAATATCTGTGCCTGAATAGTAACGTCCAGTGCGGTGGTTGGCTCGTCACAGATGAGTAGGCGTGGCTCATTAATCAGTGCCATAGCAATCATGACGCGTTGGCGCATGCCGCCAGAAAACTCATGGGGATAACAATCGAAGCGGGCCTGTGGATTAATAATGCCGACTTCATCGAGTAGTTCTATAGCGCGGGCACGGGCATCTTCGCGGCTTTGCTTGCGTTCGATATCCGGGTGATAAATCAGTGGTTCAATTAACTGCTCACCGATGCTGATATAGGGATTTAGTGAGGTCATGGGATCTTGGAAAATCACCGCGATGTCATTGCCGCGATAATGGCGCATGCGTTTGGCGTCGCAGCGGAGCAAATCTTCGCCATCGAATAGCGCGGTGCCGCCTTCGATTTTAGCCGGCGGTTTGGGCAGTAGGTCGAGCAGGCTGTAGCAGGTCACGGATTTTCCAGACCCGGATTCTCCGACTATGGCCAATGTTTCACCGCGGTCCACCGTAAAGCTAACATCGTCGACCGCTTTGACCACACCATTTCTGGTATGGAAATACACCTTTAAACCGTTTACCTCAAGCAGTGCCATTGTCCTATTCCTTATTAGTCTTTAGAGGTTCGTGGGTCGAGTGCATCACGTAAACCATCGCCGAGAAAGTTGAGTGCAAACAATGTTAGCGACAGGGTTACGCCGGGAAAGATAAGTAGCCATGGATACTCTTCCATGGTTTCTACACCGTAGTTTATTAGTAATCCCCATGAGCTCTGGGGTGGCTGTATACCCAGGCCCAGAAAACTTAAAAAGGCTTCGAGTAGCATTACGCTGGGTATGGTCAAGGTGGTGTAGACAATTACTGGCCCCAATGTATTGGGAATAATATGTCGCCGAATAATGGTCCACTGCGATAGGCCGAGAGAATGAGCGGCTTCGACAAACTCCTGCTTGCGCAGGGCCATGACTTGGCCGCGAACAATGCGCGCCATGGTTAACCATTCCACTGCGCCGATAGCTAGAAACAGCAGCAGGATATTGCGCCCGAATACCACCATCAGTAGCACGATAAATATCATAAAGGGCAGGGCGTACATGATATCGACAATACGCATCATCACAGCGTCGATACGGCCGCCAACAAACCCGGCGACAGCACCCCAAAGTACCCCTATGATTAAGGCTACGGCGGTGGCAATAAAGCCGACGGTGAGGGATACGCGGCCGCCATACATAATGCGGGTAAGCATATCGCGGCCAAAGATGTCGGTGCCCAACCAGTGTTCGGCAGAGGGGGATGTTGCGCCCAGCAACAGGTTCTGTTGTTCGTAACCGTAGGGGGCAATCCAGGGAGTTAAAAGCGATACTACACAGAGCAAACCTATGATGGCCAAGCCAAATAGGGCGAGGTAGTTTTTGCTAAGCTTAATCCAGGCGTCTTGCCACAGGGAGGTGCCTTGCTCGTCAATTGTTGTCATTAGCTTTCTCCCCGGGTTTGCTGACGCAGCTTGGGATTTAACCAAATCGCGAGCATATCTGAGAGCAGATTAAAGACAATAATCAGCGTGGAAAAAAACACGGTGGTGCCCAGTATCATAGTGTAGTCACGGTTAAAGGCGGCCTGCACATAGAAGCGCCCAAGGCCGGGAATTTGAAAGATGGTTTCGACTACAAAGGAGCCGCCGAGCAGACCGGCAAAGGCCGGTCCCAAAAAGGCAACCACAGGTATTAGGCCGCCGCGCAGTGCGTGCTTGGCAATGACTAAAGGCTCGGAGAGCCCTTTGGCTCTGGCGGTGCGAATATAGTCCTGAGACAGCACTTCTAACATGCCACCTCGAGACAGGCGGGCAATATAGGCTGCGTAGCCTGTGCCCAGTGTAATGGCGGGCAGTATTTTATCGCCGGGCATATCGTCCCATCCGGAGACTGGCAGCCATTCCAAATAAATGCCAAAGACCAATACCAGTAGCGGCCCCAGTAAAAATGAGGGCATGCAGATACCGATCATGGCGGCAGACATGGGGATATAGTCTTGGGCGGTGTTGGGGCGCATAGCCGCGGCAACACCGGCGCTGACACCAATCACCAGAGCCACCAACATGGCGTAAAAGGCCAGCTCTGCGGTAGCGGGTAAGCCTGCGGCAATTAGCTCAGTGACATCGCGGCCGGGATATTTAAAGGAGGGGCCAAAGTCTCCTTGAAGCACATCGCCGAGGTAGCTGACATATTGCTGCCACAGTGGCTGGTCGAGATTGTACTGTGCCTCCAAGGCTTTGATCACTTCAGGGGGCACGGCCTTGTCTGCCGAGAATGGTCCGCCTGGGGCTGAGTGCACGAGCATAAAGGTCAGGCTGATCACAATTAGCAGCACAGGTATGGCCTGCAGGAGGCGATAAAATGCAAATCTCAACATCAATGCTGGTCCTCGGTTAAACGCTTTTGCTGTGGCTCTGCTTGCAGATACATTTCGGTAAAGGAGGGCTGGTTAAGAATATTGTCAGCGTAGTTTTTTACCGAATTATTCACCAGGTTGACTGAGGTGTAAATGTAGATGGGAATCACTGGCAGCTCATCCATCAGTATCTTTTCGGCCTGACCAAATACCGCCAATCGTTCGGCATGGGTTTTTACGGTTGGGGCCACATCGGCAATCAGGCGATCGTATTCGGCATTGCACCAGCCGGTGCGATTATTGCCGCCGTTACATAGAAACATATCGAGAAAGCTATTGGGGTCTACGTAGTCACCGATCCAACCGGCACGAGATATTTCATAGTTGCCAGCACTTTCGCTATCGAGGTAAACCTTCCATTCTTGATTGAGCAATTTGATATCAATATTGAGGTATTTTTTCCACATCTGCTGGATAGCCACGGCAATTTTGCGATGGCCTTCACTGGTGTTATAAAGGATTTCGGTGGCGGGAAAGCCCTCTCCATTGGGGTATCCGGCATCTGCTAAGAGCTGGCGTGCAGCCTCTGGATCAAAGCTTAAATCTGATTCTGGGTAATAGCCCATGGTGCCCGGCGGGGTCATGGCATACGCGGGAATCTGTCCAGCTTTAAGAATGCTCTTGGAGATTGTCTCGCGATCTATGGTCATGGCAAGCGCTCGGCGTACCTGCTTATCCTGCAGATGGGGCACGCGAGTATTGATGCGGTAAAAGTAAGTGCCAAGATAGGGAGCTATATGCAGCGAGGAATCTTGGGCCTCTAGGTAGACGGGAATTTTATCCGCTGGAATAGTGCTGGTGCGATGTAACTGTCCGGCGCGAAACATACGCTCTTCACTGACCACATTTTCGGTGGGGTAGAACACAATCTGGTTGAGTCGAACACTGTCTGTATTCCAGTAGTAGGGGTTGCGCTGCACAGTTACGCGGCGATTAATTTTCCAGTCGAGTAATTGGAAGGCGCCATTGCCGACATTATTGCCCTCATAAGTCCAGCGTGTGCCGCGCTCATCGGCCGCACCAAACTTTTCTACCGTGGCGCGATGAACTGGGTAGAGACTGTAATGATCCAGCAGCTGCAAGAAGTAAGGCGTTGGGTTGGACAGGGTGACTTGTAATCTGTAATCGTCGAGTGCCTTGACGCCGACCTGATCAAAGTCTGTGACTGTACCCTCATAATATTCCTGCGCATTTTCTATAGAGAAGTACATATAGGCGTAGAGGTTGCCCAGTGCCGGTTGCAGCGCGCGCCACCAGGACCAGACATAATCATGGGCATTGTGTGGGTCGCCATTAGACCAGCGTGCATTCTCGCGCAGCTTAAAGGTGTAAATACGGCCGTCGGCGCTAATTGTCCAAGACTCGGCTACGCCAGGCTTAGGGGCTAGGGTTTCGCTATCTTTAAGAATCAAGCCTTCCATCAGCGCGGTAATAATATGGTGTTCGGGGACGCCGGTCGCTATATGGGGGTCAAGACTCTGGGGCTCGGTGCCATTACCCCAGTGCAATGTGCCGCTGCGATTGCCTTGGTCGACATTGCTCTCGCTACTGCCGCAGGCTGCTAGCAGTAGGGTGGAAATCAGTAATAACAGTGGGAGTATTGCATGCTGCCTTGCACGGTTGTTCATTAACAGAGAGCCCTTCACTTTATAATTTTGGTTGTTGCTCTAGTTTTAGTTCTAGCTCAACAGGCGTCCAGCACTGGGAGTGTAGCAATCTCCGCATAAATACACTATTTGCTGTTGGGTACTGTAGGCTCTATTGGGCTTTTTGACCCTATTTAGTGTGAGTGGTTCTGCGTGTATATCAATCTACTGTTTATTGGCATAAGCGGTTGCACTTGCCGAGTAAACCTCGGATAATCTCGCGCTTCGCTTTAATGGTGGCCCCCTTTGGTCCCCTCGCAACAGCCAGCCATGAACTCCGCCAGGCCCGGAAGGGAGCAACGGTAGTGGTTACGCTGTGTGCCGAGGTGTGGCTATTGGGGGTCATCGCCATTAACCCTTCCAGCGCTCCCGTAATCTCCCTATAATAAGGCTTTTTAAACTAAAGCAGATTATGCGATGAGTTACCAGGTCCTTGCCCGAAAGTGGCGTCCGCGATCGTTTGCCGAGATGGCAGGTCAGGAGCATGTGCTTCAGGCGCTGATTAATGCGCTGGATAACAACCGCCTTCACCATGCCTATCTGTTTACCGGCACCCGCGGTGTAGGTAAAACTACCATTGCGCGCATTCTGTCCAAATGCCTTAACTGCGAAGAGGGCATAAGCTCGGTTCCCTGTGGTGTTTGCGCCAGCTGCACTGAAATCAATGAAGGCCGCTTTATAGACCTGATCGAGGTGGATGCAGCATCGCGCACCGGTGTCGATGATATGCGCGACCTGCTGGATAACGTGCAATACGCACCATCGCGTGGCCGCTATAAAATCTACTTGATTGATGAAGTCCACATGCTGTCTAAATCCAGCTTTGCGGCACTGCTAAAAACGTTGGAAGAGCCACCACCTCATGTGAAGTTTTTATTTGCCACCACAGATCCGCAAAAGCTGCCGATCACGGTGCTGTCACGTTGTTTGCAGTTCAACTTAAAAAACCTTAGTGCCGAGCGTATTACGCAGCATTTGCAGTTTGTGCTGGGTAAAGAGCAGGTGCCCTTTGAAGAGGCGGCGCTGTGGTCGCTGGCACGCGCGGCTGACGGCAGTATGCGCGACGCTCTGAGTCTGACCGATCAGGCCATTGGCCATGGTGGCGGGCAGGTCAATGAGACCGAAGTCAGCAGTATGCTGGGTACCATTGAGCGCGGCTACGTGGTGGATATTTGCAATGCATTATCAACCGGCACCGGTAGCGATGTGTTAGCGGCGGTTGCCCGTATGGCCGAACAGGCGCCAGACTATGATCTAGCCCTCGCCGATGTGCTGTCTATTTGGCATCAGGTGGCTATATTGCAAGCGGTACCAGAGGCGCTGGACAAAGGGGTGAGTCATTACTCGGCACTATTATCGCTTGCCGGGGCAGTGTCTCGTGAAGATGCTCAGCTGTTTTACCAGATTTGTTTGCTAGGTCGAAAAGATCTACATCTGGCGCCCGATCTTAAGTCCGGTTTCGAAATGATCATGCTGCGCGCACTGGCCTTTAGACCGCTGCCGCCCGATAAGACTGTTGCTGCAGAGCCAGCCGCTCCCCAGGAGGCGGAGCCAGCTGTAAAAAAGTCTGAAACGGTCGCGCCCAGTGAATCGCCGCGACCCAAAGCCGTATTGCAAGCGGTTGGTAGCAATGCAGCAGTAGTCATTGAACCTATTGAGCAACCGTTGCAGACGCCTATTGAGGTGCCTCAGGTCGAACAACGGTCTGTGGCGGAAGATCCTTCAGCGTATGAGAAGCCCTTAGCCGACGAAAAGCCCTTAGCGAACGAAAAGCCCTTAGCAAGAGAGGAGCCCTTAGCAAGAGAGGAGTCCTTAGTAAACGATCCCTCAGCGTCTACTAATAAAGTGCCCCTGCAAAAGTTTAATCCCAATAACTGGATCGAAATCCGCAAGCAGCTCAGTATTGGTGCATCCCTTGGAGAAATCGCTAGCCACTGTTTATATAGGGGCAGAGAGGGTAATCGGCTTAACTTTCTTATCGACAGTGATGAGACCAGCCTCTACGATACGGCCCATCAGCAGAGTCTGGCTGAGGCGTTAAGCGAATATTTTGAGCAGTCGGTAACCGTTGAGATTACCTTTGGTGTGGCTGAGCAAGAGACCCCGCGGGCGGCTAATATTCGCGAGAAATCAGAGCGTCTTGCCGAGGCGGTAGAGGCGCTCAATAATGACGCTGACGTAATTAAATTTAAAACAGTATTTGATGGCACATTGGACGAGCAGTCTGTGCGCCCCATAGATTGAGGAAAAAATGGATATAAATAATTTGATGAAGCAGGCCCAGCAGATGCAGGAAAAAATGGCTGCAATGCAGGAGCAGGCTGCCACTGCTGAAGTTACCGGTGAGTCCGGGGCCGGTATGGTGCAGGTGGTAATGACAGGGCGTCATGATGTGCGCAAAGTCACATTGGACCCATCGTTGATGACCGAGGACAAAACTTTTCTCGAAGACCTACTTGCAGCTGCGGTAAACGATGCGGTGCGCAAAGTCGAAGCTGAGAGCCAAGACGCAATAAAGAATATGGCTGGCGGTATGGATCTTCCCGCCGGCTTTAAAATGCCTTTTTAGGGCGTTTCTATAATTCCCCTTTTTACTCGAGGCTACTCCTTGTACGGAAATGTAATTGATCAGCTGATAGATGCGTTGCGCTGCTTGCCCGGTGTCGGTGCTAAATCTGCCCAGCGCATGGCCTTGCAGCTACTAGAACGCGACAAAGCTGGTGCTTCACGTTTGGCAGAAGCGATTGTTGAGGCCGTTGAGAAAGTGGGTCGCTGTGCTGAATGCCGCACGCTTACCGAACATCAGGTCTGTGGTATCTGCAGTAACCCTCGACGTCTAACAACGCAGATCTGTGTGGTCGAGAACCCCGCTGATCTCTACGCCATCGAACAGGCTGGCAGCTTTCAGGGAAAATACTTTGTGCTACTGGGCCATTTATCGCCTATCGATGGCATAGGGCCGGAGCAGCTGGGCATAGA
Source organism: uncultured Cellvibrionales bacterium (assembly GCA_913060735.1). Classification (GTDB taxonomy): domain Bacteria; phylum Pseudomonadota; class Gammaproteobacteria; order Pseudomonadales; family Porticoccaceae; genus HTCC2207. The sequence goes on from CAJXVK010000005.1 coordinate 8,318, forward strand.
TCAGTTAGTCGAGCGTTTACAACATAGCGATGTCAGTGAGTTAATACTGGCCACTAATTTAACCGTTGAGGGTGAGGCCACAGCCCACTTTATCGCCGACAAGGCCAAGGCACTGGGTGTCTCGGTTTCGCGAATTGCTTACGGCGTGCCGATGGGCGGTGAGCTTGAATATGTTGATGGTGGAACGCTAAATATGGCATTGCAAAGTAGAAAGGCCCTGTAGATGAATCTTTGGATTGACAGTAATAATAAGCTGCAACAGATGTGCGATCAGCTGGCCGAGGTGGCAACCATTGCCATAGATACAGAGTTTATTCGTACCGATACTTTTTTTCCCAAGATAGCACTGATACAGATTTCCAACGGCGACCAATGCTGGCTTATTGATGTACTTGCAATCGATCAGTTTGAGAGCCTAAAAGTGCTGTTAGAGGACCCTAGTCGCACATTAATTTTCCATGCCTGTGCCGAGGACTTGGAAGTGCTAGATCATGCGCTGGATATTCGCCCGGTCAATATATTCGATACTCAGATTGCGGCTGGCATTACTAATGTTGGCTACTGCATGGGCTATGCGCGTCTCGTCCACAAACTGTTTGATGTGGAGCTAGATAAGCAAGAGACTCGCTCTGATTGGCTAAAGCGGCCATTAACTGATCGCCAGCTCGACTATGCGGCTGTCGATGTGCTGTACCTACATCGCATTCACGAGATTTTGAGTGAGGCGCTTCAGGAACAGCAGCGTCAGGAATGGTTTGCGGAGGAGACTGTCGCCATGTTTGATATGGCTGCAGGTCGCAAAGACAACAGCGACTATTATCTGCGTGTAAAAGGCGCATGGCGCTTACAGGGCAAGTCATTAAGTGCATTGCGACGACTCTGTGACTGGCGTGAAGAGACTGCCCGAACAATGGATAAACCACGCTCACATATTATTAAAGATGCCATTTTGCTAGAGATAGCGCGGCGCCTGCCAACGGCCGAGGAACAGCTGCACGGGATTGAAGACTGGTACTCGCGGTCAGTTAAGCGGTATGGCTCTATGGTGCTGCAACAGATCCAATACTCTGCTGATGATGCGCCAACTGAAGCGATTCCAGAGCCTCTGACGAAGGCAGCCAATACGGTGATGAAGGCGATGCGCAGCGCCCTGAGTGCGGTGGCCGAGGCACAGAAGATTCCGCAGGAATTTCTATCTAACAAAAAAGAACTCGAAGCCATTTTGCGCAGTGCCCTGGATGGAGATGTTAGGGGACAATATGAATGGCCGGCAAGATTAAACCAAGGATGGCGTGAAGCCAGTGTTAAACCAGCAATTCAAGCAGTGCTTGAAAGTACGGATACTTTGCAATGAAAATACTCTGTGATATTTACAAGGGCGGTAAAAAAGAGGAAATGTATCTCTATGTGCCCAAAGACGGCGCCTTATCCAAGGTGCCCGAGACTCTGCTAGCCAGCTTTGGTGAGCTTAAATTGGTCACGACCATAGTGGTGACACCATCGCGCAAACTGGCGCGTGCAGATAGTAATAAGGTGCTGCAAGAGATTGCCGATAAGGGCTTTTACTTACAGCTGCCACCGGCAAAATTCCCACAGGCAAATATACTGCCTGAGTACCGCACCTAAGGTAACCGATGGCAAACTTTTGGCAGACAAAAACACTGGCGCAGATGTCCACGGAAGAGTGGGAGTTACTCTGTGATGGCTGTGCAAAATGTTGTCTGGTTAAACTGGAAGACTATGACAGTGGTGAGATATTTCACACCAATGTGACCTGTGAACTACTGGATACAGAATCCTGTCGCTGCAGTGATTATGAGGGACGACATAATATTGTCGATGACTGCATACAGCTGGACCAGAAAAATATTATTTCTTTAGGCTGGCTGCCGCAGAGTTGCTCCTATCGATTGATTGCCGATGGTAAGCCACTACCTGAATGGCACCATCTGCTCACAGGAAGCCGCGAGACATTACATGGTTATGGCGCCTCATTACAGGGCAAAGTCGTTTCGGAGTTAAATATTCATGACGACGATATTGAAGACCATATTATTCAATGGGTTGATTAACTATGTATAGTGCTGAAAATTATTTATGGGGCTGGGTGGCCTATGGTATAGGTGTAGCCTGCCTGCTATTTGTACTGTGGTTTTGGATGCGCAAGCTGCGTTTCACGACTATTCGACATCTATTTTTACTGCTGGCTACAGTATTTTTGCTGACGCCGGTAACCGCCTACCGAGATGACTTCCATCTGGCGCCGGCATTTTTTGTGAGCCTTTATGAAGGGTTCCTCGCCACAGGTGATGATGTTAGTTTTCAGCGTGGACTAGCACCTATTTTGGCCTTTAGCTTCTTTGCTTTTATTTTTTATGGATTAATTAGATTGATTATCTCTCGCTTTAATAAAAGTAGAAAAGAAAATAAAAAAGAAGATAAAAACAAAAAGACCATCGCAAAAAAATAAAACAGCAAAGCATATAAAAATAATAATGGCGTAAAAAAGAGTGGCTGTAATGAACGAGCAATCGGCAGAGACAACTGTATCCAAACAGGTAAAAACCACACCTAGTACATTGCGTATCGGCAAGCGCTATCGCGCTGAGCGGATCGATGCGGATTACGATGCCATTGTGATTGGCTCTGGTATAGGTGGGCTCTGCAGTGCGGCACTGCTATCGCAGCTGGGCAAAAAAGTTATCGTCCTAGAGCAGCACTATACTGCGGGTGGCTTTACCCATGCCTATGAGCGCAATGGCTATGAATGGGATGTTGGGGTTCATTATATTGGTGATATGGGTCGTAAAAGTCAGGGCCGTGCACTATTCGATTTTATCTCCGCGGGCAATCTTAAATGGGCGGAAATGGATCCAGTCTATGATCGTATTATTCTCGGTGATGAACAATTTGATTTTGTTGCTGGCAAAGAAAACTTTAAGGACTCATTAAAAAAACAGTTTCCGGAAGAAGCTGATGCCATTGATAAATATGTTGCCCTAGTAACGGCGACAACTAAATATATGGGTGCGGTAAGTCAGACTAAAGCAATGCCCGCGCCGATCGCTAAAATGATGTCACTGTCAGCAAAAAACAAATTTCCAGATTATGCTCTGGAAACGTCCTACGATGTACTCAAGGGATTGACCGATAATGAAAAGTTAATTGCTGTGCTCTGCGGCCAATGGGGTGATCATGGCTGCCCGCCAAAAGAGTCTGTGTTTCTTATGCATGCCCTAATTGCCGGGCATTATTTTAACGGAGGTTTTTATCCGGTAGGCGGCGCCTCACAAATGGCGGCGACTATTATTCCGCAGATACAGGTCTCTGGTGGCGATGTGTTTACCTATGCTGATGTCACAGAGATTTTAGTCGATAAGGGTCGCGCGGTCGGGGTGAAAATGGCCGACGGCCACAGTGTGTATGCTAAGACTGTTATTAGTAATGCTGGGGTGGTCAATACCTTTTCAGATCTGCTGCCGGCAGCGCACAGCGAGAAGCTCGGATACAAACAAAAGGTGGATGCGCTGGCCACATCTATGTCCCATGGCGGCATGTATTTAGGGCTCAAAGGCGCCGCTGAAGAATTACAGCTGCCAAAAACCAATCTTTGGATTTACCTCGATGAGCACCATGATGACAATGTTGCCGCGCTGCGCAAAGATCCCAGTGCACCATTGCCATTGGTCTATGTGTCCTTTCCCTCGGCTAAAGACCCAGACTTTCAGCGCCGCTATCCCGGTCGTTCTACGATTGAAATTGTTATAGGTCCCTGTGACTTTGAATCTTACCGTCAATGGGCAGATAAAACCTGGGGTAAGCGCGGCGATGACTATGAGGCACTTAAAGAGGACCTGTCCGAGCGCATGCTGGAGGCACTGTTCAAGCAGATGCCGCAACTGAGAGGCAAGATCGATTATTCCGAAGTCTCTACGCCACTATCTACCAGTCATTTTTGCCGTTATAAGCAGGGTGAGGCCTATGGCCTGGCACATCACAAAGCGCGTTTTCAGCAGGATTGGCTAAGGCCTAAGACATCTCTGCCTGGCCTGTATTTAACCGGTCAGGATATTATTAGCTGCGGTGTCGTTGGGGCGTTGATGGCTGGCATGGTAACCGCCATGTCGGTCGTGGGTGTCAGAGGCGCTGGCGCACTAATGAAAAAAATCAAAGCAGGGGTGAGTCTTTAGGTCTGTTTTATCGCACTGTTGTTGCGCTGTGGGTTTGACTGTTCAGTCATATTTAGTGCCAATAATCATTATATCTAGGGGTCTTTGGCGCTATTTAGACGTAAATACAGGAGGAGATTAGATTACTATATGAGGCTAAACGAGAAAAGTAACCTTATTTAATGTGGACCCAGACGATATGAAATTTACAGGCACAAACGACTATATAGCAACCGAAGAGCTGCAAATGGCAGTTAATGCCGCAGTGACCCTGCAACGACCATTACTGATTAAAGGTGAGCCGGGAACTGGTAAAACCATGCTGGCAGAGCAGGTGGCCAGTTCACTGGGCGTGCCATTGCTCTCCTGGCACATCAAGTCGACCACCAAGGCTCAGCAGGGCCTGTATGAGTATGATGCGGTATCTCGTCTGCGCGATTCCCAGTTGGGTAGCGATAAGGTCCAGGATATTAGTAACTACATCAAGAAAGGTAAGATGTGGGAGGCCTTTACCGCTAACCAGCAAGTAGTTTTGCTGATCGATGAGATCGATAAAGCGGATATTGAATTCCCCAATGATTTGTTGCTTGAGCTGGATAAGATGGAGTTCCATGTCTACGAGACAGGCGAGACCATTAAAGCAGTGCAGCGGCCGATTGTGATTATTACCAGTAACAATGAAAAAGAACTGCCGGATGCATTCTTGCGTCGCTGTTTTTTCCACTTTATCAACTTCCCTGATCGCATGACCATGCAGCGTATTGTCGATGTCCATTTCCCGAAAATCAAAAAGCAGCTGGTGGATGACGCCATGGACATCTTCTTTGATGTGCGCAAGATTCCAGGTCTTAAGAAGAAGCCCTCGACCTCTGAGCTAGTGGACTGGTTAAAGCTGATTATGTCGGATGATATCCCTGAAGATATTCTTACTAATCGTGACCCCACCAAGGCGATTCCGCCGCTGTATGGTGCCTTGCTAAAGAATGAGCAAGATGTTCATCTGCTCGAGCGTCTGGCATTTATGACGCGCCGTGAAGCCCGCTAGATCGGTCTGAGGTAAACGAGTTTATTCTATGCTGATTAACTTCTTTGAGACGCTAAAGAAAGCCAACGTTCCCGTTTCTATCAAGGAACTATTGGATCTGCTGACTGCGATGGAGCAAAACCTGGCCTTTGGCTCGGTGGATGATTTCTATCTATTGGCACGCACCGTTATGGTTAAAGACGAGAAGTACTACGATCGCTTTGACCGCGCCTTTGGTGCTTATTTTAAAAACCTAGAAAATCTCGATGGTATTGTTGAAGCCCTGCTGCCTGAAGACTGGCTGCGCAAGGAGTTTGAGAAGCACTTTACCGATGAAGAGAAAGCCAAGGTTGAAAGTCTCGGTGGTCTTGAAAAGCTGATTGAGGAGTTTAAAAAGCGTCTCGAAGAGCAAAAAGAGCGCCATGAGGGCGGTAATAAATGGGTGGGTACCAATGGCACCTCACCCTTTGGTCATGGTGGCTTTAATCCTGAGGGCATCCGTATTGGTGGCCCCGGCGGCAAGGGCACGGCGGTCAAAGTATGGGATGAGCGTCAGTATCAGGACCTCGATGACTCAGTTGAAATTGGCACGCGCAATATCAAAGTAGCGCTGCGTCGGTTGCGCAAGTTTGCCCGCGAGGGTTCAGCGGATCATCTGGACCTAGATGATACGATTCGAAGCACTGCGCGCAATGCCGGTTTGCTCGATATCAAGATGGTGCCCGAGCGACACAATGCGGTTAAGGTTCTGATTTTCTTTGATGTCGGTGGCTCCATGGATCCCTATGTGCGTCTATGTGAAGAGCTATTCTCGGCAGCTAAGACAGAATTTAAGCACCTCGAGTATTTTTACTTCCACAACTGCATGTATGACTATGTGTGGAAGGATAATAATCGTCGTCGCGAAGAGCAGATCTCAACCTATGATTTGCTGCACAAATATTCTTCCGACTATAAGGTGATCTATGTTGGCGATGCCTCAATGGCTCCCTACGAGGTCACCAGTCCTGGTGGCAGTGTTGAGTATCACAACGAAGAGTCGGGTGCGGTATGGATGCAGCGTATGGCCGAGACCTACGAAAAACTGATCTGGATTAACCCAGTTCAGGAAAAATATTGGGAGTACACGCCCTCAATTCAGATGTTAAGAGATCTGATTGACGGTAAGATGTTCCCTCTGACGCTGGGCGGCCTTGAAAGGGGCATGTCTCTGCTCTCTCGTTAACTGAGCACCTCGCTAACTGAGCACCTCGTTAACTGACTGAGTTTAGGCGTCTGTAGTTTACCTAATAATAATAAAAAGAGATGTTGCTATGCTGGTGCAAGAAGCCGTTTTACAGGCGCAAAAAAATTCTGGTATAGGCTCTCAGCAGCCCGATCTAACCGCTAGCTCCCTGCTTGAAAATTGGCAGCAGGCCGTTGCCGATTCATCGCTTCATCCAGCTTATACCTGTCTAGGGCAAACATTGACCTATGGTGAAGTTGACCAGCTATCGAGAAGAGTCGCGAGCTATTTTCAGAAGAAATTAAAGCTCAGTGCTGGTGATCGTATCGCGGTACAGCTTCCCAATCTGATTCAATACCCTGTGGTCGTGGTCGCGGCATGGAAGCTTGGGTTAGTCATTGTTAATACCAACCCAATGTACACCGTGCGCGAGCTAGTACATCAGTTTAATGACTCTGGGGTTAAAGCGGTCGTAGTACTCGATCAGTTTTATGAGACTTTATGCCAGGCGCTACCAGATAGCAGTATCGAGCATGTCATAGTGACGCGCCCAGTAGACCTACTGCCGCAGCCTCGAAATATGCTACTCAGTTGCGCCATGAAGCTGATGGGTAAAAGACCCTCTCTGCCTAGAGGTCAGTATATAAGATTCTCTGAGATGCTCACCGGCGGCACTAACTATATACCCCACAAGGCGACCATAGATGATATCTGTGCCCTGCAGTATACCGGCGGCACCACCGGTGCCTCTAAGGGCGTTATGCTGACTCAGTCCTGCTTGGTCAGCAATATCGCCCAGTCACTGAGTGTTATTTCGATTCTGGATAAGCCGATCACGCACAGTATTGCTGTGGCGCCACTGCCTATCTATCATATATATGCCTACTCACTGTGCATGGGACTTATGCCAGCGACTCGTGGGCACACTATTTTAATTCCGGATCCTCGAAATATTCCGCTCTTTGTGCGGGCGATTAAAAGATTCAAATTTGAAATCTTTATTGGTCTCAATTCTTTATTTGTTGCCTTGCTTGAGAATAAAGACTTTAAAAAGCTCGATTTTTCTAAATTAAGAATGACACTGTCTGGTGGCATGGCGCTGATGGAATCTGTAGCCAATGACTGGCAAGCAGCGACTGGCTGTATTGTCAGCGAGGGCTATGGCATGACTGAATCTTCGCCGGTTATCTCTATGAATCCCTCTGGATTTGAAAAGATTGGTACCGCTGGCATTCCTATTCCGGGCACTGATATTAAAGTTATCGATGAAAATGGCGTCGAGCAGGAAGTGGGTGGTGTTGGTGAATTGTGTGTGCGCGGGCCTCAGGTTATGGCAGGGTACTGGCAGCGTGAAGAGCAGACGGCCGAGGTGATTGTTGATAGCTGGTTGCATACTGGTGATATTGTAACTGTCGATGAAGACGGCTACATCAAGATCGTTGATCGTCTTAAGGATATGATTATTGTGTCAGGCTTTAATGTTTATCCCAATGAGTTAGAGCAGGCATTAACGCTGCATCCAGCGGTGTCTCAATGCGCAGCTATCGGGGTTGCCGATAACAAAGCCGGCGAGGTGGTGAAGATGTTTGTGGTCAGCACAGACAGCGAGCTAACCGAAGCGCAGGTCATTGATTTCTGCAAAGAGAATATGGCTGGTTACAAGGTGCCTAAATTTGTTGAGTTTCGCAATGAGTTGCCAATGACCAATGTAGGTAAGGTATTACGCAAAGACCTCAAGGCTGAAGAAAGCAATAAAACCTAGATTAAAAGGTATAAAACTGTAATCAACAGATATAAAAAAGGCGATCCAATGGATCGCCTTTTTTGTTACTGCAATATCGAGATTACAGTCTGTACATCACACATAGAAAGCCAATTGAAGTCAGTACAATGGTGTACGGCAGTGCCATGAGTACCATGCGCATATAAGATAGTCTAATTAGCGGCGCCAGTGCTGATGTCAGCAGGAATAAAAATGCAGCCTGTCCATTAGGTGTGGCCACACTGGGTAGATTAGTGCCTGTATTAATGGCAATAACTAGCTTATCAAAGTGCTCACGACTAATTTCGCCTGCATCATAAACCGCTCTTACTTCATTAATATAAACCGTGGCGACAAAGACATTGTCGCTGATGGCCGAGAGTAAGCCATTGGCTAGGAAGAATACGCCGGGCTGAATCGCTTCATCTTGCTCAAGTACCATAGCAATCACTGGTGAGAATAGGTGCTGCTCGTGAATAACGGCGACAATGGCAAAAAACACTACCAGCAATGCGGTAAAGGGCAATGCCTCCTCAAAAGCATGACCAATACGATGCTCTTCAGTAATACCGTTAAAAGCCGTTAGAAGGACAATAACCATAAGACCAATAAGGCCTACAGGTGCCCAGTGCATGGCCAAACCAGCGATAAGGATCAGTGCAACGATAACCTGAGTAATCAGTGATGCCTTGTCATACTGGGTGCGGTGAGACTCATCATGATCACTAGAGTCTTGCAGTACCTGTCGCACTTCCTGAGGGAGTTCGGCACCGTAACCAAATATTTTAATTTTCTCTAAAATAACGCAGGTCGCTAGACCAAAAGCCAGAACAGGCATGGTGACAGGCGTCATGGCCATAAAGAACTCCATAAATGTCCAGCCAGCTTTTTCTGCGATCAATAGATTCTGTGGCTCACCCACCAAGGTAGTTACACCCCCCAGAGCGGTACCCACGGCACCGTGCATAATTAGACTGCGTAGGAAGGCGCGGAACGCTTCAAGCTTCTCACGCTCGAGTACAAGTACAGTGGAGTCATCACTGTGGTCATGGTCTTTGTCGGCTATTTTCTTACCGGAGGCGACCTTGTGGTAGACCGAGAAGAAGCCGACAGAGACGGTAATCAAGACAGCAGTTACGGTCAGGGCGTCGAGGAAGGCCGATAAAAAGGCGCCGGCGAAGCAGAACAAAAACGACAGCATGGTTTTTGATTTAACACCAAGCAGAATCTTGGTAAACGTAAACAGCAGCATGTCGCGCATAAAATAGATGCCGGCGACCATAAACATTAGCAGCAGCACTACCTGAAAGTTGGCAACGGTTTCGTTGTAGACAGCTTCGGGGGATGTTAATCCCATCAGCACCGCCTCAATTGCTAGCAGTCCACCGGGCTGTAGTGGGTAGCATTTAAGCGCCATCGCTAGGGTAAAGATAAACTCAGCGATCAGCACCCATCCCATCACGAAGGGGCCAAACTGGTACATGATCAGAGGGTTAAGTACCAAAAAGGCAATAATGGCCTTCTCGTACCAACCGGGAGAGTTACCGAGAAAATTCTTTTTAAATGCCTGGGGTAATGTTGGAGTCATCTGTGGATCCTTAGTTGCTGTATCAACCTGTTGGTAAGCAGTTTCCCAATCAACTGAAACACTGCTCAATTCACTGTTACTTTCATGTTAAACTTAACAATAATTGCCCCGGAACCTTAGCTATAGCCATTCTAATTTGCAAGCTTTCGAGACCTTTTACACCTAATTTTATGCTCTAAATTAAAGGTAACTCTTGCTGTGACCATTCCCGAAAGCCTAAATGGTTTTTATGCCAGCCCTGTAGCAATCAATACGGACAAAAAATGGATTATCGCGGTCATCGACGGTGATATTTTGGTGGTTTCTGGCGCTAGGTCCAGTGGCCCTGTTATCGATAGTGATGCGACAGACCTGCTTAAGTTTTTCTGTGAAAGACGCATTACATTGGGCCAGTGGCAGGGGCGTGATTGTGAAGTGTGGGAACTATTACCTGAAGCGGCTGCGACTGAAGGTTTTACCATGATTGAGCTGCGCACCTTACTGATGAGTGCCGGTGATGAAGAGTTTTCACTTGCCTGCCGCGCGGTTCAGTTACTCGATTGGCAGGACAAACACCGCTTCTGCGGCAGCTGTGGTGAACGCAATATAGCCTCTGACAGCGAGCATGCGCTGGAATGTAAAGTCTGCAAGATTAATAATTACCCGCGTATTTCTCCCTGTATTATTGTGCTGGTCATTCGCGGTGATCACTGTCTGTTGGCGCGCAACTCGAGTTGGCCGGCCAATCGATTTAGTGCGTTAGCCGGTTTTTTGGAAGCGGGCGAGACTGCCGAGCAGGCGCTTCACCGTGAAGTCTTTGAGGAAGTGGGTGTGCAAATCAATAATATCCGCTATTTTGGCAGTCAATCATGGCCCTACCCGGGACAGCTGATGCTGGGCTTTATTGCGGATGCGGTGACTGATGATATTACCATTGATGGTATTGAAATTGCTGAGGCTGATTGGTTTCGCTATGACAATTTACCTGGCATTATTGCGCCGCCAACCATTATGTCTGGACGCCTGCTGCAGCAGTATATAGACGAGTCCACTTTGACCTACGGTTAGCGCCTGCGAGCGTCTATACTGGTCTTTTATTAGTTACACCTTACTGATTACACTGGAGCGAGTTTTGGAATTCCTTTTTGAATATGGCCTGTTTCTGGCCAAGATTGTTACTTTTTTATTTGCCTTCGCGCTTGTGTTGAGCATTATTGTCGGTGCTCGGCAAAAGAATAGCCAGGGCAGTGAAAAAGGCCATCTTGAAATTACGCCACTGAATGAACAGTTTGAGCATATGAGCGAGTCCATGCTGCTGGCAACTATGGATGAGTCGCTGCAAAAAGCCGAAGAGAAAAAACTGCATAAGGCTAAGAAAAAGCAGGCCGCTATGTTAAAAAAAGAAGAAAAGAAAGCGGTAAAAAAGACTGACCAAGATAAGTCTGCTGCGGTCAAAAAGAGCCGCGTCTTTGTACTTAACTTTGATGGCAATGTCAGTGCATCAGCCGTCAGCCATCTGCGTGAAGAAGTCACCGCCATATTAACTCAGGCCACCAGCAATGATGAGGTGCTAATTAAACTAGAGAGCTCGGGCGGCATGGTTCATAGCTATGGGCTTGCCAGTAGCCAGCTTGATCGCCTGCGTAAAAAGGGCATCCCATTGACTGCCTGTGTGGATAAAGTTGCCGCCAGTGGCGGCTATATGATGGCCTGTGTCGCAGATAAAATTTTAGCCGCTCCCTTTGCTATTGTCGGCTCCATTGGTGTGGTCGCACAGATGCCTAATTTTAGTAAGGTGCTAAAAAAGCATGATGTGGATTTTGAAATACTCACTGCCGGTAAATACAAGCGTACTCTGACGATGTTTGGCGAAAACACTGAAGAGGGCCGAGAGAAATTTGTTGCAGAGCTGGACGAGACCCATGAGCTATTTAAGACCTATGTCTCCGAGCGCCGTCCACAGGTTGATATTGAAAAGATTGCCACTGGCGAGATCTGGTATGGCTCGCAAGCGAAGGATTTAGCACTGGTCGATGATGTGCAGACCAGCGATGAGTATTTGGTATCGCGGATTGCCGAAGCCGATGTCTTTGAAGTGTCGTTTGTGCAGAAGAAAAAACTGCATCAGCGACTGGGTCTCGCCGCTGAAGAGAGCGCGGATCGTCTATTGCTAAAATGGTGGGCTCGTCTAACTCAGGATTCCAATAAGCAGTTTTAAGTCTGGATTGCCATCATGGCAGCGAGGGCTGGTTTCTCCTGACCCCAGCCCTGGCTGGGGTGACAGGTTAGTTATGCCGGATTCGATCTGATGTCCATAGACTTTGTGTGTGTAGCTGTGCCAGATTCGTCTCTTCGTGACACTATTGCCGCTTCCTTGCCAGTCTTTTGTTGCTACGAATACTTATCACTAACTAGTCCCGCCGCAGTTTTTCGCTGATAGCAATAGGGTTGGGGAAATTGAACACCACTATATAGCTTGAGATTAGGAAAGTGATAATGGCTGCGGCCTGTATTAAATGTGAGGCATTATTACCAATAAGTTGGGTATTAAAGGCAACATAGGCAATTAACAGTGAAAACTCACTGTTTTGTCCCAGCCTAAAGCCAATATCCCATGACAGTGTCTGGCTCTCACTTTGTCCGCGCAACAGCGCCTGATAGATAGTTGGCTTTAGCGCCAGCATGGCAGCAGCCAAAATAAGTGCAGGTATGGCTATTTGCGGAATCAGAGAGAGGTCAAAGCCGCCGCCAAGAGAGAAGAAAAACAGAATCAAAAAGAAGTCGCGCAGAGGTTTTAGGTTGAGTGCTATATATTGCGCGATAGGGCTGGTGGCTATGGATATACCAGCGATAAAGGCACCAATCTCGCGAGATAAACCCACAAATTCGGCAAGCTCAGCCACCCCGAGACACCAGCCGATAGCCAATAAAAATACATATTCACCAATCCGATCAAAGCGTGCAAATAGAGGCTGCAAAATATAGCGTACCATCAGTATGGCGCCAGCAATAATAAGGGGCAGGGCGACGATGCTTTTGCCAAAGGTAATCAGGCTATCGCCCCCATCAATACCAGAAATCAGCATTAACAGTACAAAGATAGCGAGAAAATCCTGCATCAACAGCATGCCGATCATCAGTTCGCCGGAATGCTTGTGATGCAGTACGGTTGTGGGCAGTAGTTTGATACCAATAATGGTGCTGGAAAACATCATGGAGGTACCAACAATAATGCACTCAAGCAGGCTGTAGTCAAATAGGTAGGCGACGCCAAAGCCAACTGCGGCAAACAGCAGAGAGCTAATTAGAGTAATATGAGTGACCTGACGCAAGACGCGACCCAGTGCCTGGGGCTGCATATCTAGACCCAACAGAAACAGCAGGAAGATAATACCTATGCTGGCAATTTCACTAATGAGCTCGACATCAGTGACCAAGGCCAGACCATGGGGCCCCATAACAGCGCCGAGTAAAATATAGGCGACTAACAGAGGCTGACGACCAAACAACGCCAGCGAGGCAACCACGGCGGAGCCGGTAAAAATCAAAAAGAACAGCTGTATAAGATGGTGATCCATAGCCTTAAGCTTATCAGATTTTAGGCGCGTCTTTTAAATAGTGGCTCAGGCTGATCGACAGCGACCTGATAGGCATCAGAGAAATCCTGCAATGACTTACTGGCTTCGGCGAGATCCAGCTCTGTGTCAAAGGCAAAGGCATTAAAACCACATCGCTGCATCAGAAAGAGCTGATCGCGAATAATCTCGCCTATAGCGCGTATTTCACCGCTGTAGCCATAGCGCTCACGCAGCAGGCGCGCAAGTGAGAAACCGCGGCCATCGGCAAACTTGGGAAAGTTAATAGCAATCACAGGCAAATCTATAATCCCATCGGCAAAGGCTTCAATCTCTTCATGGCTGTCAATCCACACACCGACAGCGCCTGCACGTTCGGCCAGTATATCTTGCTGCTTATGCCACTGGCTGGTTGAAACCAGAATATCGCCCTGTGGCAGAGCATCGGTATCAGCATCGACCAGCTGCCAGCTGTTGTCGATAACATTGCCATCTTTAAGAAGCTGGGGCATAGACTCTCTCCTTGAATTTTTCTAAACCGATTCGCTGATAGGTTTTTAAAAAGGTCTCTTGCTCTAGGCGGTTTTCAATATAGACATCTAAGAGTGTTTCGATGCTGTCGACTACTGCGTCCCGTGATAATGAGGGGCCCAGTACCTTGCCGAGGGCTGCATTTTTATCAGCGCTGCCACCAAGCTGTATTTGGTACCATTCCTCGCCTTTCTTATCCACGCCGAGAATACCAATATGGCCGATATGGTGATGGCCGCAGGCATTCATACAACCAGAGATATTGAGTTCGAGATCACCGAGATCATAGACATAGTCTAGATCATCAAATTTGCGCTGTATGGCTTCAGCTACGGGAATTGACTTGGCATTGGCCAGAGAGCAGTAGTCGCCGCCGGGGCAGCAAATCATATCGTTAATGGTGCCAATATTGGGCGTTGCCAGACCTGCAGCCTTAGCCAACTGCCAAAGATTAAACAGCTCAGACTGAAGCACATCGGCAAGCACAATATTCTGATTGTGGGTGGTGCGAATTTCGCCAAAGGAAAAACGATCCGCGAGGTCGGCAATGGTCTCGAGCTGCTGATCCGTAACATCGCCCGGTGCAACACCGGCAGGTTTTAGCGACAGTGTTACGCAGGCATAGCCAGTTTGCTTCTGGGTTTTAACATTGCGGTCTAACCAGCGCGAGAACCCTTTGTGCTCTGTGGCTAACGCCTGTACATCTGCACTGACCACATCGCTGTCGACAGCTTTATAATCGGGCTGGGTAAAGAATCCTTTAACACGCTCAATTTCATGGCCATTTAATGTGGCCGGCCCATCTTTTAGGTGCAGCCATTCAGCTTCAACGCGCTCGGCAAATACCTCCGGCGTCCAGGCTCTTACCAAAATCTTGATTCTGGCCTTATATTTATTGTTTCGATTGCCATAGCGGTTGTAGACACGCAGGATGGCATCCAAATAGGTCAGTAGATGTTCCTTGGGCAGAAACGCTTTAATTGATGAGGCGATAACTGGTGTTCTGCCCAGTCCGCCACCCACATAGATATGAAAGCCTGTCTCGCCTTGATCATTCTTAACCAGCTGGATACCGATATCGTGCAGCAGAAAAGCGGCGCGATCTTCTTCGGAGCCACAGACAGCGATTTTGAACTTGCGCGGTAAAAAGGCAAACTCTGGATGCAGTGTCGACCACTGGCGGATAATCTCGCACCAGGGGCGGGGATCTTCAATTTCATCGTTGGCCACACCGGCAAACTGGTCAGTGGTGGTGTTGCGAATGCAGTTGCCGCTAGTCTGAATGGCATGCATTTCAACACTGGCTAGCTCGGCCAATATATCTGGCACCTCTTCCAGGCGAGGCCAGTTTAACTGGATATTTTGCCTGGTGGTAAAGTGCACATAGCCTTTGTCGTACTGGCGGCTAATATCGGCAATCTTGCGAACCTGATGGCTCGACATCAGTCCATAGGGCACAGCGATACGTAACATAGGGGCGAGACGCTGGACATAGAGTCCATTCTGCAAGCGCAGAGGTAAGAATTCCTCTTCGCTAATATCGCCGGCAAGGTAGCGATTAGTTTGGTCGCGATACTGTTCAACGCGCTCATCAACTATTTTTTGATCATACTGGTCGTATTGGTACATGAAGGTCCGTTCTGAGTACTGCTAATTGAAGGCCGCTATGATAGCGTCAGTGGCAGGCGTTTTAAATGGCTATTTAACTATAAGACAATGTAATAGTGGAATAACCAATAGGGTTGAAAGCGAGACAGCGCGCTTATAGATTGATAGAATGCGCGCCTTCCAAATACTCACATCAAATACATATAGGGCTGTAATAATGGGCAAGCAAATAGAATCGAACACCGATGGCGATGCAACCGCTGATGCAATTGCAGTAGTTGCTATTTTGGCTGTCGTTTTGACCGCGGTAGTTTATTGGCTGTCGACGTTTTAATCGTATTTTCGAGAGCTCTGCATTATGTCTGATTCGCAACAGCACATTCAGGTGGTCGATAACCCCAGTCAGCGTGAGGTGGTTGAGCAGTATCTCAATCAGGTTCCCGCTGACTCTGAAATAAGTGCCGCGCGTATTGCCGAGTTGCAGGCTCAGATCAAGGCGCAGTTAATTGCCAAGAATGCCGTTATTATTGCCCATTATTATACCGACCCTCTAATCCAGTCGTTGGCCGAAGAGACAGGCGGCACGGTATCTGACAGTCTGGAGATGGCCCGCTTTGGCAATAATCATTCGGCACAGACCCTGGTGGTGGCCGGCGTTAAGTTTATGGGCGAGACGGCAAAGATTCTTACGCCTGATAAGCGCGTGCTAATGCCGACTCTCGAGGCAACCTGCTCTCTGGATGTGGGCTGTCCAGCAGATGAGTTTGCAGCATTTTGTGATCAGCATCCGGACCGCACTGTGGTGGTTTACGCCAATACCTCTGCAGCGGTAAAAGCGCGAGCTGATTGGGTGGTGACCTCTAGTATTGCTCTTGATGTCCTCGATTATCTCGACAGCCAGGGCGAAAAAATCCTCTGGGCACCGGATAAGTATCTGGGTGCCTATGTGCAGAAAAATACTGGCGCCGATATGTTGATTTGGGACGGCAGCTGTATTGTTCACGAAGAGTTTAAGGCCAAAGGTATCCTAGATCTGAAGAAGGTTTATCCAGATGCCGCTGTGCTAGTCCACCCGGAATCGCCCGAGTCAGTGGTGGATATCGCTGACTGGGTGGGTTCAACGTCGCAGTTGATTGCTGCGGCTGCCAAACTGCCTCAGCAGCAGATGATTGTGGCCACAGATCAAGGTATTTTTTACAAGATGCAGCAGGCCGTGCCCGATAAAGAGTTACTGATTGCGCCCACTGGCGGCAACGGTGCGACCTGTCGCAGCTGTGCTAACTGTCCTTGGATGGGCATGAATGATTTAGAAAATCTGCTGGCTTGTCTGGAGCAGGGTAGCAATGAAGTATCTGTCGATCAGACAATCGGCGAGCAGGCCATGGTTTCACTTGGCCGCATGATGAATTTTAAGTCTGCCTGACTATTTGATTATTGCTGTGTCTTTTATTGAGCGATATTACTTTGACGACCTGAGGTCTGATCTGTTCACGAAAGGCCAACATCTCCGCTCTAAAAACCGTATTTTACTGGCGTGCTAGCTAGAGCTTTTCTAGTCGATCTTCCATTGCGGCGATATCTTTTAAGCGCTGGCGGATAATGGCCGAGCGCTTAAAGTCTAGGGCAACCAGTTTCACCGCAAGGCTCAGCTGGTCTCTGGCTTTACCAAAGGCACCCACCAAAATAAAATATTCTGCTCGGGCCTGATGGACGCCGGAAATATTCCCCGCCAACCCGCGGACTTCCGCCAGCTGATACCAGACCATAGGATCCTCAGGGCGCATTCTCGATAGGGCGGTTAACACCTCACCCGCATCCTCATAGCGATGAGCCTGCCAGAGAGCCTCTGACTTGAGTCTGGTAAGGGGGTAATTATTGGGGTTTCTAGCCAGAAGCTGATTGAGCTTGCCCAGTGCGGCAGCGTAATCCTGGCGCGCTATATCCAGCTCTATATCGGTGTGGCGGAAGGTGAGTAAAAAGGGATTGGCTTCAATAAGGTCATCTAATATTTTACCGGCCTTAGAATGTTCGCCCAATTTTATATAGGCAAGCGCCAATCCATAATTGGCAGCGTCCGAGTTTTGCGTATGGCTGTCGAGTTTGGCTTGAAAGCGCTTAACTGAGTCATTGGGAGATTTCTCCATGGCGACGATGGCGCGCGCCTGCATCAGAAAATACTCTGGATTGCTTACATAGTGCCGCATGGAATGCTTCATTGCACGGCCGCGGGCATCCGAGATGCGCCTTTCGGTTACTGGGTGAGACAGCAAGAACTCTGGCAGCCGGCTGCCGCTAAAGCGTGTGGCCCTGAGCATGGTTTCAAACATACCGGCGACCGCAGCTGGGTCGCGCGAGGCGCGCTCCATGGTTTGCATACCCATGCGGTCGGCTTCCTTCTCATTAGATCGGCTATAGCGCAGCTGTCCCTGCATGGTCATCGCCTGAGTTGAGGTAATGGCAGCCATGCCAGCATCGCCTCCGGCTGTCGCGGCTATCACCAGGCTTGCCAACAGCCCGGCCATACTAATTATTGACGATGCCCTCTGGGCTTCTACGCCACGGGCAAAATGTCGCTGACTGAGGTGCGCCAGTTCGTGAGCTAGCACGGATACCATCTGATCTTCATTTTCGGCGAAGGCAAAAACACCGGTATGAAATCCAACCACGCCGCCGGGCACTGCAAACGCATTCATTGAGGGGTTTTTGACCACAATCAACTCAAGTCGAGGGTCTTCAAGATCACTGTAAGTTGCTAAGTTGTAGAGTAGTTGTTCTAGGTATTGCTGCATCAATGGGTCGTCGTGCTCGCGCACGCGGCTACGAAAGCTTTTTAGCCACAGTCTGCCCAGCTCATATTCCTGTTGTTTAGAGATAACGCCCGAGGCACTATCGCCAAGCAATGGTAGCTTGATATCGGAGGACAGGGAGGCGGTGCTGGGCAATAGACTCATTAGTCCAGTGATAAACAGAGTGGAAAATAGGCGCAGGCCAGAACGTTTTAGGCGTATCGTGAGTTTCAAAATTGGACTTAAATACCTTTAATCAATATCAGGCTACTTTAGCGGATAACTGAGTTTAGTACGACAGTTGAAATATGCAGTAGTTTCAGGTCAGATACCCACTTGAATCGGGATCAGTACTATTATGGTTGTCCCGTCCCTACCAATCAAAGGAATAGGCATGAAGCAGGTAATTCATAGATGGCTTGAGCAGTACTTCGGTAATGAAGAGGCTGTTCTACTGGCGGTAATATTAGTGATTTCTCTGGTTGTAATGGCGACTCTGGGCACTGTTTTGGGGCCCGTATTTACCGCGCTAATTCTCGCCTTCTTACTACAGGGCCTGGTTAACACATTGCGGCGCCGTGGGTTCTCACAGGTCATGGCGATCACCACGACTTACTTGCTATTTGTGCTTGGATTTATTGCCGTACTGATTATTCTTATTCCAATCGTTGGGCGCCAAACATCGCTGCTGCTCAGTGAGGTGCCGAATATGGTTGGCAAGCTTAGAGAGCTGCTGATTACCCTGCCGGAAAAATATAGTGACTATATAACCCCAGATCAGTTTCAGATGATTTGGGGCCGTGTGTCCCAGGAGATGGCCAATCTGGCAGAGCAGATACTGTCTCTATCGCTGAGTAGCTTTCCCGGCTTACTGGGCATTATGATCTACTTATTTTTAGTGCCTTTGCTGGTGCTATTTATGCTTAAAGACAAGGATATTCTTATTGGGTTTTTATCTAATATGCTGCCCAAAGAGAGAACTGTAATGACGACCATCTGGTCTGAGATGGATGTACAGTTCGCCAACTATATACGCGGGAAAGCCATTGAAATATTAATTGTGGGGGCGGCGTCTTTTGTGGCTTTTTTAGTGTTGGATCTCAACTATGCGGCGCTTTTAGCTCTGCTGGTAGGGCTATCTGTGCTAATCCCCTATATTGGTGCCACCGTAGTAACCATACCTGTGCTGCTAGTCGGCTATATGCAATGGGGTTACTCAGGTGACTTTTTCTGGTTATTTATGGTCTATGGATTTATCCAGTTTGTCGATGGCAATCTATTGGTGCCTTTACTGTTCTCTGAAGTGGTTAATCTGCATCCGGTCGCCATTATTATCGCAGTGCTTTTCTTTGGTGGAATCTGGGGCTTCTGGGGGGTGTTTTTTGCCATTCCTTTAGCGACCCTAGTCAAGGCCGTCTACAACGCCTGGCCGCGGAATAGCAGTGATCCAAATGATGATATAGAGCTGGTGACGGATGCTAAGTAAGTGATTGCAAGGTTAATAACAGGAAAAAAGAGGGGAGTTAACAATGATCAGGGATAGGTTCGTAGGCCAGCAGTGCAGTTCATCCTTAGAGATTTTTACACGCGTTTTTGTGCGGTTAATGGCTATCGTCATTTTGCTTCAAGGCTGCAGTTCTGCCGTTTCTCCAGATATGGCGGTTACCGCGGCAACCACTGGGCAGGTCATTAAAAGTCCCAATGACCAGCGTCAGTACCGGCATATTCAGCTGGATAACCATCTTGATGTCCTGCTAATTTCGGACCCCAGTACTGATAAGGCTGCCGCGTCCCTAGATGTATATATCGGCAGTTACCAAAACGCGGCAGACCGGGAGGGTTTGGCGCACTTTCTAGAGCATATGTTGTTTTTGGGTACCAAAAGCTACCCCAATCCCGGTGATTATCAAACCTTTATCAGTGAACATGGCGGTAGCCACAATGCGGGTACAGGCTTGGAAAATACCACCTACTTTTTTGATATCGATGCGAGCTATTTGGAGCAGGCTCTAGATCGATTCGCGCCATTTTTTACCAGTCCCAATTTTGATGCTAAATATGTTGACCGCGAGCGCAATGCGGTCGAATCTGAGTACCGATTAAAAATTAAAGACGACGGCCGCCGGCAGTGGGATGTTCTTCAGGAGCAGCTTGATCCCGCTCACCCAATGGCCAAGTTCACCGTGGGTAATCTGCAAACCCTAGCTAACCGCGAAGGTGGTGAGGGCCGCCCGGTGCGTGACGATTTGATTGATTTTTACAACCAATACTACTCGGCCAATCTGATGAAGCTGGTGGTGCTGGGGAAGGAAAATCTCGACCAGCTCGAAGCTATGATCAAGCCGCGTTTTGGGCCGATCAATAACAACAATACGCAGATTGCCACTCATATTGATCGCTTTATTCAAACCGAGCGCTTGCCTCTGACCATTTCTATGGCGCCGCTTAAAGAATTGCGCGAGTTGAGTCTGAGCTTTCAGCTGCCCAAAATGCTGCCCCATTGGCAGCAGAAGCCCGCTAGCTATATTGCCGGTCTGGTCGGTCATGAGGGCGAAGGCAGCCTGCTGCAGTTGCTGAAAGATAAAGGCTGGGCGGAAGGGCTGAGTGCCGGCAGCGGCCTTGAAGATCGTAGTTATAGCCTGTTTTCTATTGATATTGCACTGACGCCACTGGGCTTAGAGCACCAGGATGATATTATCGAAATGGTATTTGCCTGGATTGATTTGATTCGTGAGCAGGGGATTCAGAACTGGCGCTATGAAGAGCGCTCACGAATGGCGGATATAGCGTTTAAATTTAAGGAAAAGCAAAACCCCATGGGTTATGTGTCAGGGCTGGCAGGGCAGATGCAGCACTACCCAGTAACAGAGGTGCTGCGTGCCGGCTATCTGATGACAGATTACGATGCAGAGTTGATCCGGCAGGTGGCAGATCAGTTAACCACAGACAATCTGTTTGTGATGCTGACAGCCCCAGAGGTGACGACAGATAGGGTTAGTCTGCGCTATCAGGCCGATTATGCCGTTAATCCCGTTGACCCTAAGTTACTGGCGCGCTGGCAGCGGCCCTCAGCGATTGCCGAGCTACGACTGCCCGAGCGCAACCCCTATATTCCGGCAAGCCTGGAATTACAGGCAGATACGGGCAGTGAAGTGCCGCAGCAACTAACTGCGCAAGAGGGACTGAGTGCCTGGTATCTAGCAGATACAGATTTTGGTGTGCCCAAGGCTCATATCATTACATTATTGAAGACCGGTAAAGCCGCAACAATAGAGGGGTTGACGGCAACACAGCTATATCTGGATCTTGTTAAAGACCAACTTGGGGCACAGATATATCCGGCCACAGAGGCGGGTTTGAGTTTTTCGCTTGGGGCTAATGGCCGTGGTATCTCAATTGTGGTTGGCGGCTATTCCGATAAACAGTCGGTGCTATTGGATAATATCCTCAGTGCACTGGCCGCCCCAGAATGGGACCAGGACCGCTTTGACAGACTCAAGCAGACAAGGCTGCGTCAGCTATCAAACTTTCAGCGTGAATATCCATTCCGTCAGGTGATGTCAGGTCTCTATGCAATGATTGCAGGCGCTTGGACCCCATTGCAGCAGGTGCCTGTCCTTGAGCAGATAAGCATGACTGATTTACAACAATTTACTGCGGGTCTTCTGCAGCAGATATCAGTTGAGATGCTAGTAAGCGGCAACCATGGGCAGGTCGAGGCCGCGGCTCTTATTGAGCAAGTTGCGCAGTCTTTGACGCTCAAAGACATTGCTGCGCCGATTAGGATAGCCAGGCTAGAGCAGGCTGCGGTTGATGCGCATATCCCTGTGGATCATGCTGATTCGGTAGTTACACTCTATCTGCAGGGGGCAGGAGATAGTCTGGAAGAGCGGGCCAAGGTGCTATTGCTGGGAGAGATGCTCTCGTCACCATTTTATAATAGCCTGCGCACCGAAAAGCAGCTCGGCTATGTGGTGTCAGCCTTTGCCAGCAATCACAGTCGGGTTCCCGGATTGGCAATGCTGGTGCAATCGCCAGTGGCTGATGAAGCGGCGCTAAGGCGTGAGTTCAACCAATTTATAATAGATTTCAGGGCTGATGTTATTGCACTTTCTGATCAAGATATTAAGCGCTATCAGGCATCGGTACTCAGCAGCCTTGAGGAAAAACCCAAGAATCTGGCCGAGATGAATGGCCGCTTTATGGAGTCTATTGGGCTCGGGTACAGGCGGTTTGATTTTCGTGCGCAGCTGGCCTCTGCCGTCCGGGCTGTGACAGTGCCCTCATTGCAGGACGCTTTCCAGCGGCTCCTCTTGGACAGGCGGCGGGCGCTGTGGATTCAAACGGCTGATTCTAACGCTAACAATACCGCGTCAGATTTACGGGAATCAGGGCAAGCCTATGTGTATGATTTCTAAATACCACCTATCTTGTAGTTAAACTAACTTATTATGTTTTTCTTTATATTTTAAATAAAACTATATAAAACAGTTATTTATAATATTAAATTAAAGTGTAGTATAGGATATTTTTAGCTAAGAGCCGCTGGTTTTTCGGTTGATTTTGTAGCTCAGCTACATTAAAATTGAAGTCCTTAATTGGTTGTAGATTGGGTGCCTGCTCCGGTGTCTTTGCAACCTGAAAGTCAACTAACTTAATTGGTGCCGCATGTCGCAGGATTTAGATCCCACTGAAACTCAAGAATGGCTAGATGCCTTTGATTCAATCTGTCGCGCTCAAGGTGATGACAGAGCTAACTATATTCTTACTCAGTTACAAGAACATGCTGCCGAGACAGGTATTCAATTACCCCAGTCGGTGACCACGCCTTTCCGCAACACTATCCCCGCAAATCGCGAAAAAGCGATGCCCGGCGACCTATTTATGGAACGCCGTATTCGCTCGTTGGTGCGATGGAATGCATTGGCCATGGTTATGCGAGCTAATAAGCAGAGTGAAGGTATCGGCGGTCATATCGCCAGCTTCTCATCGGCTGCAACGCTTTATGATATTGGCTTTAACTACTTTTTTCGAGGCAATGAAGGCGATAAGCTTGGCGATCTAGTGTTCTTTCAGGGCCACAGTGCACCTGGTATGTATGCGCGCTCATTCCTTGAGGGCCGCTTGAGTGAAGAGCAGCTGGATAAGTTTCGTCGCGAAGTGGATGGCACGGGTCTGTCATCATACCCGCATCCTTGGCTAATGCCGGACTACTGGCAGTTCCCAACAGTATCTATGGGTCTTGGACCAATTCAGGCTATTTATCAGGCGCACGTTATGCGTTACCTCTCAGCACGCGGCCTAGTTGCTCGCGGAGATAGAAAGGTATGGGCTTTCTTGGGTGACGGTGAATGTGATGAGCCGGAGAGCTTGGGTGCAATCTCGCTGGCTGGCCGCGAAGGGTTGGAAAACCTGATCTTTGTTATCAACTGTAACCTGCAGCGTCTCGATGGACCGGTACGCGGCAATGGTAAAATTATGCAGGAGCTGGAAGGCGTCTTCCGTGGTGCTGGCTGGAATGTCATTAAGGTGGTCTGGGGCCGTCACTGGGATGCACTGTTAGAGAAAGATAAGAGTGGCATGCTTATCAAGCGTATGAATGAAGTCTGCGATGGCGAGCTGCAAAACTATAAGTACAACGGCGGCGCCTACACCCGCGAGCATTTCTTTGGTAAGTATCCGGAGCTGCTCGAGCTGGTTAAAGATATGACTGATGACCAGATTATGGCGCTTAATCGCGGTGGTCACGACCCCTATAAGGTTTACGCTGCTTATTCTGAAGCGGTTGCCAGCAGTGGCAAGCCTACCGTAATTCTTGCACATACGGTCAAAGGCTACGGCCTTGGTGATGGTCAGGCTGCCAATGATACCCATTCGGTTAAAAAACTTGATATGGATAGCCTGCGTAAATTCCGCGATCGTTTTGGTCTGCCCATCTCTGATGATGAGCTTGCCGAGGTGCCTTATTACCGTCCGGCCGAAGATAGTCCGGAACTTACCTATATGAACAGACGCCGTACGGAACTGGGTGGGCCACTACCAGCGCGTAAGCATCACTTTGAGCCTTTGTCAGTACCACCATTAAGCGCCTTTAAAAAGCAGCTCGAGAGCAGTGGTAAGCGAGAAATTTCCACCACCATGGCCTTTGTTCGTGTGTTATCGACACTGGTTAAAGATAAGAATATTGGTCAGTCTGTGGTGCCTATTGTGCCGGACGAAGCCCGTACCTTTGGCATGGAAGGCATGTTTCGTCAGCTGGGAATATACACTTCAGCAGGGCAGCAATATGTTCCCCATGATCACCAGCAGATCATGTACTACAAAGAAGATAAAAAGGGCGTTATTCTCGAGGAGGGTATTAATGAAGCAGGCGCTATGTCGGCGTGGTTAGCGCTGGCAACTGCATATAGCACCAGTGCCTGCCCAATGATTCCATTCTATGTCTTCTACTCAATGTTTGGCTTCCAACGTATTGGTGATCTGGCTTGGGCCTCTGGCGATAGCCAGGCGCGCGGGTTTTTGATTGGTGCTACGGCAGGCAGAACCACGCTGAATGGTGAAGGCTTGCAGCATCAGGATGGTCACAGCCTGATACTCGCCAATACCATCCCCAACTGCAAGAGTTACGACGCCGCTTTCAGCTATGAGTTGGCAGTTATTGTTCAGGATGGTATCAAGCGCATGTTTGAAGATAAGGAAAACTGCTTCTACTACCTGACAACCATGAATGAAAACTATGTTCAGCCTGAACTGCCAGAAGGTGCCGAAGCCGGCATCATCAAAGGTATGTATAAGCTACCTGCTGCAGCTAAAAAAGCATCGGCCAAGGGACTTAATGTCACATTGATGGGTGCAGGTACTATCCTAAATGAAGTGATTGCTGCGGCGGAGATTCTTAAGCAAGACTATAAGATCGATGCTGATATTTGGAGTCTGACCAGCGTCAATGAACTAGTGCGAGAAGGGCAGGCGGTTGACCGCTGGAACCTGTTGCACCCCACTGAGAAGGCCAAAAAATCTTATATCGCAGAGCAGCTAGGTGACAATAGCGCGCCCGTGGTTATCGCGACCGATTATATGAAAAACTACGCCGAGCAGATGCGCAGCTATATCAGCAGCCCAATGAGCGTTTTGGGTACAGATGGTTTTGGTCGCAGTGACAGCCGTGCAGCGCTTCGTCATTTCTTTGAAGTTGACCGTTACTTTATTGCCGTGTCGGCTCTAAAAGCGCTGTCAGACCAGGGTGCAATTAAGGCATCTGTGGTTGCCGAGGCAATCAAGGTATTTGATATTGATCCAGAGAAAGCCAACCCTCTCTATCTGTAAATTTGGCATTAAAAGTAACGTTAAAGTATTAATAAAAGGGCTATAAAGTGGCAATAGAAATCGTAACAGTTCCGGATCTTGGTGGTGCAGAGAGCGTCGATGTAATTGAATTAAATTTGACGCCAGGTGATTCTGTAGAGCTGGAAGATTCTCTGCTAGTTCTAGAGTCGGACAAGGCCACTATGGACGTGCCAAGCCCTCATACTGGTACCCTAGTGAAGTATCTTGTTGCGGACGGCGCGACGGTCAAGATCGGTGATCCAATTGCCGAGATAGAAACCTCGGCTGAGGCCTCCGGTGAAACGGAATCTGAGCCAGAGACTGTGAAAGAGGAAGTTGCTGAGCCTGTGGCAGAGGTCGAAGAAGCTGTTGCTGAGGAAGCGCCAGCGGCTGCATCTGAGCAGTTAATTGTGGTGCCAGATATTGGTAGTGACGATGAAATTGATGTTATCGAAATTGCCGTTGCGGTTGGTGAACGGGTTGAAGAGGGCGATACATTAATAGTTTTAGAGTCTGACAAGGCGACTATGGATGTGCCGTCTTCCCATGCGGGTACAGTCATTAAAATTCTCGCAACTGAGGGTGATAAATTACGCACCGGCGGTCAGGTCGCTATATTACAAGTTTCCGGTGCGCCGGTTGCTGCGGCAGAAGTAGCTACAAAAGTAGTTGCACCTCAGATCGCAGAGACTGCAGCGGCTAAACCCGCTGTGACATCAGCTGCTCAGCCATCAACAAATACGGCGAGCGCGAAAGTCACAGCAACACCAGCGTCCATTGCAGAAGACACCGAGGCAAGCAGTGTTTACGCTGGCCCATCAGTGAGAATGTTGGCACGAGAATTGGGCGTAAGTCTTGATAAGGTCTCAGGCACTGGCCCCCGTGGCCGTATTCAGAAAGATGATGTCAATGGCTATGTAAAGAATGCATTGAGTAATTCTTCGGGCGATTCATCGCAGCTAGCAGCCAGCGGCTCTGGTATTCCGGCGGTTCCTGCAGTCGACTTTAGCCAGTTCGGTGAGATCGAATCTGTAAAGCTAAGCAAAATACAAAAATTAACCGCCAACAATATGCAGCGTAACTGGCTCAATGTGCCCCATGTTACCCAGTTTGATGATGCTGATATTACTGAGCTCGAAGATTTTCGTAAGTCGCTTAAAGCCGAAGGTGAGAAACGTGGGATTCGCGTTACGCCGGTAGCTTTTTTGATCAAAGCCATCGCTATATCATTGCAGGCCAACCCTGAATTTAATCGCTCATTGGCTGGCGATGGTGAACACTATATTCAGAAGCATTTCATCAATGTTGGCATGGCTGTGGACACGCCTCGCGGGCTAGTGGTCCCAGTGATTAAAAATGCTGATGAGAAAGGTATCTGGGAAATTTCTGAAGATATTACGTCGCTGGCTGGCCTGGCTCGTGATGGTAAGCTGAAGCCCTCTGATATGCAGGGAGGATGTTTTACTTTATCCAGCCTTGGTGCCATTGGTGGTACCGGCTTTACGCCTATCGTTAATTCGCCTGAGGTGGGTATTCTGGGGGTTTCAAAATCGCAGATTAAACCTCATTGGAATGGCAGTGAATTTGTGCCGCGTCTAATGTTGCCGTTATGTCTGTCCTATGATCATAGAGTGATTAACGGTGGTGATGCGGGTCGCTTTATGACTCACCTAGTAAAACTACTGAGCGATATACGCTATCTCGCGCTATAGTATCTGCCGTTGAGTCAATCTACCGGTTAGGAAAGTATTATGGGCCTGCAATATCTACACACCATGGTTCGTGTTTCGGATCTTGAACAGTCGCTGGCCTTTTATTGTGCCGGGCTGGGCCTTACCGAGGTATTTAGAAAAGACAGCGAACGTGGACGTTTTACACTGGTGTTTTTGGCCGCGGCTGAAGACATGGAAGCGGTAGAGCAACGCAGTGCCCCAGTGATTGAACTGACCTATAACTGGGATCCTGAAGAATACAGCGGTGGCCGTAATTTTGGGCACCTGGCTTATCGCGTCGACAATATCTATGAAACCTGTGAGCAGCTGATTCAGGCTGGGGTCACCATTAACCGCCCGCCACGTGATGGCCATATGGCCTTTGTGCGTTCACCCGACAATATCTCCATAGAATTACTGCAGCGCGGCGATGCGCTCCCTGTTACTGAGCCCTGGGCTTCGATGCAAAATACGGGTGAGTGGTAGCTCACCTAGCTACTGCGGTTTTTTAAAGGGCAGTAACTCTTCCGCTTGCTGTATATGACTGGTTATAGATAGCTCTTCTTGGGCTAAGAACCGCGCAATGGCGTCCCTGAATTGTGGGTGTCTTATCCAATGTACTGAATGGGTTCTAATCGGTTCAAAACCGCGCATCAGTTTGTGCTCGCCCTGAGCGCCTGCATCATAGCGCTGTAATCCTCGCTCGATGGCAAACTCAATGCCACGGTAGTAACAGAGTTCAAAATGCAGATAGGAAAACTCAGCGACACTGCCCCAGTAGCGCCCATACAATGTATCGGAATCAAAAAAATACAGTGCGCAGGCGATGGGAATGCCGTCTTGGCTAGCCAAGGCCATCGCTATTTGCTCGGGCATAGATGCGGCTATTTGAGTAAAAAAGGCTCGGGTTAGATAGCCCCTCGTACCATTGCGCTTAGCATAGGTGCGCTCATAAAGCTGGTAAAAAAGCGCCCAGATATCTTCGCCTATATTTGCACCCACCAATACCTCGACATCTATATTTTGTCGTGCGATTTCAGCTCTTTCTTTGCGTACCATTTTTCGTTTGCGCGAATTCATACTGGCCAGAAAATCGTCGAAGCTGGCGTAGTCGTGGTTATACCAGTGGTATTGCACACCGCTTCGCTGCAAAAGGCGAGGGTCATTAAACAGTTCTAACTGATCGGCTTGAGGAAATAGTAAATGCCAGCTCGAGGCATCTGTCTCATCGGCAACGCTTAGTACCTCTTCAAATAGCTGATTGCAATGCTCCTGATCGACCTGTTCTATGCCGCGAATACGCGGGCCAGTTGAGGGTGTAAAAGGTATTGCTGTCAGCAGCTTGGGGAAATACTCGAGGCCATTCTCATGGTAGGCATTGGCCCAGGCATGATCAAAAACATATTCTCCCATGGAGTGCTCTTTTAAATAAAGCGGCATAAATCCAGTTTGTTTCCCATCGGCAAGCGAGAGATGGATTGGCTGCCAGCCAGATTGTTGCGAGGCACTTTTGCTGTTTTCCAGGGCCAGAAGAAACTCTGGTCGCATAAACGGGTAGGGAAGATTTTGGGGCTGTCTCTTATACACATCTCCGAGCCCACGAGACCAGAGAGGATCTC
>CAJXVK010000006.1 GCA_913060735.1 uncultured Cellvibrionales bacterium
GTGGGCTCGGAGATGTGTATAAGAGACAGCATTATATACCAATACAACTCAGTTTTAAGCCCGTTAGGGACGTCTTTTTTATGGAATCTGTGCCAATTAATTTTCAAGTCGCTGAATTTACCACCAGTGCCCCCTCTTTAAAGCAATGTCCTGAGGATAGCGGCTGTGAAGTAGCCTTTGCCGGACGCTCAAATGCCGGGAAATCGAGTGCGATTAATACGCTGACTCGCCAGCGCGGCTTGGCGCGCATTAGTAAAACTCCTGGACGCACGCAGTTAATTAACTTTTTCGCTGTGGCTGAGGGCCGCCGCATTGTCGATCTGCCCGGCTATGGTTACGCCAAAGTACCTAAAGCAATGAAAGCTGAGTGGGATAAGCACCTTGCCGAGTATCTGCAACAGCGCAATAGCTTGGGTGGACTTATTCTTTTGATGGATATTCGCCATCCTCTGCAGGATTACGACCAGCAAATGCTTAACTGGGCGGCTCAGGCTGGACTGCCGGTACATGTGTTACTGACTAAATCTGACAAACTTAAGCGCGGGCCGGCACAAAATATGCTGTTGAAGGTAGAGCAGCGACTTAGAGATATGGACCCGGGGCGCACATTATTGAGTGTACAGACCTTTTCTTCACTGAAAAAAGACGGTTTGCCCCAGCTCGAAGCACAGTTAAGCCATTGGCTAAACGCTGACTTTAGCGAGCCTGAGGCTCCACAGGTGTTATAACAGCTGAAGATTGCCATCTGAGGGGTAACTTGCGCGAATACCTGCGCCAACTTAAGCAGATCCATTAAAAAAGCCCTGATCCAGCTATTGGATCAGGGCTTGATTTACTACTTGGAGAGTCTTACTTTACATACTCTAGTTTGGGGGGAGAATATGATGCAATTATTAATTGCCTTTAGTTAGACACAGCTTTGTATTTAAGTTCCAATCTGTTTGAAAATAATTCAAATATTTTTTATTTCGGCCAATTAATGGGCCTCATCCCAGTTATCACCTACTCCTACGTCAACAACTAAGGGCACGCGGAGCTGGGCTGCAGACTCCATTAACTCAATGAGACCCTGTTTTACATCCTCCAATTCAGATTCTGGGACCTCCAGCACAAGTTCATCATGTACCTGCATAATCATTCGGCTTTTAAGGTCGCTATTTTCTAACCAGTTATCCACATTAATCATTGCCATCTTAATAATATCGGCGGCGGTGCCCTGCATCGGCGCATTAATCGCAGTTCGCTCGGCGGCCTGGCGCAACATACCGTTTCTGGCGTTAATCTCTGGCAGATATAGGCGACGCCCATAGGCGGTTTCTACATAGCCCTTCTCTGAGGCGGTGTGGCGAATATTGTTCATGTAATTCTGCACCCCCGGATAGCGGGCAAAGTAGAGCTCGATATATTCTGCGGCCTGTTTGCGACCAATATTTAATTGACGCGCCAAACCAAAGGCTGACATGCCATAAATTAAGCCAAAATTAATCGCCTTGGCGCTGCGGCGCTGATCAATGGTGACTGCGTCGGTCTCAACATCGAACACTTCGGCCGCGGTGGCGCGATGAATATCCTGACCAGCGGCAAACGCACTTAACAGACTCGGATCTTCGGATAGGTGCGCCATAATTCGCAGCTCAATCTGGGAATAATCCGCAGCAACCAGCTTGCTGCCCGGTGAGGCCACAAAGGCTTGGCGCACGCGACGACCCTCAGCAGTGCGTATAGGAATGTTTTGCAAATTCGGATCTGAGGAGGACAGCCTGCCTGTAGCGGTTCCCGCCTGGTGATATGAGGTATGGATACGCTTGGTGGTTGGATTGATCATGGTTGGCAGCTTGTCAGTATAGGTCGATTTTAGCTTTGCCAGCCCGCGGTGTTCCAAAATAACTTTTGGCAATGGGTAGTCTAGTGCCAGTTCTTGCAAGACTTCTTCTTTAGTCGAAGGTGCCCCTTTGGCGGTTTTTTTCAATACTGGAATTTCAAGTTTGGTAAAAAGTATTTCACCCAACTGTTTTGGCGATGCCAAATTAAATTCCTGCCCTGCCAGACCCCAGGCCTGGGTTTCCAGTTCAGCCAGCCGCTCGGATAATTCCTGACTCTGAGTAAATAATAATGTGTCGTCCACCTTGGCGCCTGTGCGCTCAATTCGCGATAGCACTGATATTAAGGGCAGCTCTATATCATTGAATACTTTTTCCAGCGTTGGCTCTTTGCTCAGCTGTGGCCACAGAGTATCGTGAAGTCGCAAGGTTATATCTGCGTCTTCCGCTGCGTAGGGGCCGGCTTCCTCTAAGGCAACCTGATTAAAGGTAAGTTGAGCTGCACCCTTCCCTGCTACATCGCTAAAACTTATTGTTGTTTGATCTAAATATTTTAAGGCTAAGCTATCCATATCATGACGTGTCGCCACTGAATCAAGGACATAGGATTCAAGCATCGTATCAAATGCGATGCCCTGCAAATCAATGCCATGCTGAGCCAGAACACTCATATCGTATTTTAAATTTTGGCCCACTTTTTTAATGTCTTTATTTTCTAAATAGGGTTTTATGTTGTCTAAAACATAGTCTCGATTCAGCTGTTCTGGGGCACCTAAATAATCATGTCCGAATGGGATATAGGCTGCCTCGTTAAGGTCTACCGCAATGGATATGCCAACTAGATCGGCACGCATATAATCGAGACTGGTAGTTTCTGTGTCCACTGCAACTAGAGATGAGTTTTTTATCTTTTCCAACCAATGAGTAAAATCTTGACCTGTTAAAATCGTTTGATAATCTTTTTCACAGTCATCCTCAGAAACTAGTATTTCTGCAGTAGGCTCGTCGGATACAGCTTCAGTTACTGAGGACAATTCAAAACTGTCAGGCGTATTTATTGCGGTTGTGACTTCCTCAATCCAGGTTTTAAATTCCATCTCTTTAAACAGTTCTAGCAAGGTACTATGATCCGGCTCTGAGTTATGCAACTCAGTCAGTTCCAGAGGCATTTCAACATCAGTTTTTATTGTGGCTAACTGGTAGGAGAGATAAGCCAGCTCTTTGTGCTCTTCAAGTTTTGGCGCCATTGTTTTAGCACCACGAAAAGCTAATGCGGCAACTTCATCAAGGCGTGCGTAAATATCATCCAGTCCGCCGATGCCCTGCAATAGCCCCAGCGCGGTTTTTTCACCCACACCTGGTACGCCAGGAATGTTGTCAGATTTGTCGCCCAGCAATGCGAGGTAATCAATAATTAATTCTGGTGGAATACCAAATTTTTCTACCACCCCTTGCCTGTCCATAACTGTGTTAGTCATGGTGTTTTCCATAACAATATGCTCATTGACCATTTGGGCAATATCTTTATCACCAGTAGATATCACCACAGGTTGCTCTACTTCAGTAGCCTGCACCGCTAAGGTGCCAATCACATCATCGGCCTCCACACCTTCGATCACCAACATGGGCATACCCATTGCTTGAATAATTTTGTGAATGGGCTCAATCTGCAGGCGCAAATCATCTGGCATGGGTGGGCGATTTGCTTTGTAATCGCTATACATCTTATCGCGGAAAGTTTTGCCCTTGGCGTCAAAGACCACCACGTGGGTACTGTCGGGGTAATCCTTTTGTAGGCGGCGCATCATATTGATAACGCCTTTCACGGCACCTGTTGGATTGCCCTTGCTGTTAGTCAGCGGTGGCAACGCATGGAACGCCCGGTAAAGGTAAGAGGAACCATCGACTAGAATCAGCGGTGTTTTTGTAGACATAATTGGCGTGCTTTTTTGATCAGGTTTTAAGCTTTAAGGATACATGATTTACTGGAAGCAGGCCTTAAATTGCGCCACTAGCGTACCGATAAATTCACTGTAAGCACGATCGCTTATGGTTTGAGAGAGGCCCTGTGGGTCTAGAGGCACCATTGGTAAGTCGTATTCGGCTGCAATAATCGCGGCGTCCTTGTCCTGATACTGAGGCTCGACAAACACGCAGCTGACATTGGTTTTTTCAATACTGCTACGCAGGCGGTATTGGGTTTTTGCGCCCTGAGCACCACCACTGGCATTTCTGATTGAGAGACCGGACTTTAAATCAAAGGCGGCGGCGAAATGAGCATAGGCCTGGTGGTGACTCAAGTAGGTTTTATCATCAATGGCGGCTAGTTCAGACTTTAATCGCGATAGATATTGGCGATTGATAATCTCTTTAGGTGGCAGGCCCAGACGCGCTTGGATCTCTGCGGCAATTTTATTGCCGTTATCAGGATTGAGCCATAGATGGGGGTCGGCTTCTATACTGTGGTCATCGTTGTCACTCGGCTCCGAATTCTGGGGCTGTGTTAAGGGAAGGTCCATCGCGGTAAGCAGCTTGTCGCTAGACAGTGCCGACATTGTTTTGGCACTTCTGGCCTCAAAGCCCCCACCAACCCATATGACCAAGTCGGCATCTGCTATTTTTCTCAGCGCGGACACAGGTAAGGTGAAATCATGAGGTGATTGACTGGGGGGCGTTAGATACTGCACGTCCGCAGCATCGCCTACAGCGGACTTAGCGATTATTGCCAGAGGTTTGATGCTGGTGACGATTAGCGGTTTGGCATCAGGCTGTAACTGTGCCGCAGCGGGGATTCCAAGCAGGAGCAAGCAGGCAAAAATGTTATATTGTATCTTTTTAATAATCATAAAATGTCAATCCGACCTGTCTACCTGCAATTTTCAGCCCCCAAGGAAATCCAAGGCTGAGCGACCCGTTTATTATTGTTATATTATAACGTATTATGCATTAAGTTCCTTACTCAGTAGGCTCCCGATGCTTACAAACTCAAGACTTGTGCACCAGTCTCATGATCATGAGCGCTGTATCAATGCAGCCTTGCTGTGCGCCAATGACCTCTGCGCAGAGAAAAATGCCCGAATGACCACAACGCGAGAATCTGTGCTGCGCCTGCTGTGGCAGAGCTACCGGCCTCTAGGGGCGTATCAGTTGCAGGATCAACTCGCCGAGATGTTAGGAAAACCTATTGCACCACCCACAGTGTATCGGGCTATTGAGTTTTTGTTACAGTTGGGTCTAATCCACCGCATTCATTCGTTAAATGCCTATATTGGCTGCCCCTTTCCCAATAGCGAGCATAGCAATCTTTTTATGATTTGCACCCAATGCGGTAGCGCCGCTGAGGTGGCACATAATACAGTAAATAACGTGCTACAAAGCACCTGTGATAAGCTGAATTTTACCTTGCAAAGCCAAAGTATTGAGCTTTTTGGTCTATGCCCTAGATGTTCTGATAATACTGAGGTCTCAAATCATGACTAGCCCACTGATGACCTTAGTCGGAGTCAATAAGTCTTTTGCTGGCCAGCATGTCCTGCAAAATATCGATCTGCAACTTAATCATAGCGAAATTACCACGCTTATTGGGCCCAATGGGGCTGGAAAATCAACATTGATACGGATTGTTTTGGGACTATTGCAACCAGACTCTGGCTCTGTGATATGTGGCGCGAATCTGAACATTGGCTATATGCCGCAAAAGCTGCATATTGATCCTACCCTGCCTATCTCGACATGCCGCTTTTTACAATTGGCCAATACCTCTCATCAGGCTTGCCACAGCGCCCTTGAATCTGTGGGTATTGGTCATCTGGCCACAACTCCAGTACAGAAACTTTCTGGCGGCGAAATGCAGCGTGCACTGCTGGCCCGGGCTATCTTGCGCAAGCCGAACTTGCTAGTTTTGGATGAGCCGGTACAGGGCGTTGATATCAATGGTCAAAACGCGCTTTATAAGATGATCGCTGACCTGAGTCAAAGCCTTAACTGCGCCGTATTGATGGTGTCTCATGACCTGCATATCGTGATGTCAGCGACTGACCAGGTGATTTGTCTCAATCACCATATATGCTGCCAAGGGCGTCCTGAAAAGGTCACCCAGGATCCAGCCTACCTCGATATTTTTGGTCAGACTGCGATCTATGCTCACCATCATGACCACCAGCATAGCGTTCACGGTGAGGTGCTTGACGCCAACGGCGTGCATCGGCACGGGGAGGGTTGTGATAATGGCTGATTTTTTACTTTATGCCTTGCTCGCTGGGATCGGTGTTGGCGTAGTGGCGGGGCCTCTGGGCTGTTTCGTGGTATGGCGACGCATGGCTTATTTTGGTGATACTCTGGCCCATAGCGCGCTGTTGGGTGTGGCTTTGGGGGTATTACTGGAAGTTAATCTCAGCATCACGGTAACTGCGGTACCGCTGCTGATGGCCCTGGGTCTGGTGGTGCTGGAGCAGAGGGGATTTTTATCGCTGGATACATTGCTGGGCATCCTGTCCCATTCCGCTCTCGCGGCTGGGCTGGTGATTATTTCCCTTTTGCCGGACGTGCGCGTTGATTTAATGTCTCTATTATTTGGCGACCTATTATCTGTAACAACCGATGATCTCTGGGTTATCTACGGTGTTGCGGCGCTAGTATTAGTTTTACTGGCTGCACTTTGGAAACCACTTATCAATATCACCGTAGACCCGGAGCTGGCAGCAGTGGAGGGCACTAACGTTGCACTGGTGCGCACTGCACTAATGCTAATCACGGCACTGGTGATCGCAATCGCGATGAAGATTGTCGGGGTACTGCTGATAACCGCGCTTCTGATTATTCCTGCGGCGACCGCCCGCCGAGTTAGCCATACGCCAGAGCAAATGGCCATGGCCGCGAGCGCGATTGCTATGGTAACGGTGGTAATGGGGTTAGCACTGTCCTGGACTACCGATGCACCGGCCGGGCCATCGGTAGTGCTCTGTGCCGCGCTGCTGTTTACTCTGTCTCAGGGCGTTCGGCGACGAGCCTGATTGAGATTAGAAGGTCGAGTAAATCGAACGCCAGGTGCTACGCAATGTGGTCTCGCTGTGCGGAGCTTTAAAGAAGCCATGATAGTGCCCCTTAGGGTTGATTAGAACCAGCTGAGTACTGTGGTCAACTGTGTAATCTTCGCCCTCCAAAGGCACCTTATTATAGGCAACGTTAATCTCGGCAGTTAGACGACGAATAAGATGCTTATTGCCTGTAACGCCGATAAATTCTTCGTTGAAGAAGGGCACGTACTCGGCTAATTTTTCTACTGTGTCACGCTCTGAGTCCAGTGAGATCATTACAATCTGTAGCTTTTCTTTTTCACTGTCCTTCATCTTGCTATAGGTATCATTGAGAACGGCCAGGGTGGTTGGGCAGATATCAGGACAGTTGGTAAAACCAAAGAAAACGATCGTCCAAGTATCCTGCATGCGCGCGATATTAAAGGTCTCGCCGCGGTGATCGACAAGATCGAAGTCGCTGAAGATCCGCGGTTGGTTTAGCACTATGGCACCATTGGCGCGCAGCTGGTCGTCATTCATGATGACTGGCTGATTCATTCGCCAGATAAAGCCATAGACCACCAGTAGAATAAAGGCAACTACCATGGCGATAGTACGACGGATTGCGGCTTGCTGTTCCATATTCTCAGTCCTGTTTAGAGTCAGATTATCTCTGCAGTAATGGCAGTTTATGGCTAGATGTAGTGGAGTTTTTCAATCAAGTAATGGTCAAGTAGCATCAACGCAAACAGGACCATCAGATAAATAATCGAGAACCTAAACGTTTTCATGCCGCTGTCTTTGTCAAACCACATAACCACTGCCCAGTATAAAAAGCGGCCTCCCAACAACAACGAGCCCACCAAATAGAGTAGGCCAAACATGCCGGTCAGGTAGGGCAATGTTGTAATCACCATCAACATGACTGTATATAGCAAAATATTGATCTTGGTGTATCTCTCGCCGTGCGTGACGGGGAGCATGGGAATATCCGCTTTGGCATATTCTTCTTTACGATGGATTGCCAGCGCCCAAAAGTGAGGCGGAGTCCAAGCAAAAATGATCAATACCAGGAGCAGGGCATTATGATGAATCTCGCCAGTCACTGCGACCCAGCCCAAAAGCGGCGGTGCTGCACCTGCAAGCCCGCCGATCACGATATTCTGTGGCGTCGCGCGCTTGAGAAACATGGTGTACACAAAAGCGTAACCCACAGAGGACGCGAGAGTTAACCAGGCAGTCAGTACATTGGTGAAGACGATAAGGATGGCCATGCCGGCAACACCTGTCACCGTGGCAAAGATCTGCGCCTGCTGAGGCTCAAGACGCCCTTGGGCAATGGGTCTGTCCGCTGTACGCGCCATTTTGTCATCCACATTACGATCGACAATATGATTGACTGCCGCAGCGGAACCAGCACATAGGGCGATGCCCAGATTACCAAAGATCAGTATTTGCAGCGGTATTGCCTGATCTGTCGCCAACAACATGCCGATGACTGAGGTCAGTATCATCAGGGCGACAACATTTGGCTTGCATAGCTCTAGGTAGTCGCGCCAGGTTACTGCTATGTTGGTATCAACGTTGGACATTGTGTTTTATTCCCAATGGCTCGATTTTATTGTTATCGGTTTGGCGAGTATTTTAACAGATGTTTAAGGTCTTCAAGCAGTCCACCGCCATCATGCTGCTGGGTGTAGTACAAAACAGCCTGATAATCTGGGGTTACTACGAAGTAGCGCGTATCAAGCATATCCCAATCAGCCGAGGTGCCCTGTAATAGCTCAGTCAGAGATGAGCTCTCAATAGGCTGGACTCTTAGGTAAGGGTGAACTGCCTGAAGCTCTTCTAGATCGATAAGCTCTAGGCTAGCAGCATCTGGTAGGTAAATTCGTTCAAGACGACCACTGGACTTGCCCAGCAGCATGTGAATCTGGCGGCTGTTAACCAGCACATCCTGACAACCCTGGTTACAGCCTTCACCGCCGGCCGCGACGACTTTCCACTTTGGCGCTTCCCCTTGGGGCAATGACGCCAGCAATTGGCCCATATCCACGGTCGGACTAATGATCTCACCCTGGTTGGTGGTGCCCATGCGCTCCATCATGGCGATACGCTGTTCTTCTGTCTTGGGGACCATTAAAAAACCGGCCAATATCACGCCAAACACAATAACCAGCATCAACCAAATCTGGTATTGGAAACTACGCTGTGCAGCGGTTATTTCAGTCTGTTCTGTCATTGTTATAAACCTTTTACTGGAAAAGCTTCACGCCTAGTTTATGTGCCGGCGCGCCGTTTTGACCTGTCCGCCAAATTGGAATTGGCGACCACCGTCATGATTAATAGTACCAGTGCCATAACGAACCATTGCACGGCATAACCGGTGTGCTTGGCTGGCTGAACTGACACGGTGGCCCAGCCCGTCTGCAGTGCGCCCGGACTGTCTTGATCCAGACGCAACTGATAGGAGAAAAACGCCTGACCAAATAGTTCCTCTGCACGGACAGCTGAAACCCATCCCACACGGGCCGGCCATTGGTTGACGAGGGCAATGCCATCATCAAGGCGGTAGCCACCCAATGTCTGGTACAGAGCGCCGCGCAGCTGAACTGTACCGGCGACGGCCTTAATATCTGGCAGCCTATTACGATCCAGCGAAGCCGGAACCCAGCCACGATTAACTAATATTTTTTGGTCTAGCCCAGCAACAGTGAGCGCTTCAAGTATTTCATAGCCGGGTCGACCATTCTTGACGCGATTGTCGAGAATTAGTCGACGGCTTGCATCTAACTCTCCCGACAACCAGGCACTGCGATACTGCAAGTTGGCATCACCAACTAAATCGTCAATAGTAGCCGGTGCAGCCTGCTGATTAGCGTTGTATTGATTAAGAATACGCTGCTTCTCGTCAGCCCGATCTAATTGCCAAAACCCTAACGTGATCAGCAACGGAAACAGGCATAGGCTCAGTAACAATAGTTTTTTATTGGGCTGCCAGTGAAATCGCTGCGTAGATATGTGGGGCTTAATGTTCATCTGTGTTTAAATTCCAACCTTTTACAAGAGTGGTCAATACCATGCTGTTAAAGACTATTATCGTTGTACTGTTTATTGCCGTGGTTATCAGCCTATTTAGCGGCCTGCGCTTTCTGGTCAAAGATCTGGGCAATTCTAAGCGCCGCCTATTGTTTGCGCTGGGCCTGCGTATCACGCTTGCCGCTCTGTTGATTGCGACGATTTTCTATGGCGCCTACACCGGTCAGCTTAGCAGTAAAGCTCCCTGGGATCGGCAACTGCACCCAGAGGCAACAACACCTTATCCTCTAAACACTCCACCAAAGCAGTAATTTTAGGCCACAGATGAAAACGGCCAGGGAATGCCTGGCCGCTTCGGTACCTCTAAAGCTGTTTACGCGAGCACGTATACAAAGAGGAATAAGCCGACCCATACCACATCAACAAAGTGCCAGTACCAAGACGCAGCTTCAAAGCCAAACTGATCATCATGGGTGAAGTGACCTTTTAGCCCTCGTATCCACTGAATCAATAACATCACGGTCCCTAGGGTCACGTGCATGCCGTGGAAACCGGTCAACATAAAGAAGGTGGTTCCATAGATACCAGACTCAAGCGTCAGACCCATATGCTGATAGGCTTCAATATATTCTTCAACCTGCAAGAACAGGAAGAAGATACCCAGTGCTACGGTGATACCTAACCAGGTATTGAACTTTTTGCGGTTGTCATCTTTCAGTGCTGTATGCGCAATATGCACAGTGACGCTTGAGGTAATCAGAACCAATGTGTTCCACAGGGGCAACCAGTGCAGGATGCGATCCCAACCAGGGAAGCTCATATTTTGATCTGGGCCCTTAAACTGTGCTGCGTCACCGTTGACTGCCTGATCCGGAGTGATCATAGGCGGCCATGCAGCTTCATAGCCAGGCCATAGATGCTGAGCATTCGCTGCTGCAGCATCAGTTGGAGTGTCGTCGAACCAACCAACAGCCGCTTCACCGCCAATCCAAGAGTTGACCAGAACACGAACGTAGAAGAGGGCACCAAAGAAGCAGGCAAAGAACATGACTTCAGAGAAGATAAACCACAGCATACCCAGAACATAGGAGTGCTTGAGCTGTGGGCTGGCAAGACCGCGCATATTTTCATCAATGACGATGCTCCACCATTTGTACAAGACGGCGGCCATAATCAATGAGCCAATCAGGAAGATCGTGGAGGAACCACCTTCCAACACCCATGAGGCTGCGCCATAAGCCATTACACCCATACCGGTTGCCGCAAATATGGGCAATTTACTCTGGTCGGGAACGTAATAAGTACCTTCAGTTGACATTGTTACTCTCCGTTTACTGTACTTGTGAGATCTGCGCTACGGCACGATCTGTTATATCAAACATTGTGTAGGACAGTGTTACTGTATTAACACTGGGCGGTAGATCTGGATCTACAATAAACACCAACGCTAGCTCAGCACTCTCGCCTGCAGCCAGTGGCTGATTGTTAAAGCAGAAGCATTCCGTTTTGTGGAAGTAGTCTGTGGCATTATTGGGCAGAACATTTGGAATGGCTTGGCCCAACATATCTTGCCCGGTTCGATTATGGGCATAGAAAACCACTGCGCGAGACTCGCCCGGATGAACCACTACTCGTTCTTCAATGGGATAAAAATCCCAAGGCATGGTTGCGTTATTGGTCGCAACAAACTGCACTTCAATATCTCTCGACGTATCTACTTCTACTGCTACTGCTGTGTATGCGCCATCTGTTTTGCCACCAATCCCAGTGATCTCACAAAAAAGATCATAGAGCGGCGGCAACACAAATATTGCAAACATAAACATGGCGGCTGCCAAGGCGATCAGCTTCGCCAGTAGCGTGCGATTATT
The DNA here is from genome assembly GCA_913060735.1 of uncultured Cellvibrionales bacterium. Lineage (GTDB taxonomy): Bacteria > Pseudomonadota > Gammaproteobacteria > Pseudomonadales > Porticoccaceae > HTCC2207. The sequence continues at coordinate 11,746 of CAJXVK010000006.1, forward strand.
AGGGTGCGCCGACATGCTTATTAGTCTCTTACTTAACTTTCGGTGGAGTAGAGAATGTGTGGTACGGCGCTGGTGTGGGCAATGTCCACTCCAGTCCTTCTGCACCTTCCCAAACCTTCGGATCGTCTGTTGGCTTGCCCCAGCCGATAGTGCGGATTACGTTAAACAGGAACAAAATCTGAGCACCACCGTACATGAATGCACCTATGCTTGAGACCATGTTCCAGTCTGCAAACTGCAGGCCGTAATCAGCGTAACGACGTGGCATACCTGCCAGACCTAAGAAATGCTGCGGCATAAAGGTAATGTTGAAACCGATAAAAGCGATCCAAAACTGAACCTTGCCCATGGTTTCGTCATACATCTTGCCACACCACTTTGGCAGCCAGTAATAAACCGCCGCTGTGCCACTGAATACCGCACCAGCAACCATTACATAATGGAAGTGGGCGACTACAAAGTAGGTGTCGTGGTACTGCATGTCCGCTGCTGCAATCGACAGCATCATTCCGGTGAAACCGCCGAAGGTGAACAGGATTACAAAAGCAATACTGAACAGCATGGGCGTTTCAAACGTCAGTGAGCCACGGTACATGGTGGTGATCCAGTTAAATACCTTCACACCTGTTGGCACCGCAATCAGCATGGTGGCGTACATAAAGTACAGCTCACCGGCGATTGGCATACCCACGGTAAACATGTGGTGAGCCCAAACAACAAACGACAGGAAGGCAATCGCGGCAGTGGCATAAACCATTGACGAGTAACCAAACAGCGGCTTGCGGCTAAACGTTGGGATGATCTGCGAAACTACACCAAAGGCGGGCAGGATAATAATATATACCTCAGGGTGACCGAAGAACCAGAACACGTGCTGGAACAGTACTGGATCACCGCCACCAGCAGCATCAAAGAAGCTGGTACCGAAGTTAATATCCATCAACATCATGGTTACAGCACCGGCCAGTACTGGCATTACGGCTACCAGCAAGAACGCAGTGATAACCCAAGTCCATACGAACAATGGCATTTTCATGTAGGTCATGCCAGGAGCGCGCATATTCATTACCGTAGCGATAATGTTAATGGAGCCCATGATTGATGATGCACCCATAATATGCACACCAAAGATAAAGTAGTTCACTGTATCCGGTGCATAGGTGGTTGAAAGTGGTGCGTAGAATGTCCAACCAAAGTTAGGACCACCGCCTTCCATAAATAATGTGGAAGTCAAGATCGCAAATGCGAACGGAAGAATCCAGAAGCTCAGGTTGTTCATGCGTGGCAATGCCATATCTGGCGCACCGATCATCATCGGAATCAACCAGTTAGCTAGGCCGACAAAAGCCGGCATAATCGCACCAAACACCATGACCAAACCATGCATGGTGGTCATCTGGTTAAAGAACTCAGGCTTGATAAGCTGCATACCAGGCTGAAAGAGCTCTGCGCGAATAATCATTGCGAATGCGCCGCCCATAATAAACATGGCGAAGCTGAACCATAGGTACAGTGTGCCAATATCTTTATGATTGGTCGTAAAGACCCAACGACTTATATATTTTCCCCAGCCATCAGCCAGAGTTGCGGGACCATGTGCCATATCAAATACTCCCCTATTGGCCTTGTTTGTAGTTAAGAACATCGATTGGCTGTGTTAAATCGCCAACATCGTTGCCCCATGCGTTGCGCTCGTAGTGAACGACCGCCGCAATATCAACTTCAGAAAGCTGATCAGCAAATGACTGCATCGAAGTGCCAGCTACGCCATCAATAAGCACGGCGATATGACCTTCTTTTGCGCCCAACGCTATTGGACTGTCTTTCAACGCAGGGAACACGCCAGGAATGCCGTTACCATCGCTCTGGTGACAGCCAGCACATGAACGCTCATAAACTTCCTCACCACGAACCATCAGCTCGTCGAACGTCCACTCTTTGCCGATAGTCGACGCATAGATAGCAGCTTCTTCTTTTTTGCCTGCCAACCATTCGTTGTATTCAGCTTCTTCTTTTACTTCTACAACAACAGGCATAAAGGCGTGGCCGATACCACAGAGCTCAGTACATTCACCAACATAAGTGCCTGGAACATCTGTTTTTGCCCAAGCGGCAGTAAACAGTCCTGGCACCGCATCGCGCTTAACACCGAAGTCGGGGACCCACCAGCTGTGGATTACGTCATTACCTGTGATTAGGAAGCGAACTTTTTTACCCGTTGGAATAACCAGAGGCTGAGTCACTTCGCGAAGGTAATGCTCACCTTTCGGTGTGCGGCCGTAGATTTCATCCTGGGAGGTGCGCAGTTCACTCATGAACTTGACGCCTTCGCCGATATATTCGTACTGCCATTTCCATTGATATCCAGTTACCTTGATATCAATGTCTGCATTTTCAGTGTCATACACCTTTAGCAGCGCACTAGTTGCTGGAATTGCCATAACGATCAAAATGAGCGCTGGAACAATAGTCCAAATCAATTCAACAACATGATGTTCGTGGAAGTTTGCCGCCACAGCGCCGCGTGATTTGCGGTGCGCATACATGACGTAAAACATAAAGCCAAATACGGCTATACCAATGACGGTACAGATCCACATCATAATCATGTGAATATCGTAGGCTGCTTGACTGACTTCTGTCACTCCCTGAGGCATATTGAGCTGCCGCGTTGTACTCTCCGCACTAACGCTGCCGGCCATTGCAAGTGCAACGGCTGGACTCAGCAGACCCAAGAAAAGTGCTTGCGCTCTTTTCAACATCGCTTGTTTCTCCGTGGTAAATTAGAAATTAAAGCTTTTGCTTTACTGGCCTAGCCCATAATTGTCGCTGGCCCCTTTAAAAGCGCGGCGATTGTAGCAAAAGACTATACGTTTCACTAGCCAGAATGTGATCAAATTAAAGCGCAAAATTCAGCGTTTGAGTCTGCCTGTTGGGCAAAAACCGTAATCTCTGTGGCAGGGGGCCTAAAATCTGCTAGATTTAAAATGAAGGTCGGCATTCGCATCAGAATGGCCACTAGTGAATATAAGCTTCGTAAATAGATATTTTAGCTAAAACGAGACCCTTTTTATGCTGGCACTTTCAGCGCACACCAGTGGATTCCTAGTTGCCTTTTTAAATGAACGGGTAGCGAATCTGCATCATTCTATTAGATTGCGCGACGATGATGGCATGGTGGCACTGGCCTCGTTTATTGGACGCTATGTTGAGTTAGCGCCAGATTTCATCACCGGCTTTGAAGATTTCTTGTCCGCCGCTGATATCAGCGGTGAGATTGCTCAGCAGACTAAGGCCGCGCGGGAGTTCCTCGGTGCGCCGCTTGAGATCGTCTCTTTAGAAGAAGGGCTAGAAGCCAATATGTATCAAGCCTATCTAGCACACCGCCTATTGGAAGAGCTAAATGATGTTCTCAAGATCAGTTACAACTGCCCAATTATTCCCATCGATATGACTCGCTCTAATCTGATTGTTCACCATATTATTGGCGAACCCTTTGCCAACCAGATAGACGGCGCCATTCAATTGCTCAACAAAAAACTGATCAGCGCTATCGCGAGAGATGCCAGCCTAGAAAGAAAAATCTCATCCTATTTGGCAACCCTTGGCAATGATCCGGTAACCCGCTATCCCTGCCTCACAGAGTCTTCAAATATTCGCCTACTCTTTAAGAGCCAAAATTCGCGAGTGCGCCGCCACTGATGTAAAACCCAAGGCGCGCTTATGTCGCCAGCGACTGAAGCGCTACCCCTTAGGATCCATTAATTTTACCGGCTGAGTCTGACTGGCAATATCATCACTACTAATATTTACCCGCGTTTCGACCTCGCGAGGTGCTGAAGACAGGCGCATCTCATCTTTAAAACCACAGCTAACACATTCTCTATAATCGACACCGGCCTCGGTATAGACCTGCATTTTGTCCATTTCGGCACACTTAGGGCAGGTAACACCTGCAATAAATCGTTTTTTAGTTGAAAAAGCCATCAATACATCACCACAATAGGAACCTCTATTATATCGGGCATTACTGCATATGGATCACTCAATTCGCTCCCACAGGGGAATTTCGCCTACACTCGGTCAACGTGTTTACGTAGATCCGGCCGCAACAGTTATTGGGAATGTCAGCCTCGGGGATGATTCCTCAGTGTGGCCCGGCGCAGTTATTCGCGGCGATATGCACTCGATTGCGGTGGGCGCCCGCTCCAATATTCAGGATAATGCGGTGCTGCATATCACCCATGCCTCTGACTTTAATCCGGGTGGCTTTCCCCTGACCATTGGTGATGATGTTGTCATTGGCCACCGCGCGGTACTGCATGGCTGTACTCTGGGCGACAGAATTCTGGTGGGTAGTGGCGCTATCGTAAATGACGGCGCGGTTGTTGAAGATGAAGTAATTATTGGCGCTGGATGCATGGTGCCACCGGGCAAAACCCTGGAGAGCGGCTTTGTTTATGTCGGCAACCCATGCAAGCAAATGCGCCAACTGTCAGATAAAGAACGGGGCTTTTTTACCTATTCCCCGGCCAATTATGTGAAGCTAAAAGACCAGTATTTACAGGAACAAGAGACCCTGACGCAAGGTTAAAGAAGCGACCTTAAGTATTGAATAACAGATTTTGTCTCAGGGCGAACACCACGCCAAAGATTAAATGACTCAGCAGCCTGCTCCACCAGCATACCCAAACCATCGGTGGTCGGCGCGCCGCCGCGTCGTGCCCAGGTTATAAATGGAGTTGGCTCAGCGCCATACATCAAGTCATAGCAGCGGGCTGTTTCGGAAGGACTGCCCAACAAGCTGTCAGGCAGGGCCGGCATACCGCCCTTCAGACTGGCGCTGGTGCCATTAATAATCAGATCGAACTCCTGACCATCAAGCACATCGAGACCACAGCCCAAAACATAACCCAGCTCAGCAAATCCTTTGGATAGCTGTAAGGCTTTATCAACACTGCGGTTGGCAATCACTATGTGCTGCGGCTGTTCTTCTAGCATGGCTTCTAAAATGCCGCGCACCGCACCCCCAGCACCCAAAATAAGCACTCGTTTTGCGCAGATCTCCCAGCCCAGATTAGTTTTAATATCATTAACTAGGCCCACGCCATCGGTGGTATCACCCAGTACTGTGCCATCTGCCTGCATGGCCAGCGTATTCACTGCGCCGGCACGCCTTGCTCTTGGGGTGGTTCGAGACACATAGCTGTAGGCGTCAAGTTTGAATGGCACAGTGATATTGAGACCCTTGCCGCCAGCATGAAAAAACGCGTCGGCTGCTGCAGAAAAACCCTCTACATCAACCAGCTGCCGTCGGTACTCAATCGCCTGGCCAGTTTGATCGGCAAAAGCTCGATGAATCTCTGGAGACTTGCTGTGCTCTATTGGGTTGCCAAAAACGGCGTATTTTTCAGACATCTTAAATCCAGTCGCGAGGGATTAAAAATTGCTCGTAAAGCTCGGCCTCGGCACTGCCAGGCTCAGGGTTCCAATCGTACTCCCAACGGACTAGGGGTGGTAGCGACATCAAAATGGATTCAGTGCGTCCACCAGTTTGTAGCCCAAAAAGGGTGCCTCGATCATAGACCAGATTAAACTCTACATAGCGGCCGCGACGGTAGAGCTGAAAGTTGCGCTCGCGCTCACCAAAGGGCAGGTCGCGGCGACGCTGCAAAATCGGCACATAAGCTTTGACAAAGCTGTCGCCTACACTGCGCATAAAGGCAAAACTCTGTTCAAAACCCGGCTCGTTGAAGTCATCAAAGAACAGCCCGCCAATACCTCGCGGCTCGCCGCGATGTTTTAGATAAAAATAGTCGTCGCACCATTGCTTTAGGCGCGGATAAAGCGCCAAGCCAAAGGGGTCACAGGCCTCTTTGGCGGTCTGATGCCAATGAGTGCAGTCGTCTTGATTACCGTAGTAGGGCGTGAGGTCATAGCCACCGCCAAACCACCATACAGGGTCTGCGCCTTCTTTTTCGGCGATAAAGAAACGTACATTGGCATGGGAAGTCGGCACATTGGGGTTATTGGGATGAATTACCAGAGAAACGCCCATCGCCTCAAAGCTGCGGCCTGCCAGCTCTGGACGGTTTTGCGTCGCCGACGCGGGCATCTGATCACCAAAGACATGGGAGAAATTAACCCCGCCCTTCTCAATTACCGGACCATCGACCACAACACGACTGCGCCCGCCACCGCCTTCCTCGCGAACCCAGCTATCCTCTTGCCATTCAGCACCATCTTCGGATTGCAACGCATCACAGATGCTGTCTTGCAATGCCAGCAGATAGTCTTTAACCAGATTTTTATCGATTTGCTGCATATTATCCCGGACGGATGACCTCTGAGGTTATTAGGTGGCGAATTTCACTGGCTTGCTGCGACTGCCCAACATTGCCTGGCGCCAGATAATCAACACCACGGCCAAAGTAGCTCCTCACTTTAAGTCCGGTGGTAGCAGCAGGTAAACCCTGAGGGTTCGCCGATGTCGATACCAGAGGGCCGGCAAATAGTTGGCATAAAGCTGCGGCTACTGGATGAGTAGTAATGCGCAGCGCAACTGTGTCATGTGCACCAACGATCCAATTTGGCGCTGCGCCATTATCAGGAACCAGCCAAGTTACTGGCTTATTGTAATCCATTAACATGCGCACCCGATGATCCTCATCAAGTCCCTGTAAAAAAGGCGCAAGCTGATCAATATCAGAGGCAATCAAGATGAGGCCCTTGGCCTCGGAGCGACGCTTTAAGCTAAGAATTTTATATACAGCAGACTGAGACCATGGATCACAGCCCAGGCCCCATACTGCTTCGGTAGGATAGGCAATCACACCCTCGGTCTGCAACTCAGTCGCTGCACGGCAGATTTTGGGGTGATTGCACCAATTGATCACTGCTGTGATCAGCTATTTTTCAGCTTTTCCTGAAGAGCCGCATCTTTGGCAATAATGGCCGCTGCATTGGCCGCACGCTCAGCGATCAATTTTTGATGCATTTCAGGGTCGCCAACACCAATAATTTGGGCGGCTAGATAGGCTGCGTTTTTTGCTCCTGCTTTACCAATAGCAACAGTGGCAACGGGAATTCCGCCAGGCATCTGTACCGTTGATAACAGCGCATCCAAACCGTCCAGCGATCCATTAATAGGCACGCCGATAACAGGTTTTAATGTAGTCGCCGAAACAGCACCAGCAAGGTGTGCCGCCATACCTGCAGCACAGATAAAGGCCGCGCAACCGCGCGCGTCAGCATCGGTTACAAAGCTATGGGTAGCTTCCGGAGTACGGTGGGCTGAAGTTACCTTCACTTCAAAGGGAATGTCGAACTGCTTTAGGACTGCAAAACTGGCTTCCATTACTGGTAGATCAGAATCAGATCCCATCAATATTGCTACGAAGGGTTTGCTCATTTAAGGGCTCCTTTTTGAAGAATTGCGCAGGCTACCGGAACTTTAGAACAGGTGCAACAGGACTGTATGACTGCGGCTAGGTCAGACGCTGATAAAAACCATTTTCATTGCAAATTATGCCCTTTAACTCAAGGCCAACAAGAAGCTCGGAGAGTTTCTCAACCGGCAAATTAGTCTCTCGTCCAAGGCTATCTAAATCAACAGGATCAAAACCTAATATCTTGAGTAAGTCGTCCTCCTGCTGATCCAATATTGGCTGTTTTAGCTGGGTTTTTTTAACCGTCGCCGCAACCGCTGCAAGAGCACCACCCAGCTCAGAGATAATATCGTCGGCAGACTCCACTAGATGTGCACCCTGCTTGATCAGTAGATGGCAACCTCGACTCTGAGGGTTGTGGATAGAGCCGGGTATGGCAAACACCTCTCGATTTTGCTCCAGTGCATAGCGAGCGGTAATTAAAGAGCCACTTTTTACCGCGGCCTCTATAACTAAGACCCCGAGACTCAGTCCGCTAATAATGCGGTTGCGCCTTGGAAAATGGGTTGGCAGGGGGTTTTCATTGGGATGAAACTCGGTAATCAATGTTCCGCCAGAGTCTAAAATCTGTGCCGCAAGCTCGGCGTGCTGCCGAGGATAGATACTCTCTATGCCCGTCGCCATCACCGCAATGGTTTTGCCGGCCGCAGCATCCAGCGCTCCGCGATGGGCGCACCCATCCACCCCCATTGCCAGACCGCTGGTAATAACAAATCCACTGCTTGCCAAAAACCGGCTCCACCGCAGCGCATTGCTCTCGCCACCTCGTGTCATACGACGACTGCCGACTATAGCGATCTGGGGTAAATGTAGACTGTCGATTTCGCCTCGCACATAGAGCAATGGTGGGGCGCTGCTTATCTGTTTAAGTTGCTGCGGGTAATCTGGCGAGGTGATGGGAATGATTCGAGCACCAACACGCTCAATAACTTGCAGGGTGAAATTGAGCCGATGCGACCAATGTTGCCTATGATAGCCCTCCTGTACCCATCGAATAGCCTCTTGAAATTGAGAGGCAAAACACTCTGCTGGCTCGGTAAATAAAGCGGTATAGCTGCCTGTCTGGTCAACTAGCTGGGACTGTAGTTTAGGTGGAAATTGTGCCAGATACTGCGCGACCAAAGCATAGTGGGTTTCGAGGGCGTCTGCACATGCCATGATCCATTCCTATATTATTCAAGCCGAGGTTTTTGTGGCAAGGCAAGAGCACACAGAAGGTTTAATGCTATGGGTTGCGAACGAGATCGCCAATATCGAGCTGCCTATCGGCCTGCATTACCAACCCAAAACTCATTTTTTCATAAGTGGAAAACACCATTAATAAACCGATACGCTCATCGGGCAGACGAATGCGCTCATCCGCTATCCGATCTTTGATCATTTCGCCTTCCTTATAAATAGCCAGAGTGTCGCCAGCTTGTAGACCATCGCGATTGCCACGATTAAGTGCAACAACATCAAGCGCTCCAGCATTACGCACGCCACCCTCAACATTTAACACCACACCGGCAACTTTATCTTTGGGGGCCCGAGGATAGAAGGACGATACAAGGCTCCGCTGCTCGTGGCTAAGCAGGCGGTCCTTAAAACGAATTTCACCAACAGAGCGGGTCGCGCCAAGGGTAGCAATACTGTCTTTTACCGCCTTAACCTTGGCAGAGCCCACATCTTCAGCCCGCAGCCCCAGAACTTCCCCGGTAGAGGGTTCAATATAGGGGTCACCGCGACGATAGATGCCGTAGTTCAGCTGGTTGTCAGTAAAGTCGCCCCGAGCATAAAAATCATCCCCCATACCCATCAACAGACGGCGCTCATAACCGCCCAGCACGTAGGGCGCTGCATTGAGCTCAGCACTACTGGTGACAAGGCTTTTGGACAGAAAATTATCAATAGTATCGAGGGGCAGGGCGGCGACGGCTTGCTGGTGATCGATAGTGCGAATCTGCGGAGATAATTTATACTCACGACTGCGATTAACCTGTAAGCGCGGCTTGCCATCGATATAGACTAGGGAAATTAAATCACCGGGGTGTATAAGGTGGGGGTTGTCGATTTGCTGGTTAGCATGCCGAATTTCAGGCCACATCCAAGGGTCGCGAAGAAAAATTGCTGCAATATCCCAGAGAGTATCACCCTTTTCTACCTCATATTGATCGGGTATATCTTCATTGAGAAGCTGATGCTGTTCTGCTCCCTGCGTACTGATCGCTGCACTAACTAACAGCATAAATCCAAGTACAATTTTTTTCATGTCGAGTCCTTTCCCCTAATGTATAATCTCGCCTTGAGAGACATGAAACCATGGAGATGCTTCCGTATTAATCTAATGGTAGCAATGCTTTTAACTAATTTTCTAGAAATCCATCACATTCGCTATGGCCAGACTAAACATTCTTGAATATCCAAACCCCCGATTGCGCATTAAAGCTGCGCCAGTAACGGTGGTCGATGACAGCATCAGAAATCTGATTGATGACATGTTTGAAACCATGGCAGATGCCAATGGTATCGGTTTAGCGGCTTCTCAGGTCGATGTGCATCAGCGCGTTATCGTGATGGATCTATCTGAAGACAAAAGCCAGCCAAGGGTATTTATCAACCCGGAAATTGAAGTGCTGGAGCCAGAAACTAGCCCCTATGAAGAGGGCTGCCTGTCAGTACCAGGTTTCTATGAGCCGGTCGATCGCCCAGTCCATGTGATTATTCGTGCACTAGATCGTGATGGCAATGCATTTGAAGAGGAAGCCAATGGTCTGTTGGCCGTTTGCATTCAACATGAAATTGATCATTTGGAAGGCAAGCTATTCGTTGATTATCTGTCTCCCTTAAAGCGACAGCGCATTCGTACCAAGCTCAAAAAACAAAGGGCATAGGCGACCGCTTGAAGATAATTTTCGCAGGAACTCCAGATTTCGCCGCGACTCATCTTCAGGCGCTAATCCGCCAACATGATATTGTTGCGGTTTATACCCAACCCGACCGGCCAGCCGGACGTGGCAAAAAGCTCATGGCCAGCCCGGTTAAATTATTTGCCGCGCAAAACAATCTAGATATTTACCAACCCCAATCGTTAAAAGACGCCGAGCAACAGGCCATTCTTGCCCGCTTGCAGGCAGATATTATGGTGGTTGTGGCCTATGGTCTCATTCTTCCACAGGTTATTTTGGATACTCCAAAGCTTGGCTGTATCAATGTGCATGGTTCCATCCTGCCACGCTGGCGCGGTGCCGCTCCTATTCAGCGCGCGGTCGAGGCTGGCGACAATGAGACAGGCATCACTATTATGCAGATGGACGCCGGTCTAGATACTGGCGCCATGTTGACTATTACCCGCTGCACTATAGATGCGAATGAAACCAGTGGTTCGCTCTATAACAAACTCGCCGCGCTGGGCGGACCCGCACTATTGGGAACTCTCGATAAGATAGAAGCCGGCACCGCCGTTGCCACTGCGCAGGACAATGACCAGAGTACTTACGCCAAAAAAATAGACAAAATAGAAGCGTTGATCAATTGGTCAGAGTCAGCAGCAATGATTGATCGGCGTATCCGTGCCTTTAATCCATTCCCTGCGGCCTACACAGAGATAGGCGGCCAGAGAGTGAAGATATGGGGGGCGCAGGTCGCATCTGAACAGCAAGCCTCACCAGGCCAGATACTGGCTGCAGATAATAATGGCCTATTGGTAGCCTGTGGGCAGGGCTGTCTTTTATTGACAGAAATACAACTTGCGGGCAAATCTCGAATGCCGGTATCCGAGATTCTTAGATCACGGGCTGAGCTGTTCGCCCCTGACAAACAGTTCAATCAATAATTTATGGCTGGCAAAAATAATAAAACTCTCAATACCAGAGCGGCAGCAGCCGAGGTCATCTCCGGCGTTTTGCGCGGTCGATCCCTTTCTGCACTATTGCCCGAGTACAGTGAAAAGGTCGACGAAAAAGACCGTTCGCTGTTAAAAGAGCTGTGCTTCGGCACCATGCGGTGGTACCCACAAATTAGTATCCTGCTTAAAAGTCTGATTCAAAAGCCTCTGCGTGAGAAAGATTTGGAGATTCAGGGGCTGGTGGCCTGCGGGATATATCAGCTGATGCATATGCGCATCGCGGAGCATGCCATTATTAATGAAACCGTTTCCGCCGCAAGCAAACTCAATCGGCCCTGGGCAAAGGGCTTGGTCAATGCGGTGCTGCGAAATTTCCAGCGTCAACAACAGGGCCTAATAGAGGGACAGGCTGATAATGCTGTATTTCAAACAGCTCATCCAAAGTGGTTGCTAAAGAAAATCCACGATTCCTGGCCCCAAGAAATAGCCACAAAGATTATTGCGGCCAATAATCAACGCGCCCCTATGACATTGCGAACCAATGCCCTGCGTAACTCGCGTCAAGACTATCTCGATTGTCTTGCTCAAGCTGACATTCCCGCTAGCGCTACGCCGCATAGTGATCAGGGCATTTTGCTTGATCGCCCCTGCGACGTCAGCGAGTTGCCCAACTTTAGTAATGGCCATGTCAGCGTTCAGGACGAGGCTGCCCAGTTAGCCGCTAATCTACTGATGCTCGACAAAGGGCAGCGAGTGCTAGATGCCTGCTGCGCACCCGGCGGCAAGACCTGTCATATTCTCGAGAGCCAACCAGACCTGCAGTCGTTATTGGCCATTGACCTGGAGCCACGCCGCTTAGTCCGAGTGGAAGAAAACCTGACCAGACTTGAATTAGAGGCCGACTTAAAGGCAGCTGATGCCAACGATTTAGACGGCTGGTGGGATGGAAATAGCTATGATCGAATACTGCTGGATGCACCCTGTTCAGCCAGTGGCGTTATTCGTCGTCATCCAGATATCAAAATACTGCGCAAACCCGCGGATATTGATAAGCTAGCAGCCATTCAGGGGCAGATATTAGCCAGCCTGTGGCAAACATTGAAGCCGGGCGGTATTTTACTCTACGCAACCTGCTCGATACTGTCCGATGAGAACGATGAAATTATTAAGAATTTTGTCCGCTCACACAATGATGCAGAAGTACTGACCATTGACGCGAACTGGGGAGTAGCAACAGACCATGGGCGGCAACTATTTCCACGGGTGAATGGTAACGATGGTTTTTATTACTCAAGACTCAGCAAGCTTTGATTTAAGCGACTCGGGATAATAATGAAAATAGTAATAGTCGGCGCTGGGCAGGTTGGCGCAACACTGGCAGAAAACTTAGCCCGCGAATACAACGATATCACCGTTGTCGATATCAACGATAACGCGCTGCGTGCGCTGCAGGACCGACTCGATATTCGCACAGTAATTGGCACCGGCTGTTATCCAGATGTGCTGGTCAGAGCCGGTATTGAAGATGCCGATATGCTGGTCGCTGTCACTAACAGCGATGAAATTAATATCATCGCCTGTCAGGTCGCCTACTCGCTATTTCACACCCCAACCAAAATTGCTCGGGTCCGCGCACAAAATTACACCAATCCAAAATATAAGAACCTGCTGTTTAATGATAAGCATATGCCTGTCGATGTGATGATCACACCAGAACAGGTAGTGACCAACTATATCCGTAGATTGGTCGAACAACCCGGCGCACTGCAAGTACTAGATTTCGCCGATGGCGCACTGCAACTAGTGGCATTGCGTGCCGTGGCTAATAGTCCTTTAGTCGGCCAAGAGCTGCGCACATTAAAAGAACATATACCCAATGTGGATGCCCGAGTCGCTGCCATCTTCCGCAAAGATGGTGCTCTGTTCCCCGTGGGTGACACAGTGATTGAAGACGGTGATGAAGTATTCTTTATTGCCGCTAAACAGAATATTCGCAAAGTGATGAGCGAATTGCGCCGCCTTGAAAAACCCTATCGTCGGCTGATGATTGCCGGTGGCGGTAATATTGGCTTCCGCCTGACCAAGGCTTTGGAAGAAGAATACAATATCAAGATTATTGAATTCTCAGCCAACCGCGCAGCATTCCTCTCTGAGCAGTTGAATAGGGCTGTGGTATTGAAAGGCTCAGCCACAGATCAAGAATTACTGCTGGATGAGAACATCGATAAGACCGATGTATTTCTCGCTCTAACCAATGATGACGAAGTCAATATTATGGCATCGCTGCTAGCCAAGCGTTTAGGCGCGCGCAAGGTCATGACCCTAATCAGCAATCCGGTTTACGCCGATTTGATGCAGGGCGGCGAAATTGATATCGCTATCTCGCCACAGCAGGCAACAACGAGTTCGCTGCTTACCCATGTTCGCAGAGGCGATACTGTAAGCGTGCACTCACTTAGACGTGGTGCTGCTGAAGCCCTAGAAATTATTGTTCATGGTGATGAAAAAAGTTCTAAGGTTGTAGGCCGTGCGATCGGCGATATTAAATCGCCCCCGGGCGCTACACTGGCGGCACTGGTACGTGATGGTGAGGTAATTATTGCCCATCATGACACCGTTATTCAGAATAATGACCATGTTATTGTGTTTGTGGTCGATAAAGAAAACACCAAAGCTGTCGAGAAGTTGTTTGCCGTTAACTTCTCCTTTTTCTAGGACGTAAGTCGCTATGCATATTGCCGTTATCGCCCGAGTTCTTGGCATACTGCTGATGATCTTCAGTCTCACCATGCTGACACCTATTTTTGTCGGCTGGCTGTTTAGCGAGAATACCTCCTCAACATTTTTGTCAGCCTTTGCCATCACTCTACTCGTGGGCATGGCATTCTGGTTACCCTCGCGAAACAGTAGCGGTGAGCTGCGCACCCGCGATGGCTTTATTGTCACAGTGTTTTTCTGGCTGGTACTGAGCACCTTTGGCGCCTTGCCCCTGATGCTTTCAGAGGCGCTGCAACTAAACTTTATGAACGCGCTGTTTGAGTCAGTCTCTGGCTTGACCACCACGGGTGCAACCGTAATATCTGGACTGGACGATCTGCCCAAATCAATTCTCTACTATCGTCAACAGCTACAGTGGCTAGGCGGCATAGGTATAGTCGTTATTGCCGTTGCCATTTTGCCCATGTTGGGTGTCGGTGGTATGCAGATCTATCGCGCAGAAACTCCGGGTCCGATCAAAGATTCCAAACTGACTCCACGTATCACCGAAACAGCGACTGTGCTATTCCGTATCTATCTCGGTCTAACTGCCGCCTGTGCACTGGCTTATTGGGCCGCAGGTATGAGCGGCTTTGACGCCATTAGCCACAGCTTTTCTACCGTCGCCATCGGTGGCTTTTCTACCCATGATGCGAGCATCGGCTTTTTTGATAGCGGCCTTATTATGTCGATCTGTATGTTTTTTATGATCATCTCGGGCCTTAACTTTGCGCTGCATTATTTAGTCTGGCACAACCGTAGCCTAAGTTCCTATTGGCAGGATCCTGAGGCACGCATGTACATCTATCTGCTGCTGATTGGTATTGTTATTACTTGCCTCTACCTTTTTTACAGCGGCACCTATAACTGGAACGAGAGTATTAGTCAGGGTACCTTCCAGCTGGTATCGATTATGACTACCACTGGCTTTTCCACCACAGAGTTCAGTAGCTGGCCGACCTTTCTGCCATTCTTCTTATTGTTTTTGTCTTTCTTTGGTGCCTGCGCTGGCTCTACGGGTGGCGGTATTAAAATCGGACGTATGCTGATATTGGGCAAGCAGGTTATCCGCGAGATATACCGGTTAGTACATCCGAACGCCCTGTTACCGATCAAGATTAGTAATCGTCAAATTCCCGAGCGAGTGGCAGATGCGATCTGGGCATTCTTTGGTGTCTATTTGGCAATCTTTTATCTGATGGTGTTGTTATTGCTGGCATCTGGTTTGGACTATGTCACAGCTTGGTCGGCTACCGCTGCGGCGCTCAACAATCTCGGTCCCGGTCTCGGCGCTGTGGCAACCAACTATGCGGATATCAGCAGCTTTGCTAAATGGGTGCTGTGCTGGGGCATGCTGTTAGGGCGTTTAGAAATCTTCACCCTGCTGGTGTTATTTACCCCAACATTCTGGAAAAACTAGAGCCCGTGAGCACTAATGAGTTATTCTTTAGCACATAAAAAAGGCCGGTATTCACCAGCCTTTTTTAATTTACTCACCATATAGGCTACTGTTCTTTACGCGCCTTGTAATAGGCCTCTTCAGAAATAGCATGATATTCCATAGCCTGTTTTTTAAATGCCTTTACTGATTCAGCAATTCGACCGGAGATTTCTGAATCCTGTCCTAGCTCATCCAGCACCTCAGCGGATAGTCTACGTAACTCGGCAATCACGTCGTCAGGCAGTTTTCTCACATCAACGCTATGTGTTTCAACCAGCTCCACTAAGGCACTGTTGTTGCGCGCAGTGTACTCATCGAGCATATCCTGATTAACCGCTCGAGCTGCGCCTTCAACAATCGCTTGAAGGTCTGCCGGTAGCGATGTATAGGCATTTTTATTGACAATCAATTCCAAAATCGAGCCTGGCTCATGCCAGCCTGGGTAGTAATAATATTTTGCCACCTGATGAAAACCAAATGCTAGATCATTGTATGGCCCCACCCATTCGGTCGCGTCAATCACACCAGTCTGCATGGAGGTGTAGAGTTCACCCCCCGGTATAGTCACAGACACACCGCCGGCACGAGTAATGACATCGCCGCCTAATCCTGGGATACGCATTTTTAAGCCCTTTATATCTTCCATTGAATTAATCTCGCGGTTAAACCAACCGGCCATTTGCACCCCAGTGCTGCCACCAGCAAAAGGAATCAGATTAAAGGGAGAGTAGAGTTCGCGCCATAATTCCAAGCCACCGCCATAATGTAGCCAGCCATTCATTTCCTGAGCATTAAGACCAAAGGGTACCGAGGTAAAAAACCCGGTCGCTTTAGACTTTCCTGTCCAGTAGTAGGCTGCGCCATGACCGATCTCCGCAGTTCCTTGAGAAACCGCATCAAAGACTTCAAAGGCAGGTACTAACTGGCCCGCACCAAACACTTTTATTTGGATACGACCGCCACTCATCGCCTCAACTTTTTTAGCGAAGTTTTCTGGCGCAGTGCCCAGCCCGGGATAATTTTTTGGCCAAGTGGTGACAAGCTTCCACTTATAGATCTTTTGCATATCGACAGTGCCTGCAGTTGCAGGGTCTCCGTCTTTGCCGCCGCAGCTGGCTAGAATCAGTGACAGTAGTACCATGATTACAACGCGCATTTTTTACCCCTTTTTATTTTTGTAAGTCTATACAGCGGATAAGTTCGCCGATGCCAAAATTAATATTTTTGTGCCCACAGCTTCAAAACTGACATGCACCCTTGCCCGTGGACCATTGCCTTCAAAATTTAGGATAACGCCTTCGCCATATACATTATGGAAAACCTGCTGACCAAGACCAAATCCCGTATCACCACCCTCATCACTTTGTATCGCGCCAGCTGCATAGCTAGTTGGCCTGGCGATATTATTTTGCAGTCGGACTTCTTCGATAACCTCTTTGGGAATATCGCGTACAAATCGAGACACAGAGTTAAACGATTCACTGCCATAAATGGATCTGCTCTCAGCGAAGGTCAAATAAAGTTTTTGCATAGCGCGGGTAATGCCAACATAGGCCAGCCTTCGCTCTTCCTCTAAACGCCCCGGCTCATCAATGGACATTTTGTGAGGAAATAAATTTTCTTCCATCCCAGCGATAAACACTAAGGGAAACTCCAAACCTTTGGCGCTGTGCAATGTCATCAATTGCACCGCATCCTCGTCTTCTTCGGCTTGGCGATCGCCGGCATCCAAAGCCACCTGATCTAGAAATTGCGGCAACACCGGCAAGTCATTATCCTCTGCCTCAAAATTACGACAGGCACTGACTAATTCCTCGAGGTTTTCAACTCGCGCCTGGCCGCGCTCACCTTTTTCACGGCGATGCATTTCGATTAAACCACTGTGGGCAATTGCATTCTCGGCTTGCTCTGCCAGCGGCAACTCATCATGTTGGCCGCTCATTTCATTAATCAACTCTATAAAAACCGCTATGGCATTAGTGGCTCGCGCGGCCAGCCGTTTTTCTTTAACAATAAGAGCCGCAGCGCCCCACATTGATGTTTGCTGCTCACGCGCTAACTCTCGCATTAACTCCAAGGTGCGATCACCAATGCCTCGAGTCGGCACATTAACCACCCGCTCAAAGGCGACATCATCGTGACAATTTAACATCAGGCGCAAATAGGAGAGGGCATTTTTAATTTCGAGGCGCTCATAGAAACGCTGGCCACCATAAATACGGTAGGGAATATCGGCCTGCAATAGTGCCGCTTCTAAAACGCGCGATTGCGCATTGGATCTATATAAAATTGCCGAGTCTTCACGGCGGTTGCCATCATTGCTCCAGCTGTGCAATCGATCGGCAATAAAACGGGCCTCGTCATGTTCATTAAATGCGGCATACAGTGCAATAGCTTCACCTTCGCCAGCATCGGTCCAGAGGCTCTTGCCTAAACGCTCAGCATTTTTTGAAATAACGGCGTTTGCCGCATTTAGAATATTAGAGGTAGAGCGATAATTTTGCTCTAGCTTAACCGTATGGGTATCGGAAAAATCTCGTTCGTAACTAAGAATATTTTCAACTTTAGCGCCGCGCCATCCATAGATAGACTGGTCATCATCGCCTACTGCAGTAACGCCACTCACTTTGCCGGCCAGTATTCTCAGCCAGGCATATTGCACTGCATTGGTATCCTGAAACTCGTCTACCAAAATATGTTGGAAGCGCTGCTGGTAGTGATCCAGCACCTCTGGTTTGTTCTTCCATAATTCCAGAGCACGCAACAGAAGTTCAGCAAAGTCGATAACACCCAAACGTTCGCAAGTGGCTTCATACTCACGATAGATGCGCAGCATTGTTGCCAAGTAGGGGTCACCACCTTCTTGAATATGGGCGGCGCGCAGACCTTCATCTTTTTGCCCATTGATCCACCACTGAGCCTGCTTGGGGGGCCAGCGCTGCTCATCGAGGTCCATGGCGCGCATCACTCGTTTCACCAGTCGCAGCTGATCGTCAGAATCGAGGATTTGAAAATTCTCTGGCAGGTTTACATCACGCCAATGGGCTTTTAACAGGCGATGGGCTAAACCATGAAAGGTGCCTACCCACATGCCCCGCAATGACATGCCCAATAGATCGTCAATACGCTCACGCATTTCCCGCGCGGCCTTATTGGTAAAGGTTACCGCTAATATGCTGTAGGGGGAGAGACCATCGACCTGAATCTTCCAGGCAATACGATGAACCAGTACGCGGGTCTTACCGCTGCCAGCGCCAGCCAAAACCAGCAGGTGTTTCTTATCACTGGTAACGGCTTCTTCCTGAGCAGGATTTAAATTATTGAGTATTGGGGTAACGTCCATAGGCCTGCATTCTAGCAACTTAGTGATCAAAATACGGGGCAACGGCAATTTCTTTTTTACTTTTTAATCCTGAGAATCGAGATTTATTGCCCGATATAGTGGGTATATCCGGTCTAATACACTTTTTTTACTACAAAACTGGTATTTCTAAGCCTTTTCTTGTAAATTTTTTACATAATTTGTTTTTGGATTTATTATGAAACCTGCTGAACTCACCCAAACCATTAGCGATACGCTCCCTGAACTTCGCAAATCTGAGCGCAAGGTCGCCGGCTTTGTACTCAAGAACCCTTTGCAGGTGATTCGCATGCGCATTGTCGATCTCGCCCAAGAAGCGGAGGTGAGCGAGCCAACGGTGGTACGTTTTTGCCGCGCGGTAGGCTGTCATGGTTTCCAAGACTTTAAACTTGCTCTGGCGCAACAGCTGGCATCAAGCCCAAGTTATGGCCAGATCGCTGTAACAGATACGGATTCAACCCGGGAATATACCCACAAGGTGTTTGACTCGACTGTAGACACCTTATTAAAGGTTCGGGAGAGCCTTGTGATCGAACGCCTCGATGCTGCCGTTGCTGCTATTTGTGCCGCCGAGCGGGTAGAGTTTTATGGCTTTGGCGCATCGGCCGCTGTTGCTTTCGACGCTCAGCATAAATTCTTCCGCCTGCAAATTACCTCCGCTGCATACTCCGACCCCCATCTACAAAATATGTCCGCAACTTCGCTTCATTCTGGAGATGTCGTTGTAGCAATCTCTCAATCGGGTCGCACTCAGGCCTTAATAGATTCAATGGAGTTAGTTAAACAGGCTGGTGGCGTTGTTATTGCCATCGCACCTAGCGGCTCACCTATAGCCCGCAATGCAAGTATCGCAATTGAAGTCGATGCCAAGGAAGATATTAAAATCTATACGCCACTGTCATCGCGAATCGCACATCTTGCTGTGATTGACGTACTGGCGATTGGCGTTGCAAAGAAAAAGGGGCCGCAACTACAGCATCATCTTCAGAAGCTGCAAGAGGGACTAGCCTCGCTGAGAAGCCCCTGACATCATCGATATATTTAATCGACGAATACAGGTTCTTTTAACCGAAAATTAATTGATGAAAAATATGCCCAGGCATAAGCGTAAAAGCGCCCACGTAACCACCGATCATTGAAAATATAGGGGCATTACGATATCGAACATTGCCCGTTATTTTAAATTTTCTTATTGCCCAAATTGAGTGAGCCAAAGATCCCAGAGTAAAGGGAATTAAAAGGTGGATGTAGCTATGCTGCTCTGGCGTTATCACTTGAACAAATACTGCCGTACTCGCGACTATAATAAGCAAGGTGACCCCAGACCTTCCCATCTGAGGATGAATCCCTCTTCTTAATGCACCATTTTTTCTACTCTACCGTAACCGATTTAGCTAAGTTTCTGGGCTGATCTACATCAGTCCCCTTTAGTAATGCCACATGATACGAAAGCATCTGTAATGGCAATGTATAAATAATGGCTTCCAAGCTTTGGGGAACATGCGGCATATCAATAACTGTGATCCCGGGTTCACTAACAAATCCTGAATCACGATCTGCAAAGACGAATAACTGACCGCCGCGAGCGCGCACTTCATGTAAATTAGATTTTAATTTTTCCAATAATTCATTATTGGGAGCAACGGTTACAACGGGCATATCTTCATCAACTAGTGCCAGTGGACCATGCTTTAGCTCCCCAGATGGATAGGCTTCAGCATGAATATAAGATATTTCTTTTAGCTTAAGGGCGCCTTCAAGCGCGATCGGATATTGTTCGCCGCGACCTAAAAATAAAGCGTGATGTTTGTTGGCAAATGATTCCGATACTGCTTCGATAACAGGGTCTAACGCTAATACCTGTTCGCTGAGCTCCGGCAATTTGTGCAGGTTTTGCACAAGTTCTTTTTCAGTCTTTGCGTCCAATCCTTTGTGTTTTGCTAATGATAAAGAGAGAAGTTGCAGTGCAACTAACTGAGTAGTAAATGCCTTAGTAGATGCTACGCCAATCTCTGGCCCAGCCATGGTCATTAGTGAAATATTTGACTCACGAACCAATGAGCTGTTGGCAACATTACAGATTGCCAAAAATCCCAGGTAGCCATTTTCTTTGGCTTTACGCAGGGCAGCTAATGTATCTGCCGTTTCTCCGGATTGTGAAATTGTGACAAACAGCGTTCCTTCGGGAACTGCAACCTGTCGGTAGCGGTATTCACTGGCAACTTCTACTTGGCAGGGTACTCCGGCATATTGCTCCAACCAATACTTGGCGACAAGACCGGAATGGAAGCTAGTGCCACAGGCAATAATATGTATGGCGTTGGTTTTTTGAAATAGTTCTTCCGCTTGGTAACCGAAAATAGCGTCACGGATATGATTGTCAGCGATTCGACCAGCAAACGTATTTGCTAATACAGTAGGCTGTTCAAACATTTCTTTCTGCATAAAGTGGCGATACTCGCCTTTTTCTGCGACCTGATCTTTCTCATGCAATTCTTGCATGGGCCGGTCAACTTTATTATTGGCTATATCGAAAATTTGATAAGCCTCGTGGCTAAGCTCAACCAGATCTCCTTCTTCTAAAAAGATAAAACGATCGGTGACTTGTCGCAATGCCATTTGATCTGAGGCGATAAAGTTTTCATCAATGCCGACACCAATGACCAATGGGCTACCACTGCGAGCAGCGATAATACGGTTCGGTTCATCTTCCGCAATAACACCTAATGCATAGGCACCTTCTAGGCGCTCTATGGTTTTTTGTACGGCGCTACGCAGACTTTTTTCTGTTATTAAATAATGATTTACTAGGTGGGCAATAACTTCGGTATCTGTGGCGGACAGAAAAGTATAGCCAGCAGTGGTCATTTCACGACGCAGTTCATCATGGTTTTCAATAATGCCATTGTGTACAACTGATACACCGGCCGACGTATGTGGATGAGAGTTTTTTGTGCTTGGCTCTCCGTGAGTGGCCCACCTTGTATGTGCAATGCCTGTATGGCCGGACAAAGGGTTTTGCGCGGCTACTGCTTCCAGCTCCGCTACCTTGCCAATATTCTTTCTAGTTTGTATGGTTTGGTTTTCATCAATTATTGATAGGCCTGCTGAATCATAGCCGCGATACTCTAAACGACGAAGCCCTTCAATGAGTATTTTATAAACATTTCTCTGGGTGGCTGCGCCAACAATTCCGCACATAGATTAACTATCCTTTTTAGTGGGGCGTTTCCAGCCCTCGATATTACGTTGTTTTGATCTGCTAACAGCCAGCGCGCTAGCAGAAACATCCTGTGTTAATGTAGAACCCGCTGCTACGAATCCCTGCTCACCGATTGTTACTGGTGCAATCAGGGTGCTATTAGAGCCAATAAAGGCACCATCGCCAATATCGGTTTTATGTTTATTAACGCCGTCGTAGTTGCAGGTAATGGTGCCTGCACCGACGTTGACGTTTTCGCCCAACTCGGCATCACCGACATAGCTGAGGTGATTGATTTTACTGCCATCGCCTACAATGGTTTTTTTAGTTTCAACAAAGTTGCCGACTTTAGTATTTTTGCCCAGCTTGGTGCCTGGACGAATTCTGGCGAAAGGGCCAAGAGTTGCGAAGTTACCAATATCAGCTGATTCGATGACTGTATTGGATTTAATCTCAACACCATCACCGATAATGCTGTCTACAATATGGCAATTTGGCCCAATGCGGACACCTGAGCCTAAATGAACCTGGCCCTCAAAAATACAGTTCACATCGATAAAATTATCTGTCCCTGCACTAAGTTTCCCACGCTGATCAAATCGGCTTGGATCTGCCAAAGTGGTTCCTGAAAGCATCAGTGCTTCAGCGAGCTGTAGCTGATGGGCGCGTTCTAGTTGACTCAATTGAATTCGATTATTCACTCCCTCTACCTCAGTTGTCGATGTGGGTTGAATGCTGGTTATGTTGTAGCCATTGGCGCGAGCAAGGGCAATAAGATCGGTTAGATAATATTCGCCCTGAGCATTGTTATTGCCAATTTGCGGTAGCCATTCAATCAACTGATTAGTGCCCAAGGCCAAAACACCGGTATTGATCTCTTTTATAGCAAGCTGTTCTGGGTTGGCATCTTTCTGTTCAATAATGGAGTCAATCTCACCGACCTGGTTGCGCACAATGCGCCCATAGCCCATGGGATTGTCGAGGTTGATGGTGAGCAAACTAATATTTTTTGCAGATACGGCGGTTAACATCTTGCTGATGGTATCTGGGCTTATCAGAGGTACATCGCCATAGAGAATTAGAACCTTGGCGTCGGCGCGTAAATGGGGGACAGCCATTTGTACCGCGTGAGCTGTGCCTAACTGTTCTGTCTGCTGAACAAATATACTACCGCTGGTCGCGGTGGCCTGTTCTAACTGCTCGGCACCATGCCCAGTAACCACAATCTTTTTGCCATTGGCTACAGTATCGGCCGCCGCTAATACATGAGCCAGCATGGGTTGTCCTGCTAATTGATGCAGTACTTTAGGCAGAGCAGACTGCATGCGAGTGCCTTTGCCGGCGGCGAGAATAACAATATCCGTACTGGTCATGGGCGGTTTTTAAATGCTCCGGTCTATGGCAATTAACATAAGTTTTGTAACTGATCACGGTACTGTCAAATGGGCAACAACACAAGTGCTATAGGGGTTGGCCGCAAGCCAGAGTGGCTCGTCAGGCTAAACACTGCAGGCAAAAAAAAGGGCGGCTAAGCCACCCTTTTTAATCGGCGACCGATTAGCCACCTAATTTCTTGCGTAATGTCTGAACTGTACGAAGCTGGGCTGTGGATTCCGCTAACATAGCGGCAGCTTTCGAGTACTCTATCTCGCCCGACTGGTTGGCCAGCGCAGTTTCAGCTTCTTTTACCGCTTCCGCTGCTGCCGCTTCATCAATATCATCTGCTCGCACTGCTGTATCAGCCAGTATTGAGATAGTATTTGGCTGCACTTCCAAGTAGCCACCCGACAGATAGTAAACCTCTTCTTCACCATTCTGTTTGACCAGGCGAACCGGCCCAGGGCGCAAATCGCTCAGCAGCGGCGCATGTCCAGCTGTAATACCCAGTTCGCCAAGCGATCCAGTGGCAACAACCATCTCGACCAACCCGGAGAACAGGGATTCATCCGCACTTACGATGTCACAATGAACTGTTATAGCCATTTCTTTATTGCCTTTGCTTGCTGCAATTTATATGTTTTTCGCTTTTTCTACCGCTTCGTCGATAGAGCCAACCATGTAGAACGCCTGCTCTGGCAGCTCATCATACTGCCCGTCCAAAATACCTTGGAAACCAGCGATGGTGTCTTTGAGAGATACGTACTTACCTGGTGAGCCGGTGAAAATTTCAGCAACATGGAATGGCTGCGATAGAAAACGCTCAATCTTACGGGCACGTGCTACGGCCATTTTGTCTTCTTCTGAAAGCTCATCCATACCCAAAATCGCAATAATATCTTTCAGCTCTT
>CAJXVK010000007.1 GCA_913060735.1 uncultured Cellvibrionales bacterium
CGAGATCCTCTCTGGTCTCGTGGGCTCGGAGATGTGTATAAGAGACAGTGATAACCTTGACCCTATTAAGAGTTATTTACTGCAAGATGATATCGATGAATTTATGCAGTGGGAAACTAGACTCGATGACTTGGCTAAGCGTGGCGATGTCAGCCCCGGATATATCATGTTTAATCGCCTGCGTGAGCGCGCTATTAGTCAGCTCAATGCCAATATTGAGCTACTGCAAGATAAGGATCACGTCTTCGATTTAGCCACTGATGACACTATTGTGCTCGATAGTGACAAACGCGACTGGTTTGCTTCACCAGATGAGGCTGCAACCTTTTGGCACAAGCGTATTAAAGACGCGATGATTCGGCTATTACTTAATGATAAAGAGCCAGAGAAGGCGCGCGATCTTCTGATCAAACGCTATCAGAATCAAATCAAACAGTACACCCAGCGCGACAGCCAGGATGTTTTTCAGCTCTACGTGAACGCCCTCGCCTCACTCTATGATCCTCACACCTCCTACTTCTCGCCCCGCACTACCGAGAACTTCCAAATTAATATGTCTCTATCATTAGAAGGGATTGGTGCAGAGCTGCGTACTGAAGACGAATACACCAAAGTCGTCAGAATTATTCCCGGTGGCCCAGCAGATCTTCAGGGCATTCTAAAAGCCGAAGATAAGATTATGGGTGTGGGACAGGATCAAGAAGAAATAGTCGATGTGGTTGGCTGGAGAATTGATGAAGTTGTCGCACTGATTCGGGGCGCCAAAGATTCTGTTGTCAGGCTGCAAATTATACCTGCGAAAGGCGAAGCCGCGGACAGTACGGCGATCGTTGCCATTACTAGAGATAAAGTGAAACTCGAAGAAAAATCTGCGCAGAGTAAGATTTTAGATATCGAACAGGATGGCGAGAGCTTTAAACTAGGCGTGATTGATATCCCCGCTTTTTATATGGACTTTGAGGCTTATCGGGCGCGCGATCCTGATTTTAAAAGTACGACCAGAGACGTGTTTAAGCTGCTTCAAGAGCTTAGTGAAGAACAGGTCGATGGTATTGTTTTAGATCTGCGTAACAATGGTGGTGGCTCATTGCATGAGGCTACTTCGTTAACTGATTTATTTATCGGCAGCGGTCCGGTCGTGCAAATAAAAGACTCTAATCAGCGGGTCTATCGCAATCAGCGCGCCACTATGCCAGCGGTTTACAATGGCCCTCTTCTTATCATGATTAATCGTCTAAGTGCCTCGGCTTCGGAAATCTTTGCCGGTGCGCTGCAAGACTATGGTCGCGCATTAATCGTCGGTAGCCAAAGTTTTGGTAAGGGTACGGTACAGGATGTTACGGGCCTTAGCAGTGGTCAGCTTAAACTGACCGTCTCTAAGTTTTATCGTGTTTCCGGTGACAGTACCCAGCACCGTGGCGTGTTGCCAGATATAGAGTTTCCGTCCGCCTATGACGCTGCAGAGGTGGGTGAAAGCCACCAAGAAAATGCCCTGCTCTGGGATCGGATTCACGCTGTACCTCATAAGTCGACTACCCATCTAAAACAATATATAGCGCCATTGACCGCGAGACATAATAAGCGCAGCGCAGCCGACCCTGACTTTGCTCATTTACTCAGTCAGCTGCAACTCAATGAGGAGTGGGCTGCTAATGATGCACTTTCGCTAAATATTGAAAAGCGTCGTGCGCGCACCGAGCAATGGGATTTAGAAGTGTTGGCGCTGGAAAATATTCGCCGCGTATCCAAAGGTATGGAACCCTATGCGGATGTAGAGATTTGGAAAAAAGAATCTGAAGAGGATGAGAATGAAGAAAATATTGCCGAATCAGATCCTATGTTGCAGGAAGCTGGGCATATTCTTATTGACCAGATTGGCCTGCTACCCCAGATAAAAAACAATCAGTTAGTCTTAATTAACAAAAGAAAAGCGAGTTAATAGTTCCGTGAATGCTATTGTAAAACCAGACCCCGCGACGACCAGAATTATCTCATTTAATGTCAATGGCCTGCGCGCACGTCTGCACCAGCTTCAAGCGGTTATCGACCAACATGCGCCAGATATTATTGGCCTTCAGGAGATTAAAGTCAGCAACGAAGAATTCCCACTCGAGGCAGTTAACGAGATGGGTTATACGGTCGATTTTCATGGCCAAAAAGGCCATTACGGTGTGGCCATGCTAAGTAAGATGCCTGCGGTGGCAATTACTCGCGGTTACCCCAGCGATAATGATGAGGCGCAGCGTCGTATGATTCACGGTGAGTACAGCATTAATGGTCAAACTATCCATATCATCAATGGGTATTTTCCTCAGGGGGAAGGCCGCGCTCACCCCACTAAATTTCCAGCCAAAGAAAAATTCTATGCCGATCTAACCGCCTATTTAGGTAATACCTTTAGCGCTAAAGATCTTGTGATTGTGATGGGTGATATGAATGTCGCGCCGGCTGATATTGATGTGGGCATAAAACCAGAAAATGCCAAGCGTTGGCTTAAGACTGGCAAATCTGCATTCTTACCTGAAGAACGTGAATGGCTGGCAACATTGCAAGGCTGGGGGCTGACCGATAGCTTTAGATCGATGAACTCTGAGGATGATCGCTCTTATAGCTGGTTTGATTATCGCAGTCGCGGCTTTGAGCAGGAGCCCAAAAGCGGCCTGCGCATAGATTTAATTCTGGCCTCTGCACCAGCTATGGCAAACCTGGTTGGTACAGGTATCGACTTTGATGCCCGAGCTTTTGAGAAGCCATCTGACCACTGCCCTATCTGGGCGGACTTTAAACTATAAAGATCACTACAGCGGGTCAACCATTCTTTTCAAGCGGCGTTTTAGGATTCGCGCGATAGAAAGGAGGCTGTGGCGAGCAGTATAAGTATAGCGCCAGCCGAAGGGTTGAGCCTTCTAACTACTCCGATTTAATTCACGGAGATAACCAGCGCTTTGTGGCTTGCCGAGACTTTTATAATAATTAATATAGCGGTGGAAATATTTATTTTATGATTAGCATAAACGTTATTATGAAAAATATTATGGTTCTACTCAATGATATTTATGAGAACGAAACCATTCATTTATATAGCCATCACAACTAAATCATGACTGTATCATTGGTTAATAAAAAAGAGCCTGAGAAAATGCCGGTAAAAGCGGCGCAGGTTGAGCTCAGCTACAGCTCCATAGAAGAGTTTCTTAAAACTATTGAGCGACGTGCTTTTCATATGGCGAGGATGGCCACTGGCAATGCTGATAGCGCGATGGATATAGTGCAAGACAGCATGTTTAAGTTGGTTGAAAAATACGCGCACAAAACACCTCAGGAATGGAAGCCACTTTTTTATCGAATCTTAAATAGTAAAACCACAGATTATTATCGACGGAAGGCGGTTCGCGACAAGGTATTTCCCTGGAGTAAATATGTCGTCAACACAGATAGCGATCAGGCAACAGATATAGTTGACCTAACCGCAGGTCGATTATCTGAGACCCCAGATGAGATGATGATGCGTTCGCAGCGTATTGATAAATTAACTGGTGCGGTGAATGCCCTGCCCCGTCGCCAGCGCGAAGCTTTTATGCTGCGATGCTGGGAGGGAATGAGCACTATTGATACAGCCGAGACCATGAAATGCTCTGAGGGTAGTGTGAAAACGCATTACTCGAGGGCAATGCACAGTTTACGAGATATGCTGGAGGATTATAATTATGACTAATCAAGCCATAGACAATCTACAGAAAGACCTGCAAGAATTAGAAAATAACACCGAAGCCAGAGATATTTTTCGGCTTGCTCAGGCTAGAAATAAAGCTCTTTCTCAGTCAGATTCCAAACAGCGAAATAGGCTCTTTCCTGCGCTGGGTGCATCTATGGCATCAATCTTATTAGTATCATTTTTCTCTTTTCAACAGGCACCAACAGCGATAAATGATGAGTTTGTCAGTGATGTAAATTCTGAAGAACGTCTATTTGAACTCGACGATGAAAATCTCGATCTTTATGAAGATTTGGATTTTTACTATTGGCTGGCTAGCAATGATTAAGACTCAATAGGTTAAATAATGAAACTGCACAAACTACTGATAGTTACCCTCTTAGCCTCTGGCGTATTTTTTTCATCCGCGTTATTCGCTGATGGTAATAGCGAACGGATACCATTCCGGGAGCTGAGCAACGAAACCCGAGATATCTTGGCTCCCTATGAGAAGCACTGGTATAAACTGAAGTCAGCTCGACAACAACGCCTGATTAATAAGGCTCAGCATGCAGACCCAGAGGTTAGAGAACGCTTTAAGCAGCATACAGAGCGTTTAAAAAATCTGTCACCGGGCGATCGCAAGCGATTGTATAAGGCTAAAAAACAGTTCGATAAAATGCCACATCATAAGCGTCAGGAGCTGCGCGAGCGTTTTCAAAACATGAGTCCTGAAAAGCACAAGGCGTTAAAGAATAAGTATAAAAAGTTTGAGGGTATGCCTGCGGAAAGACAGCGAGAGATTCGCGAGAAAGTGCGTAATATGACATCAGAGGAGCGTCGCCAGTATCTTGATGAATTAAAGCACAGCGAAAAGAGTAGAGAACCTCGACCTAAGGAGTAGATCGCCACAGGGCAATGGCAAGACAGCGTTAAACCTCAGGCAATAAAAAAGGCTCCCAAAGGAGCCTTTTTTGCACTAGCTTAGAAACCGATTAAACCGCGGCATCCAATTCAGGCAGTGCCACAAATAAATCGGCGACTAGACCATAATCGGCCACCGAGAAAATCGGTGCCTCCTCATCTTTGTTAATCGCGACAATGACTTTACTGTCTTTCATGCCAGCCAAATGCTGAATTGCGCCTGAGATACCCACCGCAACATACAGATCTGGCGCAACGATTTTACCGGTTTGACCCACCTGCATATCATTGGGCACAAAGCCAGCATCTACAGCGGCACGCGAAGCACCTACCGCAGCGCCAAGCTTGTCAGCCAGACTATAGAGCATGTCGAAGTTTTCGCCATTACCCATACCGCGTCCACCTGAGATAACAATATCTGCAGCCGTCAGTTCGGGACGATCTGATACGGCGACTTCTTCACCGATAAAGCTCGATTTAGCCGAGTCATGTGCTGAGGCAACTACTTCAATGGAGGCTGAACCGCCTTCCGCTGGTGCCGCATCAAACGCAGTACCACGAACGGTCAGTACCTTAATGGCATCGCTGCTCTGCACTGTAGCGATAAGGTTACCGGCATAGATTGGGCGCTTGAAGGTATCTTCGCTAACCACACCGCTGATATCAGAGATAGACTGAACATCCAGCAATGCTGCGACGCGAGGCATAATATTTTTAGCGGTAGTCGTCGCGGTTGCCATGATATGACTATAGCCAGCTGCTGCCTCGGCGACCATTGGTGCAACATTCTCAGCCAGTGAATGGGCGTAGGCTGCGTTATCTGCAACCATTACTTTACCAATCCCTGCTACCTGTGCCGCCTGCTCTGCAGCTGCCTGACAATCTGTGCCAACCACTAGGATGTCGATATCGCCACCTATGGCCTGTGCCGCAGCAACTGAATTAAGAGTTGCGACATTCATGCTGCTGTTGTCGTGTTCAGCGATAACTAATGTACTCATGAGATCACCTTCGCTTCGTTCTTTAATTTATCCACTAACTGAGAAATATCCTCAACCTTTATGCCAGCAGCGCGCTCAGCGGGCAACTCAACACCCAGCAGTGTTACACGATTTGCGATATCAACGCCTAAATCGCCTGGTGTGGTGGTATCGAGCTGCTTTTTCTTGGCTTTCATAATATTCGGCAATGACGCATAACGTGGCTCGTTAAGGCGTAAATCTGCAGTGACAATGGCAGGCAGAGGCAGGGCCAGAGTCTGTAAACCACCATCAACTTCGCGAATAACAGTGGCATTACCACCATCAATAGTCAGTTCAGAGGCGAATGTGGCCTGCCCATAACCGGTCATAGCGCCGAGCATCTGGCCTGTCTGATTGTTATCGCCATCAATAGCCTGCTTACCCATCAGAATAATATCTGGCGACTCAGACTCACAAACCGCTTTCAAGCACTTGGCGATGGCCAAGGGCTCGAGGGTCTCATCAGTGTTGATAAGAATCGCACGATCAGCGCCCAGCGCCAGTGCAGTGCGCAACTGCTCCTGGGATTGCTGCGGACCTACAGAGACTGCGATAATTTCAGTGGCTACGCCCTTTTCTTTTAAGCGCACAGCTTCTTCAACTGCAATCTCACAGAATGGATTGATGGACATTTTCACGTTAGCCAAGTCAACATCAGTCATATCTGACTTGGGTCTAACCTTTACGTTGTAGTCTACAACGCGCTTCACGGCTACCAGTACTTTCATGGTTTTCCTTTTAGCTTCGTAATTAAAATTCGGGTTCGAGGCCTCACCATAGAATAGATGCTGGCCTTAATTTGAGGCCGTAATATTGCCTAGATAAGCTAAATAAATCAAGCACCTGCAACTCAAAACACGACCCGTGAGTTCGCTTGGACACCACGTAGTCATTAGAAATTGCGGTTATTTATATTGACTATAGCTATGCCTATATGAAGTTAGTAAAATACATACTTAAAATTCAAATGTACCTTGGAGAAAGAGTTTGGAACGCGAATTTATGGATTACGATGTCGTCATCGTTGGTGCAGGCCCTTCAGGTCTAGCAGCGGCATGTCGTCTCAAGCAGGTAAATGCTGATATTTCTGTCTGTGTCGTAGAAAAAGGCTCCGAAGTGGGTGCCCATATTCTATCTGGCGCTGTATTTGAACCCACCCCTTTAAATGAACTTTTTCCCGATTGGAAAGAGATGGGTGCCCCACTGCTGACCCCAGTCACCGACGATAATATCTTCGTTTTTACTGGCGCCACTAAACGTATCAAGGTGCCTAATCTATTTGCGCCTAAAACCATGCATAACCATGGTAACTACATCATCAGCCTTGGCAAACTGTGCCGTTGGCTGGCTGAGCAGGCTGAAAACCTCGGTGTTGAGATTTTCCCGGGCTTCGCAGCTGCTGAAGTTCTCTACGGCGACAACAATGAAGTACTGGGTATCGCTACTGGTGATATGGGTATTGGTCATAATGGCGAGCAGAAAGGCTCCTATATGCAAGGCATGGAACTACGTGCCAAGTACACTTTATTTTCTGAAGGTTGCCGCGGCCATCTAGGTAAAGAGATTATTGCCAAGTATGCGCTTGATGCAGGCAAAGACCCCCAGCATTACGGTATTGGCATCAAAGAGTTGTGGAAAGTCCCAGCAGAGCAGCATCAGCCCGGCTTAGTTGTTCACAGCGCCGGTTGGCCTCTTGATGAAAGCAAGTCTCTGGGTGGCGGGTTTCTCTATCACCTCGAAGACAATACTGTAGCCGTTGGCCTGATTACCAATCTCTCATACACCAATCCCCATGTCAGCCCCTACGATGAGTTTCAGCGCTATAAACACCACCCTGAGATTGCCAAATATTTAGAGGGCGGCGAACGTTTAACCTACGGCGCGCGGGCACTACTTAAAGGCGGCTTGCAGTCACAGCCTAAGATGTCATTTCCCGGCGGTATTTTGGTCGGTGATGATGCCGGCACATTAAACTTTGCCAAGATTAAAGGCAGTCATACCGCTATGAAGTCCGGCATGATTGCCGCAGAAACAGTGGCTGAGGCGTTAGCTGCAGAGCAGAACAATGATGATCTAGATAACTATGCGGCTGCCTATAAGGCGTCATGGGCCTATAAAGAGCTACATATGCAGCGTAATTTTGGCCCGGCGCAGCATAAGTTTGGCAATATTATTGGTTCTGCCTATGCCTTTATTGATATCAATATCTTCAATGGTATGTTGCCCTGGACCATGAGCGATAAGATCGCCGATCATGAAACCCTGCTACCTGCCAGCGAGTGCAAAAAGATTGATTACCCCAAGTATGATGGCAAATTGAGCTTTGATAAGGCGTCTTCAGTGTTTATGTCTAACACCAATCATGAAGAAGATCAGCCCTGTCACCTGGTACTGGCTGATCCGGATATGCCGATCAATAAAAATCTTGAACTCTATGATGAACCAGCACAGCGCTACTGCCCTGCTGGCGTTTATGAAGTGATGGATAATGATGACGGCAGCAAGCGTTTTCAGATTAATGCGCAAAACTGTGTGCACTGTAAGACCTGTGATATCAAAGAACCCAGCCAGAATATCAACTGGGTGGTCCCTGAGGGTGCTGGTGGGCCAAATTATCCAGCGATGTAACTGCCTAAACTCTCCCAGTCTAAGCTCAGGCACAGACTGGGAGATATCTCCACCAAGCTAAGATCCGTCAACATACTCCATTAAAAAGTTAGTCCATCATTCCAAGTAGAAATTGCCGACCCATACTTTCGATATATAAGCCGCCATCTTCAGAGGGCTGACCCCATTCAACCAGCTGATAGAACACTGTGCGACTCAGTAGTCCTGGCAAGTTGTCACGCACGGTGATCAGCGGTGTCGGATGATCAGGGCCCTTTGAATCATCGACCCAAAGCGGGTTTTCGGCGCTTATTACAATAGTCTCACCGGTCGAAGTAGTGAGGCTAATCGCCTGCTGTGAATCACGCTTTTCCCTGCTTGCCGCAATAATATAGAAAGGCGCAAAATCAACCTTGATCTGCCATTTCTCAACTGGGGTGACAAGGAAATAATGCCCGCCTTCCCGCTTAAGGATGGTAGAAAATAGTTTGACCAGCCGCTCGCGCCTAATCTCACCACCCTCGTGAATCCAGCGACCTTCGCGGTCGACAACCAGATCCATATCACCACTTTTTGGCGGATCCCAAAGGTGAACAGGAGGGAGTTTTACAGAGTCTTTTTCTTGGCGTGCCAATAGATCAGCGAAGAGATCATCTAAGGACTGAGATTTAGACATTAGCTGGTTTTAGGCTTTTTCTTTTTGGTCGTGTTTTTGGAAACTGGGTGATACTGGCCAGTATTACCCATGGTCACACCGATATTGGTAATGAACTCCATTAGGTCGGCAGTATCGTGGCGATAATTCCAGCTCCTGCTATACCAGAGGTCCACAGCGCCCTGTACCAAAGCCCAGCAGGCTAGGTAGTGAAAATGTGGCGGCACATCTTCCAATACGCCAGCACCAATTTGTTTGGTCAGCATATTACTGAGGGAATCTTCATTTGAACGGCGGATTTTGTGCAGCTCTTCCAGCTGCTCAACGATATCTTCAGCATACTCTAGGCGCCCTTCCAGCTGCTGCACCAGCCTATCCAAATCAGGGCGCGCTAAGCGGGCTTTAAAATAAGACTGTGCTGCGGCACCGGCATCGCCCTTTTCGGCTTTTAAAATGCCTGCAGCTAGGCAGTCGGCAATATTTCTTTCGTAGTCGAGCATAATTCTAACCAGAATCTCGTTCTTGGTCAGAAAGTGCTTATACACTGTACCCTTACCAATCCCTGCCTTGCTTGCAATTTTGGACACGGTGACAGCATCAATGCTCTCTTTAAGAAACAGCTCCAGCGCGGCATCAATTATTTTCTGCTCGCGGTCTAGAAAAAGCTTTTTCTTTTCACGAATTCGATCGGCGCTGGATATTTTGCTACTCATAAAATGTCCGTGTTTACTTTCAGGGGCATACTATAACTCAAGAGTCCTGATACTGGCGCGCAGAAATTCTTGTTTTAGGTCATCAAATGTATGAACCGCTGGAAACTGTGGAAACTCAGCAATGACGTTATCAGGTGCATGGAATAGAATTCCGGCATCAGCTTCAGCTAGCATGGTAGTGTCGTTATACGAGTCTCCCGCGGCAATAGTTCTGTAATACATACTCTTAAAACCCACAATTGCCTGGCGTTTTGGGTTTGCCTGACGCAGGTGATAGTTGACCAATGTACCATTTTCATCGGCCTCGAGCTTGTGGCACAGTAATGTGGGGTATCCAAGCTGCTTCATAAAAGGGCTGGCGAAATCATAGAAGGTGTCTGACAGAATCACTACCTGAAATCGCTCGCGCAGCCAATTGACAAAATCCAGTGCGCCGTCCAGAGGTTTCAATGTGGCAATTACCTCTTGAATTTCATTTAATCCGAGCCCGTGTTGACGCAGTAGGTCAAGACGATAATTCATTAAAACATCATAGTCCGGTTCGTCTCTGGTGGTTCTCTTTAGCTCTTCGATACTAGTCTTTTCGGCGAAGGCTATCCAAATCTCAGGGATCAGTACGCCCTCTAAATCCAAGCATGCAATTTCCACAAATCTTCCTCATAAATAATTTGATTCGCACTCTACTCAAAATCAAACCAGTGCGCAATTGAACATAAGATAAAGCAAAAGGTTATAAGTCTATAGCTCCTTGTTAGTTCTATGAATTAGCGCCATTTGTTACCATGCCGCCCAATCAAAGGTCTATCAATAAAAGCGGGTCAATTTAATGAGCAACACAGCAAGTTCAATCAGTTTCACCGATATCGACAGTGAGCTGTCTACTCAGTCACCTCAGGATATTCTGCGCTATGCACTGGCAAATCACGATAATATCGCTATCTCTTTTAGCGGCGCCGAAGATGTGGTGTTGATTGATATGGCGCACAAGATACGGCCGGATATTCAGGTTTTCTCATTGGATACTGGCCGCCTGCATGCACAGACTTACCGTTTTATGGAAGAAGTTCGCGAGAAATACGCTATTGCCATTGATGTGGTCTACCCAGAGGCTTCTCGCGTTGAAGCTCTGGTGAAGGAAAAAGGGCTGTTTAGCTTCTACCAAGATGACCATAAAGAATGCTGTGGCGTCCGCAAAATCGCCCCACTGCGCAAGCAACTACTTACCGTCGATGCATGGATCACTGGTCAGCGCCGCGACCAGAGCCCAGGCACCAGAGCTGAGGTGCCCGTTATTCAAGATGACAAAGCCTTTGCCCGTCCCGACGACAAACTGACTAAATTCAACCCATTGGCTAACTGGACCTCGAAACAGGTTTGGGATTATATCCGCGAAAACAATGTGCCCTACAACGCCTTGCATGATGAAGGCTTTATCAGCATTGGTTGCGAGCCCTGCACTCGCCCCACAGGACCGGGTCAGCATGAACGCGAAGGCCGCTGGTGGTGGGAAGAAGCCACCAAGAAAGAATGTGGTTTGCACGCTGTGAATATTGACAAATAGCTCAGATGAAAATCACACTGGTCAAGAAAGTGTTCGCTGATGGCTCACCCTGCAAAAAGTGCGCTGAGATTGAACACAAGATGCGCGAAACAGGCCAGCTAGAGCATATTGATCATACCGTTATTGCCTATGAAGCAGACCCTCAGTCAGAGGGTATGCTTATAGCGGCAGAACACAGCGTCGATCGGGCACCGTTCTTTATCGTCGAGCGCGATGGGCAAGCCCCAGAGGTTTACACCGTGTACTTTAAGTTTGTTAAAGAAGTATTAAACCAGAAGACCACGGAAGATGAAGAGATTCAGGAAATTATGAATGATGTAGACTTGGATTTTTTATAAGCAGGTTTTCGATATTACGACAGCCTGT
This sequence comes from uncultured Cellvibrionales bacterium, assembly GCA_913060735.1. Classification (GTDB taxonomy): domain Bacteria; phylum Pseudomonadota; class Gammaproteobacteria; order Pseudomonadales; family Porticoccaceae; genus HTCC2207. Next base: position 11,543 of record CAJXVK010000007.1, read on the forward strand.
CCTATCAATAAAGCGGCAATTCAATCCCCGCAAAATACTCTTCCTGGGCTTCTTTATTGGGCAAGGCCATAGCCTCATCCACTACATTACGTGTCAGATGCGGCGCAAATGCAGCGATAAAATCATACATATAACCGCGCAGATAAGTGCCCTTGCGAAACCCAATACTGGTGACGCTTGATGCAAATAGGTGCCCTGCTTCGATAGCAACTAGGTCCGAGTCTGTCTCGGGGTTATAGGCCATATGGGCCACAATCCCAATCCCCAGACCCAGCCGCACATAGGTTTTTATAACGTCGGCATCAGTAGCGGTAAATACCACCTTGGGTTGCAGGCGTTTTTCACTAAAGGCATCGTCCAATCGTGAACGACCGGTAAAGCCAAAAACATAGGTCACAATCGAATACTCAGCGACATCTTCCAATGTCAGACTATCCAGCTGTGCCAGTGGATGGTCCTTGGGCACCAAAATGCAACGATTCCAACGGTAACAGGGCATCATCAAAATATCGCTAAACAGTTCGAGTGCTTCCGTTGCTATGGCGAAATCGACAGTGCCATCAGCGGCTTTTTCAGAAATCTGCACCGGTGTGCCCTGATGCATATGCAGAGATACCTCCGGGTACTTGCCAATAAAGCCCTCAATAACAGGCGGTAGCGCGTAGCGCGCCTGAGTATGAGTAGTGGCTATAGATAGGCTGCCGTGATTCGGGCTGTTGTGTTCCTGAGTGAGCTGCTTAATGCTGTCGACTTGGCGCAGTATATCGCCGGCAATCTTGAGGATCTTTTGCCCTGCAGGCGTTACTCGAGTCAGATGTTTGCCACTTCGCGAAAAAATTTCTACGCCCAATTCGTCCTCAAGCAATCTGATTTGCTTGCTTATGCCAGGCTGAGAGGTATACAGGCTCTTGGCTGTAACCGAGACATTTAAGTCGTGGCGGGCAACTTCCCAGATATAGCGCAACTGTTGGAGTTTCATAAGCATCCCTCTGATTGGCGAGCTAAGCTCTGAACGTTGAATATACTATAAAGCTATAAAAATATACAAAACTATTCCTTCTTAGCATAGCTGATAGTTGCTAGAGTGAACGACTTAATTTGAACCGCATATTGGGCTAGCGCCTAGAGGAACCCTAACAATAACAACATGGATATCTTATTTTATATTGCTGCCGGTGCAGGCGTAGGGTTGGCCATCGGACTTACCGGTGTTGGTGGCGGCTCGCTGATGACTCCCCTGCTGATTCTATTTGGCTTCCCCTATAACGTGGCTATAGGCACAGACTTGCTCTATGCCGCTATTACTAAAGCTGGAGGCATGGTAACTCATGCTCGGCAGCAGACAGTAGAGTGGCGCACCGTGGGCTTTTTGGCCGCCGGCAGTATCCCTGCCTCAATTGTGACCGCGCAACTACTCAGTTCGGTATTTTCTGACTCTTCAGAGTATCAGGGTATTCTTACTCGCAGCCTTGGGGTGATGCTAGTGCTGACCGCCACCGTTATTCTATTTAATGGCCGATTGCGCGATAGAAGTGCTCAGAGCGAAGGGCCTATGGCTCGATTTTTTCGCCAACATACAGACCTGGTGATATTTTTGGCGGGTCTGTTTCTGGGTGTATTTGTTACACTGTCCTCGGTCGGAGCCGGCGCCTTCTGCGCAGCTATTCTCATGGTGCTATACCCGCGCATGCCGGCATTAAAGATTATCGGTACCGATATCTCTCATGCTGTTCCCCTGACTCTGATTGCCGGATTGGGCCACTTTATTCTGCTGGGTAATGTCGACTTTATGCTGCTGGCCTGCCTCTTAGTAGGTTCGCTACCCGCTATTCAGGTTGGTACCAGGTTGGCGGCACGTATTCCCGGCAGGCTATTACAAACAATTATTGCCATGATGCTGTTTGCGATGGGCGTTAAATTTGCAGCGTTTTAGCGCGCAACTAAAATAGACTATTGCCAAATCGGCCGAGAAATAGCGCCGCCAAGAAGAGATAAAATAAGTAATAGAAGATGGAGTGACGATCTTTCTTTTGCTGTTGCTGGGACTGCCTAGCCAACTGTTCGTGCAGGTCTCTCTCTTCAATTTCTCGATTGAGAAAATGTAACTCTTCCCCCGCAGGATTGTCGCCCATGCGCTTGAGGATTTGCTTGTCAGTTAAAGTCTGGTATTTGTTGGATCTGAGCAACCTCGCCATTGGTGTAACCGCTAGCCCTGCTTGGGCAACTCATTGGCCACACCGTGGGGAACATGGCCTGTCGCCACATATTCACTGGCTGAGGTGCAGTGCATCTGTTGATCATCAAAGAATACATCGGCGCCAAAGGAATTCAAGAAGTCACCTTTGCTGAGGCCCCCAAGAAATAGACTCTCATCGATTCGAATGCCCCACTCTCGCAATGTGCGCACTACTCGCTCATGGGCTGGTGCAGCTCTGGCCGTCACCAGTGCGGTGCGAATTGGACACTGGTCAACAGGAAACTCTGATTGCAGGGCGTGCAAAGCCTGTAAGAAATCTTTAAATGGACCCGGATCTAAGGGCACCTGGGCTGAAGCTTTTTCGTTCTCCGTAAAGGCATCCAGACCGCGCTCTTTAAAGATGCGCTCCGAGGCATCAGAGAACAACACAGCGTCGCCATCAAAGGCAAAACGAAGCTCATCTGAATCTTTGGGTCCGCTCTGTGAGGGCAATAGTGTTGCAGCCGCCATGCCGCTATCCAGTGCACTGCGGACATCGTCAGCATGAGTAGAGAGGAACAGGTGGCAAGCAAAGGCCGAGACATAGCGATAAGGCGAATTGCCGCCAGAGAATGCCGCCCGTGAAATCTTCAGGCCATAATGGGCAATGGAGTTAAACACTCGAAGGCCTGTGTCGGCAGAGTTTCGTGACAACAGAATAATTTCAACCTTGGGATCACCACCGAGTTTTTCATTGATGCGCAACAGCTTAGTGGCCAGTGGAAACGCCTCACCTGGTTCTAAAATATCGTCTTCGTGAGCCCGTTGATATTCGGCGTAGGCCTCAACCCCCTGATTCTCATAGATGCCATGACTCTCGCTCATATCAAATAGAGCCGTTGAGGATAGTGCGATTACCAGTTTTGGCGCTTCAGGTTTTGTCATATTCAGTTATTTAGCTTGCCGGCTTGTTCTGCCAGCTCAGTCTCCTCGGCAAAATACTCTCTAGTGAGTTTAAACACCACTGGGGCTAACAATATTAAAGCAATCAAGTTAGGAATTGCCATCAAACCATTAAGTGCATCGGTCATTTTCCAAACCACTTCCAGACTCATCTGAGTGCCGACGAAGATACCTATAACCCAGAGTATGCGAAATGGCAGTATCACTTTGCTACCGAGCAAAAATTCCGCACAGCGTTCGCCGTAGTAACTCCAGCCCAGCATGGTCGTAAACGCGAATAAGACCACGCATACAGATAAGATAAGGTCACCGTAGGGCAAAGCATCTTTAAAAGCTGAAAGCGTCATACCGGCACCCTGAGGCTCACCATTCCAGACACCTGTGACAATTAAGACCAGTCCAGTCATGGTGCAGATGACTAAGGTATCTATAAAGGTACCTAGCATAGCAATGGTGCCCTGGCGCACAGGGCTATTAGTTTCTGCCGCCGCATGGGCGATTGGCGCTGAGCCCAAGCCGGCTTCATTGGAGAAAATACCCCGAGCAATACCCATGCGCATTGCCAGCATAATAGTTGCACCGGCAAAACCACCGCTAGCGGCAATTCCCGTAAAAGCACTTTCTACCACCAGGCTGATAGCTGCTGGAATCGCAGCAAGATTGATGATCAAAATAGTCACTGTGGCCACTATATAAAGTATTGTCATGAAGGGGACGAGCTTGCCAGCCACTTCAGCGATGCGTTTGATACCGCCAATCAAGACCATGCCCACCAAGCTGGCCATCACCACACCACTAATGACTGTAGAAATATCAAAGTTGGTCTGCAAGACCTGAGAAACGGCATTGGATTGCACCGTGTTAGCCAGGCCAAAGCCCGCCAATGAGCCAAATAGTGCAAAGGCGATAGCCAGCCATCGATAGTTTTTACCCAAGCCATTTTTGATGTAGTACATGGGGCCGCCAACTTTGCGGCCCAGATCGTCGGTCTCGCGATAGTTAACGGCTAACACTGCTTCGGCATATTTGGTCGCCATACCAAAGAATGCGGCAAACCACATCCAGAACAGCGCGCCCGGACCACCCAGACCTATAGCCGTGGCAACACCGGCAATATTACCCATACCAATCGTCGAGGAGAGAGAGGTCATCAATGCATTAAAGGGCGAGATTTCACCTTCACCACTGCTCTTTCTGCCTTTAATAAGCTGCCGAAACGCATAGGGAATATGGCTAATAGTCATACCCTTGAGGCCCAGCGTTAGGTAGATACCTGTTCCCAGTATCAAAACCAGCATTACTGGGCCCCAGACAAAACCATTTACTGCATCAATCACTTGCTCGAACATAACTGCCTCTTTTTAATTATTTTTGGATCGGCTACTGATAAGTTAATAATATAGTTTAATAAATGCTTAATAGTTAAGTCCGTCTTGCTGGGCGAATAAGCCAAAGAGACCACCGGTGTGGACAAATACAATATCAGAGTCACGGTCGTAATGGCCCTGGCGAATTTCTTCAAGCATACCGTGGAACGCTTTTCCGGTGTAGACTGGGTCTAAAATTACACCCTCCAGTGCGGCCAACTCTTTTACAGTGGCAAAGACTTCGGGTCCGGCAACACCATAATTTGGCCCCACGTAATGATCATTGGTATTAATTTGCATCCCCTCTATATCCATCTGCGGCGCAAATTGCTGTTGCCACTGCCGCAGATCATCACGTACCTTGCGCTCAAAATAGGCAACGTTATCGCAGACCGCAAACCCCTCGACCCTAACCGACATATTATTCAGCTCGCAGCCCACTATTAATCCAGCTTGGGTGCCGCCAGAACCGGTGGCATGAATAAGGGTACTGGGACTAATATTTTCACAGGCAAAATCAGCCTTTAGCTCCTCTGCCGCAGCAATATAACCCCATACGCCGGTGCCATTACTGCCGCCGGTGGGTATTGAGTAGGGTTTCGCACCCTGCTGCTGGTAGTGATCTTGCCATTGGGTAAATAGAGCATCGAGTTGTTTAAATTCTCGCTGACTGTAATGGCTAATGGTGGCCCCTACCAGCTGGTCCAGCAATAGATTACCCACAGGTGCGGGGTCTATATCAGAGCGCAACAGCAGATGCACTTTAAGTCCCAGCTGTGCACCTAATACGGCAACCGCGCGACAGTGATTGGACTGGACGCCACCGGAGGTGATCAGGGTATCGCAGCCGTTGGCCACGGCTTCAGCGAGGAGAAATTCGAGCTTGCGCACCTTATTGCCTGAGGTCAGGCAGCCGGTGAGGTCGTCGCGTTTAATCCAGATACGCGGGCCATTTATTTTGGTCGAGAGTCGCTCTAACTTGTGTAACGGCGTTGGGGTCTGAGCGAGATTGAGTTTAGCGGGGTAAGAAACCATGTAGTGGCCCTATGCGAAGAAGCCTTAGCTCCTTCGCGAGTGCAATCCGATTAGATAGCTTTGATAGTGCCCTTGGGCAGTACTGCGTGAACAGCCACTTTTTGAAACTTAAGTTCCAAGTTATTGGTCACTTCTAAAACCACATAGTCGCCCTCGAGCTTAGTGATCTTACCCAGCATACCGCTAGTCATAACCACTTCGTCACCTTTGCCTAGGGCGCCGATCAAATCTGTATGCTCTTTCTGACGCTTGCGCTGTGGGCGAATGATCAAGAAGTACATAAATACAAAAAGACCAGCAAACATAAACAGTGTCACCATTGGGTTTGGTTCACCTGCACCGGCAGACTGGGCAAAAGCATTTGAGATAAAAAACATCGGTAATTTCCTATAGGGTTTAAATTAAATTGAACTTGTTGGGCTTTTCTATTGGCGCTTTTAACTGAGGTTTTCACTAACCCAGTCAAGCACATCTTGGTGATGGGTCTTGGTTTTAACCTTTTCCATCACGTGGGCAATACGGCCCTCTTTATCAACAATAAAGGTTGAGCGCAGCACGCCCATAAACTCGCGACCCATAAATTTCTTCAGATCCCAAGCACCATATTTATCAATAATGGCATGGTCTTCATCAGAGAGCAGCGTGAAGTTAAGCTCTTGCTTGTCTTCAAACTTAACCAGTCGATCCACAGAGTCTGGACTGATAGCAATAACCACTGTATCTAGTGCCACAAAATCAGCACGGGTATCACGGATACCGCAGGCCTGCACGGTACAGCCAGGAGTCATAGCCTTGGGATAAAAATACACCACAACATTTTTACTGTCTCGAAACTGTTTAAGGCTGACTTTTTCGCCACGCTGGTTTAGCAGTGTAAAGGCTGGTGCCTTGTTTCCAACTTTAGCAAATGCCACTTATTACTCCTTATTAAATTTCGGGTTGGTTTGACGCTGGCTTTGTTAAACGCACAGCGCACTTTAGCAAACTTTATCGGGCCACAGCTACAAAAAGCTGGGCTGTTTTATCTATCGGGGCGGTTTATTTTATCGGGCCATAAAAAAAGACCGCGCAGATCAACTGTGCGGTCTAATTTGGTGCAGCAAAAGCTAATTAAGGCAGTAAGTGCTGAACCGCATCACGCTCTTCAGTCAGTTCCTGCTCCGTCGCTGACATCTTGGCACGGGAGAAATCATTGATCTCTAACCCCTGAACAATTTCCCAGTCGCCATCTTTACAAACGCACGGAAAGGAGTAGATCAAACCTTCAGCAATACCATAGCTGCCATCGCTATAAACACCCATGCTGACCCAGTCGCCCTCGGCAGTACCGAGCGCCCAGCTACGCATATGAGCGATAGCTGCATTGGCTGCAGAGGCTGCACTAGAGGCACCACGAGCGGCAATAATAGCTGCACCGCGCTGCTGAACCGTAGGGATAAAGTCAGCTTCATACCAAGCTTGATCGACCATATCTATAGCGGGCTGGCCATTGATTTTAGCTTCGTGTAGATCTGGATACTGTGTTGCTGAGTGGTTACCCCAGATAGTCATATGGGTAACATCATTGATTGTGGTGCCGGTCTTATTAGCAATCTGGCTCATCGCGCGATTGTGGTCAAGGCGAGTCATTGCGGTAAATTGACGTGGGTTAATATCTGGCGCATTGCGCTGAGCAATCAATGAGTTGGTGTTGGCTGGGTTGCCTACAACCAATACCTTGATATCTTTAGAGGCATTGTCGTTAAGCGCCTTACCCTGGGCAGAGAAAATTGCCGCATTGGCTTCGAGCAGATCTTTGCGCTCCATGCCTGGCCCTCTAGGGCGAGCGCCAACAAGCAGCGCGTAGTCTGAATCTTTAAATGCAACAGCCGCATCGTCAGTACACACCATGCCAGCAAGCAGTGGGAATGCACAGTCTTCTAATTCCATTGCTACACCTTTAAGTGCTTCGAGAGCAGGTGTAATTTCAAGCATTTGCAAAATAACTGGCTGGTTAGGGCCTAGCATTTCGCCAGAGGCAATGCGGAACAGCAGTGAATAGCTAATCTGGCCTGCTGCACCTGTAACGGTAACGCGAACTGGTGAAGTCACAATGTATCTCCGTAAAATTGGGTAATAAATCTGATTAGTCGGAACGGCGGTCATTATAATGTGGTCGCAGAAAAATGCATCTCCAAGACCGCGAATAAATACTATTGACCAAGCCTATAGAGGTGCTAGCTACAGAGCCTTTTGTAGGTCTCTTGCATACGGCTATAGAGGTCATCTTTAAAGCTAGCCGATGAAGTATCAAGTTGCCCTACAATCTGCACCAGATGTTCATTGTCTTCAATGCCGCCCCATTGCTTCTGATAACTGCCGTCTTTATAACCATGATCCTGACGGAAGAAGTTTAAAACATTCTTACCCACATAGCCGATGTAAAGCGTTTCAAAATCCATATTGATCCCCTGCATCAGGCGCGCGAAACCGGCAATATCGAAATCTTTGGTCGCCAGCGTCTGCTCAGTAAAGTCTTCTAGGTCGGAGGCAAAGTCACCGCTGGGCTGCGGGTCGGCAAAGTCTTTAGTCACCTGGGTGGTAATCGCCTCAACAGAATCGCCTTTAAGCAGCAACAAGCTGAGGCCAAAATGCCAAATATCTACTAACTCAAGAGCAATCTGGTCTACATCTGGAGTCTGCTTTTTCCACCACTTCCAACCGTAATGATCGAGTAACTCTGCGCACTCAACCCAAATGGCGCGATACCATTCAAACTCCTGTTCCTGCCACTGACTGTGCACCTTGGTATTCATCTCACCCTGCAGTTGTAGCATGGTCGCTAGTTGTTGTTTCATTGGAGTTCCTTTTTTAAGCTCGTACAAAGCTGTTGCTGGTTTTTTCATCGCCGATGCTTGTGCTCGGGCCATGACCTGTGACCACGACAGCCTCATCATCAAGACTGTAAATGCGCTCTTTTATCGAAGTAATAATCTGATCAAAATTACCTCCGGGAAGATCGGTGCGTCCAATACTGCCTTGGAATAAGGTATCGCCAGCGATCAGGGTTTTATACTCTTCAAACCAAAAGCTAATTGAGCCCGGCGTATGTCCCGGCGTGTGAATAGCCACACCGCCACAGCAGTTTAGATCCTGGTCGTCATGCATAAAGTGATCTGGCTCAGGCAGACTCACTTTTGGCACGCCAAAGCGCACGCACTGCTCTTCTACCATGTCCCAGAGAAATTTATCGCCTTCATGAAGATAGATAGGCGCACCTGTAGCAGCTTTGATTTCACCGGAGGCGAGAATATGGTCGAGATGAGCATGGGTATGAATAATACCGACGACGGTAAGTTTTAACTCTTTTAGTAGAGCCAAAATATAGTCGGCGTCACCACCTGGATCAATTACCAGCGCTTTTCCTGACAGCCTATCGCCGATCACTGAACAATTGCATTGCAGAGGGCCAACAGGAAAGGTTCTGATAATAAACTGCGATTCAGGCGTCTGTAGTTCTGACATAGGTGTGTTCTCTTGTTAAGAGTCTATTTTAACTCATTAGTCGGGGCGGGTATTTTAAACAGTCGATGGAAGTTTTGCGTAGTAATTTCGGCTAATTGTTCAAGGCTAATATCGCGCAGATCGGCAATACACTGGGCTACCTCGCGCACATACTGTGGCTCATTCTGCTTACCTCTGTGAGGCACTGGTGCCAACCAGGGCGAGTCGGTCTCAACCAGAATACGGTTCAGTGGGACTTTTTTAGCTACCTCACGCAGATCAGTTGCACTATTAAAGGTAACAATGCCGGAAAATGAAATATAGAAGCCGAGCTCTATAGCCGCTTGAGCCATTTCCCATGTCTCGGTAAAACAGTGCATCACGCCGCCAGCACTTAGTGGATACTGGCGCATTAAATCAATGGTTTCATCCCGCGCATCTCTGGTATGAATGATAATAGGTTTGGCGGTTTTCTGGGCAGCCAATAAGTGGTTAATAAAGCTTTTACGTTGCCATGAATGTGTCTCTGCGCTGTAAAAGTTGTCGAGGCCAGTTTCGCCAATGGCCACAACGCCTTTAGCCTCGGCCAGATAGACCAATGCTTCTACCGCTGGCACGGGCTGATTAATCTTCTGCAGAGGATGCACGCCAACCGAGGAATAAACATTGTCGTACTGAGCGGTGATCTCTACCAGCGAGGCGGAGGTTGCCAGATCCACGGCGACACTTAAAAATTGTGTAATACCTCTGCCCTCAGCATCGGACAATACAGCGTTGAGTCCACCCTCTCGATCATCCAATTTTAAATGGTCGAGATGGCAGTGAGAATCTACCAGCATAATATGACTTTTCTTGTTTTTGGTTTTATTACATCGTTAACGTCGGATGATGAGAGTTCACCTTACCAGTTAACGCCTGTTCAATCTGTATTTTAAGCTCTGCCTGTTCATCAGTAAACTGTACGCCAACGCCTTCTTTATTGGAGCTGCCAGAACCTTTATGCATAACCCAAACCACTTGACCTGTCATGGGAATAGGATCAGTGCGCAAATAGATACTGAGCAAAAAGAAAATATCATCGCCCAACTCATGGGCTTTTTTGGTCGGCACAAAAATAGCACCACCTTGCACAAACGACATGTAATGCTTATAGAGCTCAGCTTCATCCTTAATTTCAAGGACTAAAACACCACCTTTGCCACCAGTAAAACCACTGTTAGCCATACTTACATCCTCTTACTTCCCTGAATACACTTACTCCAATCCCGAAAACGCCCAGCCTTGACTAAAGACTAGCACAGACTACTCAGCTTCTGCGGCGAAATACCTGCAACCAATCCATAAACAGCTCTTCCCAAAGCAACTGCGGGTTGGGGTTAGAACCGGATAAAACCCAGCCACGGGCACTGCGTAATTTATCGGAAAAATCAAATAGCCTTGAATTGGGGTTGTTTTGTAACTCGCCAGTTGCCAGGCGATGCAGGTAGTCCATAAACCAACCGAGCATCAGGTCACTGTTTTGCTTATGGCACTGTTGCGCTGCATCTAGGGCGGACATATCACCGAGGCGCAGTCTATCGACTATATCCTCGAACTGCTGTCTCGCCTCAAGGCTATCGCTCTGTAGGTATTCCAGTGCCAATAAGGGTCTGCCAGTTGCTAAGGCTAAGGTGGCTGCGGACTGCTCGAGATTACCCGTTATCTCTGCTAACCATTGCGTTGCGATCTGCGGATCTGGCAACGCGAGATTAGTTTTTTGACAGCGACTGCGAATGGTGGCTGACACCATGCCCGGGCGATGTGACATAAGAATAAGTAATGTTTTACCCTGAGGCTCTTCAAGACTTTTTAGAAGCGCGTTGGAGGCGCTGATATTCATCGATTCGGCGGGCATAATGATCGCCACTTTCCAGCCGCCCTGCTGGGCAGTTTTGCTCAGTAGCGTGCACAGCTTGCGCACCGGCTCAATCAGAATCTTTTTACCCTCATCCTCGGGCTCTAGAATGCTTAGATCAGGATGATTGCCAGCCGTCATTAACTGACAGCTCTTGCATGTTCCGCAAGCGTATTTGCTCATCTCAGCAGTGCAGAGCAGCCGCTGGGCCAAGGCCATGGCCAAGCGCTCCTTACCTATACCCTGAGGGCCATTGAGCATCAATGCATGGGCCAGACGGCCCTGCTCTATCGTTTGATTAAAGCTATCCCACAATGATTCATGCCACGGATATGGCAGGCTTAGAGAGATCGCCTGGGCTTCAGTCATCAGCCAGATTCCTCAGAGGAAAACCAGAATGCCTCTAAGGCTACACTGATCTGGCGCTGAACGGCCTCTAAAGGCAGAGATGCGTCAATAACTACACAGCGATCAGGGTCTGCTGCGGCTATTGCCAGATAGCCCTGACGTACGCGCTCAAAAAATTCTACCTGTTCTTGCTCAAAGCGATCAGGCTCACTACGGTCGCTGGCACGCTTAAGCCCCAACTCAACGGGGATATCCAGAATCAGGGTTAAATCAGGCCTTAAACTGCCCTGTACCAGCAGTTCTAGCTCGGCAATCAGGTCGGTGCGCATATTGCGCCCAGCACCCTGATAGGCGTAAGTAGCATCAGTAAAGCGGTCACAGAGTATCCAGGCTCCCTCGGCAAGGACCGGCTCTATTACCTGATGCAGGTGCTGTGCTCGGCCAGCAAAAATCAGCAATAGCTCTGCTGTACTAGAAACAACTTCTTCCCGCGGCGCTAATAGCAATTCGCGAATTTGTTCGGCGAGTGGCGTTCCACCGGGCTCACGAGTACAGACAAAGGGCAGGTTTTTTCCATCGAGCCAGGCCTGAATAAACTCAATATTGGTGGTTTTACCCACGCCTTCAGTGCCTTCGATGGTGATAAATTTACCGCGCATTTAACATTCGTCCTACTGACTTTGCTGTTTTTTCGAGGGTGCAGACTGATAGTTCTGTGCCCGTCGTTTAATTTGATACTGCCTGACCGCTTGCAGGTGTTCCTCAAGGCTGTCAGAAAAATAATGACTGCCATCGCCACGCGCGACAAAGTAAAGGCTGCTGCCGGACAGTGGATGTACAGCGGCCTCAATAGCCGCAGCGCTGGGCATTGCAATAGGCGTCGGCGGCAAGCCGTTAATCATATAGGTATTATAGGCCGTGTGCTGGCGCAAATGCTTACGCTTTATATTACCGGTATAGGCATCGCCCAAACCATAGATAACTGTGGGATCAGTCTGCAGGCGCATATGTTTTTGCAGGCGCCGCGCAAAGACTCCGGCTATCTCTGGGCGTTCACTGGCCACTCCGGTCTCCTTCTCAATAATCGATGCCATTATCAGTGCCTCATAGGCTGAATCATATGGCAGCCCGGCATCTCTACCCTGCCAAGCATTATCTAGTATCTGACGCATCTGTCGATGGGCCTGGTGCAGAATATCAGACAGCGAATCTGTGGCACTGTAGCTGTAAGTGTCGGGGAAAAACCAACCCTCTGGATGCTCAAGTTCGAGGCCTGCAGCCTCTAAAATTGCAGCTGTATCGGCGTTGGCTGTGCTGGCAAACTGCTCTACCTTCGCTAAATGGGCTAGCCACTGTTTAAATGACCAACCCTCGGGGAAGGTGATTTGATGCAAAATAACATTACCGCGATTAAATTTTTCGAGCAGCGTACGAGCGCTGTCACCGGTTTCAATACGATAGCTACCCGCCTGAATAGAGGTGCGATCTGCCAACTTGGCATAGATGGAGAGAACTCGAGGGTGAGAGATAATTTTGTTGTTATAGAGCTGCCGCGTCACGCGACTAATACTGGTACCTTTGTCGATAGTCCAGACCATCGAACTCTCTGTCCCCAGTACTACTGAACGATCCAGATGCTGATGGGCAAAACCCAACAGCCAGAATCCCGGCATAGTTATAAGAAGTGCGCAGAAAATAACCAGTCGTACGTTGGGTTTAATCATTTAAAGCAGGGATAGTTATCGGCCAATGACGATTGAAGCATTTTTATTTCACTACCGATAGTTAAAGTCACAAGATTGTGGCTCTGGATGAAGCCAAGCACCGGCGTGATACCGCGCACCGAGTTACAGGTAAATATATGATCGCAGTCGGCCAAATGCTCTGCATTGATATCAACAGTGCTGACGGCTATATCCAGTCGCGGAAATAGCTCATCTAGAAGCACTGCGCGCATCACGCCCGATACTCCTGCACTTTGCAGATCAGGGGTTATCCATCCCTGATCAGGGCTATGTAGAAAAATATTTGCCGACGTGGTTTCAACCAAATGGTTATTTTGATCAAACATCAACCCATCGGCATAGAAATCATCAGTCCATTCATTGCGCGCCATCACCTGATCAAGGCGGTTAAGATGCTTAATGCCGGATAGTACAGGGTTACTTGGCAACCGGTAATCACAGTGCCAGAGGTGGATACCCTGCTGATCGAACTGAGGCAGTTCAGAATAAACACAGATAATTCTGGCCTTAATCGTTGCCGGGTTTTTATAGCCGCGTCCACCAGTACCCGCGGTAACAATGAGTTTGATGACGCCATGATCAATATTTTGCTGCCTGAGATGCTGTTGAAAGTCATTGATGCACTGTTCAACAGTGGATAAATGCACAGGAATACCCAAAACGGCTGCATCGCGCATAAGTCGCTGAAGATGCCAACTGCTTAGCGGTAGCTGCCCTAGATGCAGGCGCATAGTTTCAAAAAGCCCATGGCCATAGGCCAGACCTCGGTCTGTTAGAGAATCGCTAGAGGCCAGTAATCCATCGATACTGCTGATAAAACTGTGTTTTTCCATGGCACCATTAAACAAAACTTTCACCCATAAAAAAACCGCCCCAATTGGAGCGGCTTTTTTAACAATCTAAAATCAGCCGTTTGCAGTGATGTAGCTAATAGCATCCTGAACTGTGGCGATTTTCTCTGCGTCTTCATCAGGAATTTCAGCGTCGAATTCCTCTTCCAAAGCCATGATGAGCTCAACTGTATCTAGCGAGTCTGCGCCAAGATCTTCAACAAAAGAGGAAGTAGTCTTAACATCTTCTTCTTTCACACCTAGTTGCTCTGCAACCATTTTTATCACGCGTTCTTCGATGTTGCTCATCGTGCTTCTACTCCTTTAAAGGGGTCGGGTATAAATGTGTTACCTGACTAGAAAATAGCCAGATGACGTTAATCTGTGTTTCAGGGCGCGCATTTTACCTTACAAATTACAAAATGCTAGTACCCAATTAAAAAAAGCTTAAATAAGCAATAAAATCAATGATTTATGCCATATACATGCCACCATTTACATGGATTGTTTCGCCTGTAATGTAGCCAGCGGCGTCACTGACAAGAAAGCTTACAACTGCGGCTATCTCTTCGGGGGCTCCCAAACGAGCCAGCGGAATCTGTGTAAGCATAGCTTCTTTATTGGCATCAGGGAGGTCTTTGGTCATATCAGTATCGATAAAACCGGGCGCTACGGTGTTAACTGTGATGCTGCGCGAACCAAGCTCTTTGGCTAGAGCGCGGGCAAAGCCTTCAACACCTGCCTTACTCGCCGAGTAATTGCTCTGGCCACCATTGCCCATTGATCCAACCACAGAACTAATATTGACGATGCGGCCCCAGCGAGCCTTGGTCATAGGGCGCACGCAGGACTTAGCCAAGCGAAATACTGAGGTCAAATTGGTATTAACCACATCCATCCACTCGTCTTCTTTCATGCGCATAAGAATATTGTCTTTGGTGATGCCGGCATTGTTGACCAGTATGGTAGGTGCACCAAACTCTTCGATAATGGCTTTTAATACCGTATCAATCGAGTCGGCATCGGTCACATTTAACATAATTCCGCGACCCACTATATTCTTTGACGCTAAACGCTGGCTAATTTTTTCTGCGCCCGCTTCGGTGGTGGCAGTGCCAATAACAATATTGCCTGCGGTACCTAGATTATCTGCAATAGCAGCGCCAATACCACGGCTTGCCCCAGTAACTAGGGCAACCTTTTGTTCAACAGTCATGCTGTTCTCCTATTATTTGTTATGCGCTGCTAGATAGAGGTCAACGCGTTTTCAAGACTTGCCACATCGTCTGTAGAAAATGAGGTGAGATTCCGATCAATACGCTTGGTCAGGCCATTTAATACCCGACCAGGACCGCACTCGATCATTATCTGCGCGCCATTGGCCTTCAAGCCCTGAATGCAGTCCACCCACATTACTGGCTGGTATATCTGTTCCAACATTAATGCCTTGATCGACTCTGGGTCAGACTCTGCCTGAGCGTGGACATTATGCAAAACGGGAATCTGTGGCTGGCTAAATGCAGTGTTATTAACCAACTCAGCCAGCTGTTCAGCGGCGGGCTGCATTAATGAGGTATGGAATGGCGCACTGACCGGCAATGTCATAGCGCGCTTGGCCCCTGCTTGCTTACAAATTTCAATAGCGCGATCGACCGCTGCCGCGGAACCAGCGATAACCACCTGCCCCGGCGCATTAAAGTTTACCGCATCAACCACATCGTTCTGGCAGGCGCTGGCACAGGCATCGAGAATAACCTCATCGGCGATGCCTAGAATAGCGGCCATAGCGCCCACGCCTACAGGGACTGCCTCTTGCATAAAGGCGCCACGGGCGCGAACAATATTGACTGCGTCAGCAAATTCAAGCACGCCACTACAAACTAGTGCAGACCACTCGCCGAGACTATGCCCTGCAAGCTGAGCGGGCACTGGGCCACCTTTTTTCTGCCACAGGCGCCAAATAGCTACACTACTGGCCAGCAGTATCGGTTGGGTGCGCTCGGTTAAGTTAATATCATCCTGCTCGCCCTCTTGGACCAATTTCCATGCGTCATAGCCTAAAGCCTCTGAGGCCTCAGCAAAAGTTTGCTCAACAACAGGGTCTGCAGAGGCCAGCTCTGCGAGCATGCCAATTTTCTGTGATCCTTGACCGGGGAATACAAATGCTAAATTACTGTTCATAGGTCCTCATTAGTTCCGTTTTCCATTCTGCCCTGAAGTATAGGTGACAAAACACCTGGCAGATTATGTTCTGCAGCGTCCAGCGCCACATCTAACGCATGCCCAAAGGCTTTTTCAGAGGCACCGCCATGGCTTTTAACTACAACACCATTTAAGCCAAGCAAGTAGGCGCCATTGTAAAAGGCTGGATCAAGCCTGGATTTAAGCCCCATTAGTAAGCTGCGCATAAAGATTGCTCCAATACGGGCGATCAAGCTGCTCGCAAGCAGCGCTTTAAACATTCCATTGATCATCGTCGCCAAACCCTCACTCGTTTTAAGAGCAACATTGCCGGTAAAACCATCGCAGACAACCACGTCGGTACTGCCTTCAAAGATGCCGTCACCTTCCACGTAGCCCTGATAATTAAGCAGTGGATCAGTGCTGAGAAGCGCTGCCGTCTGGGCCATGCTTTCGCCACCCTTGGTAGCCTCTTCACCAACATTTACCAAGCGTACAATCGGCTCAGCAATACCCTCGAGTGCCTGGGCTGTCAGCGAGCCAAGCAGCGCAAACTGATGCAGCTGCTGGGGAGAACAATCCAGATTAGCACCAAGATCCAGCATATAAGATCGACCCAGTGAAGTGGGAAAGGTAGTGCATATTGCTGGCCGTGAAATTCCAGGGAGGGTTTTTAAATGAACCAGACCCAGTGCCATTAGCGCCCCAGTATTGCCCGCACTAATGCAAGCCTGTGCTTCACCATCAGCAACTGCTTTAACTGCAAGGCCCATGGAGGAATCCTGTTTATGGCGCAGTACAGATGAGGGTTTATCTTCGTCTCCAATAACCGAATCACAGTGCCGAATGTCGATACGGCCAAGAATAGAGGGGTCAGTACAGATGCTGATTTCAGCTGCCAGCATATGCCGGTCACCGAAAACCAGCGCAGAGGCACCATGGTGCTTACGCAGCGAAGTTATAAGCGCGGCCACTACAACACGAGGACCAAAGTCCCCGCCCATAGCGTCAACGGCAATTCTAAGAGAATTTGCCAAAGAGATTTGTCAGTTACTCGGCGTTTGTCTCAACGACTTTAGCGCCACGGTAGAAACCGTCTGCAGTCACGTGGTGACGCAGGTGCTTTTCACCGCTGGTTGAATCAACAGAGAGTGTTGCAGTAGTTAGTGCATCGTGTGAACGGCGCATGCCACGTTTGGATCGAGTCTTGCGACTTTTCTGAACAGCCATAGGTTACTCCTAAGCAATAAATAGTAGCAGTCGTATTACTTCTTCAACTGCAGTAAAACATTAAATGGATTGTCAGCGACAACCTCATCACCAGCGGCACCCTCTTCCTCTTGCATAAAGGTATCCCCAGTACATTCGCCCACGTTGTGGTAATTGACAAGGGGCAGTGCCAATAAAATCTCGTCTTCTAGCAACTCACTAAGACTTGCCAACTTGTCCACCACAAGCCAAGGCTCATAGTTTGAAGCAACCCGGTTAAGATGGTCCTCAGACCAAATCACCTGAACTGCAAAGTCCGCTTGCAACTCTATCTCCAACGGATCGAGACAGCGTTGACAGACAGTCTCGACCAGTACCTTTACATTCCCTGTGGCAACCTTGGCTCGCGACTCATCCAGCTTAAACTGCACAGACGCCCATAGAGGACCACGTATTGCCGTCACGGATGACGCCAATCTGGGTAAGTCTTCAACATTCACCGTACCCTCAAGTGTAATACCTTGAAGAGCCAGTTTACGCGGATCAATTTGAGTTGGCAGTGCCATAATTACAGGTGGTACTCAGTTAGGCGCGCATGATAGGGTCATCACCCTGTTCTGTCAAAGAAAATTAGCCTCTACATAAGAGTATATCCGGCGCCATGAGTAACCTTGTCCTAGCTTCATCCTCCACCTACAGAAAATCTCTGCTAGAACGTCTGGCCATTGACTTTAGCTGTTGCTCTCCAAATGTTGATGAGTCTGCGTTGGCCGCGGAGTCAGCGCCTCAGTTAGCCGAACGATTGGCCCTGCAAAAAGCCCGAGCTATTGCTGACAGATTCCCTAATGCGGTGGTGATTGGCGCTGACCAGGTCGCGGAAGTTAGCGGAGCTCTCTTAAATAAGCCCTTTACTCACGAGCAGGCAGTGGCTCAGTTGACGGCGCAATCCGGTCAGCTGGTGTTATTTCACAGCGGTCTGGCGGTTATTCAGATACAGCCGGATGGACAGATACAGCAGCACTCTTTGATTAATACCACTGAAGTTGAATTTAGGTCGCTGACCGTGGCACAGATAGAACATTATCTAACCAGCGAACAGCCCTATGACTGCGCGGGAAGCTTTAAAGCAGAGGGCTTGGGTATCAGCCTATTTTCAGCGGTTCGCAGTAATGATCCGACCTCATTAATTGGTCTACCGCTGATTGATCTCTGCTCAATACTGCCGCAGTTCTCTATAAAAATATAGAATAAATTACCTTACAATAACCCTTTAACTAATTGATTATAAATAATTAATTATATCTGAAAAGTTAGCGATACAGGCAATTGGGCTGTAGCCATGGAGCCGGCGCGCCTCATGTGCACCGTAGCTCACAGCAATTCTAGGCATCTTGGCATTGACGGCCATCTCCATATCAAACTCGGTATCACCGACCATAATTGCCTGCTCTGGCATTACCTTATGCAGGGCAAGCAACTCTTGCAACATAAGCGGATGGGGCTTTGAGCGAGTTTCATCAGCACAGCGCGAACTATGAAAGAAATCACTGAGCTCAGTGGCGTGTAGCACCCTATCGAGCCCAGCGCGGCTTTTGCCGGTAGCCACAGCCAGTAGATAATTCTGCGTGCGCAACTCGTAAAGCGTTTCTAAAACACCGGGAAAGAATGCACAGGGCTGCTGATCCTGATCCCGGTAATGGGCTGAATAGGTGGCGCTAAAAGCAGCGACCATCTCAGCATTTGCCTGGGGGAAAAGCTGAGCAATTGCCTCTTGCAAGCCAAGGCCGATAATTTCCTTGGCTGCACCAAAATCCGGGATGGGTAAGCTGTGGTCCTCAGCAGCAAGCTGAATACAGGTCGAAATACGAGCAACAGAATCTGACAGGGTTCCATCCCAATCAAAAATCAGTAATTTTTTATTCATAGGTTTTTTAGCACTGGCTGCAGATCTTTGGGCAGTGGCGCCTCTACTTCAACCCATTCGCCAGACAGTGGGTGACGGAATCGAAGATTACTCGCATGCAAAAACAGACGCTTAAGACCTGAATCCTTAAGGCTCTCATTAAAATGGCTATCGCCATATTTGGGATCACCGGCAATGGGTTGCCCAGAAAACTGGCAATGCACACGAATTTGATGAGTTCTGCCAGTCTCTAAGGTTACCTCTAATAAGGTAGCCTCTTTAAATCGCTGGCTAATTTTAAAATGTGTGACTGAGGCCTTGCCCGCAGCATCCACCCGCACAATACGTTCACCCGAGGCCGGCTGGTTTTTAAGTAGAGGTGCATTAATCGTCGACTTCCCTTTGGGCCATCGACCTTTCACCAGCGCCTGGTAACGCTTTTCGACCTGGTTACGCTGCATAGCCTGCTGCAGATCCAATAGCACGGAGCGCTTCTTAGCCAGCATCAAACAACCTGAAGTCTCACGGTCAAGGCGATGAATCAGCTCTAAAAAGCGCGCATCTGGACGCTCTGCGCGCAAAGCTTCAATAGCCCCTAAAGAGATGCCACTGCCGCCATGCACAGCTAATCCAGAGGGCTTATTGATAATAAGCAACCCTTCATCTTCAAATAAAATATTTTCTGCAAGGTAGCGCCGCAACTGCTGGCCGGGCACGGGCGCATCGCCACGCTGAGCGACACGAATGGGCGCTATGCGCAGCATATCCCCTACTTTAACCCGAGTATCAGGCTTAACACGGCCCTTGTTGATGCGCACCTCACCTTTGCGAAGCAAGTTATAGATGCGAGACTTGGGTACACCTTTAAGATGCCGAATAAGGAAGTTATCCAAACGCTGGCCAGCATGCTCTGGGCCGATTTCAACATAGGTAACTTTATCAAACGCTGATTGAGACTCTGAATCGGACAATGGTAGGCAACTGAGGTTGTTGAAAGCGCGTCATTGTAACCATGCACAAGCGATTCACCCAACTAAATAATTGTCGGCAGCCGCATTTGTTGTTATATTGCAGCGCCCGCTTCATTAGGCACTGTGATTATCTACAGACAACGCCTTCAGTAAAGCCGGACCCCAGACATAGTTTGGGTAACAGATACAGAGCACTTGCCAAACGAAAGTAGCAGGTGCTCAACAATAGCTGAGTGAGCTCAGCCAGTGAAAGACAAGATTAGAAACAGGTTATAGCTAGCCTCTGCCGTAAGCCAAGATGCCTATTGATGAAATAATAGCCTTGCCGAAACGTTGATTTACAGCGGTTAGTCACAGACAAAAGAATTTATAGATACTGTTATAAGCGCCTAATTCGGAAATAAAGAACTTAGCAGCGTAGAGTTGAATAAACCTAGAGAACGTCCCCCTCAACATAATGGGAAACTAGGCAAATATCCTCAAATAACAATGTCATTGCGATTACAGAACTGTCGTTTAATTGCCCGAAAACACTGCGTTTGAAGGCAGCCGGACAATCATTACTAGAGCTCTAGGCGCTAGTGACCTAACGGTGATAGACGCCAGCACTCCTTTTGTTACACCTCCCCTTCTAACCTCTTTTCTCCTCACTGACGCTCGCTCCACACAACGAGTAAAGGTGAATTATGAAACGTATGTTAATCAACGCATCGCACACAGAAGAGGTGCGAGTTGCAATGGTCGATGGCCAACGGCTATATCTGTCTCTTATACACA
>CAJXVK010000008.1 GCA_913060735.1 uncultured Cellvibrionales bacterium
GGCGCCAATTGCCCGGAGAGAAACTCCTCCATATCAAATAGATTGGTCGCCCCCTTCACCAATTCAAGCTCTTCAAGCACATCATCTGCATAGGCTCCCAGCGCTTCGCGAGCCTCCGGCGACTCTAGCCCCTGAACCTGAATATCGTCAGTTAAGGTGTGACCCTTGCCCTGCACATACACATGAATAGTGTCGGTATAGAAATTGTAAACCCCGCGAAACTCGCGGCCCATACCAATAGGCCAATTAATGGGCGCTGCTTTAATCTTGAGGACACTTTCTATCTCGTCCAGCAGATCAATAGGATCGCGAATATCGCGGTCCATTTTGTTTACAAATGACAAAATAGGCGTATCGCGCAATCGACACACATCCATCAGCTTAATAGTCCGTGCTTCCACGCCTTTAGCTCCGTCAATCACCATCAGTGACGAGTCAACCGCAGTTAGCGTGCGATAAGTATCTTCCGAGAAATCTTCGTGACCTGGAGTATCTAGCAGATTGACCATGCAATCGTTATAGGGGAACTGCATTACTGAGGAGGTAACAGAGATACCCCGCTCTTTTTCCATAGACATCCAGTCAGAGGTCGCATGGCGGTCGCTTTTACGACCCTTAACTGTACCCGCCACCTGAATCAGATTGCCCAGCAGCAATAACTTTTCTGTAATGGTGGTCTTGCCCGCATCTGGGTGAGATATAATGGCAAAAGTCCTACGCTTATTGATTTCATTGACAAAATTGCTATCACCCATACCTTCAAAATCCTAATTTGTACTTAAATTTGTACTTGTTTATAAAGTTACCCCCTTGGGGGACTGAAAAGCGCACTATCCTACAGAATAAGCGCCACGCTATACATTATTGCGCCAAGACCTTGTCCAGCTCGCTCAATTGCTGCTGGTAAGTTTCTGGGTTTTCCGTTTTAAACTTCTCTAAGTTCAGGAGCTTCCATTTCACTGATGGAAATTCCTGAAAATCATAAATCGACCAATCTGGTTCCAAACCATTAAGACTTAGCAAAAACGCTTTATCGTTTTCATTTAAACTAGACTGTATCGTTTCGATTAGTTGCAGCCTTGTGGCTTCATATTCATCGTAACTAAATTCTATTGCGCTCATACCTTCAAACTGGTTTTCAAACGCCGTGCGCTGATCGAGTAAATGCGGATCAAGCAGCTCAAAGGTCGGTCGATTACTACTGACCAACCCAAACAAAAACCCATGTTTAATCTCATCCGTAAAGCCTTCATTATCTAACAGAAGCTTTACATCAAATAAATCTCTTGGGTGCTGCCTGTCTAAAGCGGCACAAATTTTACCGCCGTATAGCTGTGCTAATGACACAAGCGGCATCGCACAAAATACATCAAACTGTTCTTGAGCAGCTTCACATAGTGGCGCTTTGATAGCCTCACCTATCAAGCCGCGCCCCACCATATTCACTTCAATCTTAATCATCACACCGCGCTCATCAAGCTGGAGCTTACAAACATTCTCCTTATGCTGGATGCGCATCGATGGGCGCAAGCCCTCAATACGTTCTTTAATGCAAATAAGGGCTGCGTTAATGCCCTCCAGCGTTTCATTGCGCTCTGCAATCTCAACATAAGTTAAATCGATATCAACGGACAGCCTCGGCATATCTCTTACAAAGAGATTAATTGCCGTGCCGCCATGCATAGCAAAACATGCCTCTTTGGCGACCTCTGGCAAGACATCCAAAAGCAGCTTCACCTGTTTTGTGTAGGCGTTATTCATGCCGCTGCCTCTCCATTTATTGAATCGAGAGCCTTGGGAACGGTTATCTGGTATTTCGAAACATAAACCCCATCACTCACGATGGCGCGCTTACCCGACCCCAAATCAACCTTGTCCAAATTGATATAGCTGAGCCATTCATGGCCTGCCTTATCCGCCAAATACAAAAATAGGCGCTTCACTTTTATAGAAGTACAGCCTTCAAGTAATTTTTGTACTGTCGCTGGCCGCAAATTATTCAAGCCTTCCATAAGCTCAAACACTTCCATAAGCGGCTGAGACTTTGGCGCTAAATATAAACACTCCATCACCGCGCGTGCGGGGCTGGATATCTTTACCTTAAAACTTTTATGGTCGATCTCGACCAAGCCAAGATCAGGTGGTAAAAAGCTTGTCATCTTGCTCTCTACACTTAAACCCCAATCCCGCTTTTTAAACCAAAGCGGCAAGCTCTCGTCCTTACCACCAAAAAGCTGCGCCTTCTTCGAAGACAGCTCCAAATAGTGAGCTTTCCCCTGCAATGATAGCGCCGTTTTAGCCGCTGGATGTACAAAGAGGCCTAGCTGGGACTGCAACGCATAGATGCCGCCCAGATAATCCACCTGATCACCATGGCGTATCAAGGCACCTGTGCCGATAGAATCAAACCACTGGCTTTTCTTGTACTGCTTTTGTAAATCGAGGCTATAGCCCTGATCGGTCAACCACGACGAAGAGAGCACTATGCCTGAAGGCTGAGTGCTAAGCAGAGTGTTTAATTTTGATTCTCTCTCGGTATTCATAATACCAACATATCGATTTTTATAAACAATATCAATAAAAAGGTTTAATTTATGTATTATTTTGGTATCTAAAATACCTAAATATACTATTTTTTAAACAAAAATAGCGATACTCCTGTAAACATTGCTGTAACCCTTGTGACACACTAGGCGCAAGGGCTGTTTTTGGAGCTCAGCTTGGCTCAACAAGAGACCATATAAGCGAAACATGAGCAACTAAAGCCTTATAGACCACTGAGCCCCAAAAGCGCGGCAGATTAAAGGTCCCGCCTTGACAGGGGAGCTCCACCTTTTTTAATGACTCCAAAATAAAAGTAACTGGCGCTGAAAAATACAGATGTAAACTGGAAGAGCTGCTGCCAGAACCCGTCGATGTCGAAGCACTGGGCAAACTATTGAATATCGTGCCATCAGCCACTGTTAGAAATACCAAAGTAATTCAGATAATGGCCAATGCTGAAGAATTTGCTGGCTTAGTACTAGGCTTGGCGAAGAGGTTTGTATAGCTGCATCAGCTCTAGAGCTTAAGGCTTACTCTGACAGCTACAGGTCAGAGCAAAGCTGACCTATCCATCCACTGCCAATTTCTTGGCGTATACCCTGGCATAAATAGAGTTGGCGAAACGAGCCACTTGCCGTATCGTTTCGCCCTAGCACATCATCACCCAGTTTTAGGAGCACCCCCAATGAAGTACCAAGGCCAAACAGACTATGACCACAAGGGTCCTTCGCCGCGTCGTGGTGTGTTGCTGTGTAATTTGGGGACGCCAGATGCACCTAAGACCGCTGAGTTGCGTCGTTATCTGAAAGAGTTCCTAAGCGATCCCCGTGTTGTTGAGGTTCCCCGCTTGCTGTGGTGGATGATTCTCAATCTGATTATTTTACGGATTCGCCCACGCCGTTCAGCCAAACTATATGCCAGTGTCTGGTCTGAGGGCGGCTCGCCATTAATGGTACACAGTACAGCGCAGGTCGCTGGCGTTAAGAAAATTCTTGATAAGAAGTTCAACGACGACGTGCCTGTAGTGTTGGGTATGCGTTATGGCAACCCATCGATGGCGTCGGCCATTGCCGAGTTAACTGCTCAGAACGTGCGCGATATTACGGTGTTGCCGCTCTATCCTCAGTATTCGGGTGCAACCACGGGCTCTACGTTTGATGCGGTGGCACAAACCTTTACCAAAACTCGTTGGGTTCCTGAGCTGCACTTTATTGGTGGGTATCAGCAATCTGAACTTTATATTGAGGCGCTGTGCAGCAGTATTCGCAAACATATTGCTGAGCATGGTCAGCCAGACAAGCTAGTATTTTCATACCATGGCACGCCACAAAAGTATTTAGATAAAGGGGATCCCTACCACTGTTTCTGCCACCAGACGACTCGTTTGGTGCGCGAGCGCATGGGAATGGATGAAGAGCAGGTAATGACCACCTTCCAGTCGCGCTTTGGTCGTGAGCCCTGGCTGCAACCCTACACCGACAAAACCCTAGAGGCTATGCCTGCGGATGGCATTAAACACGTGGCAGTGATCTGCCCTGGCTTCTCCTCTGATTGCCTCGAGACCATCGAGGAGATCAATATGGAAGCACGAGAGAGCTTTACTGAGCACGGTGGTGAAACTTTTCACTATATCCCTTGCTTGAATGATGACCCAGCGCATCTTGAGGCGCTGGCGGACATAGTTAGTAAATATCTTTAGCGCACCCAGCTAATCGCCAACGGCATATAGCCAACGCTGTAAAACCTCAGCGCAGGAACCGCCTATTTTGATTGTAGCTATAGCATCAGCTCTTGTCTTGCCCTCGTTCAATAGCAGTATTGGTTTGCCCTGCTGCTGCGCCCACAGACAGAACCGGTAACCCGAATAAGTCATTAACGATGACCCCGCCACCACTAACCCATCGGCTTGCTGCAATTGTTGCTCGGCTTGCTGGGCGCGCTCTTTGGGCACCGAGTCTCCGTAAAATACCGCATCTGGTTTCAGTATACCGCCGCAACTCGGGCAGTCCGGAACCTGCATACTGCTGTAATCAAGATGGTCTATATCGGCATCGGCATCTGGTGCTATAGCGCCGGCCAACAATGAATATTCAGGGTTTTGCGCCTCCAGCCATGTTTGAATCGCTGCTCTTGGCTGTTTAAGGCCGCAGGCCATACATGAAACAGTATCTACCCGACCATGCAGGTCTATCACAGCACGACTGCCGGCGCGCTGATGCAGGCCGTCGACATTTTGTGTCACCAAGCAAGAAACCAGCCCCAACTGTTCCAATCTCACCAGTGCGTGGTGAGCTGAATTGGGCTGCGCGTCGATCATAAAGCGCCAACCCACCATATTGCGCGACCAAAAACGCTGCCTCGCGCTGTGCTGGGCCATAAAGTCCTGATGAGTCACCGGCTGTTGGCGCTGCCAAACACCTTCGCTATTGCGGTAGGTAGGCACGCCAGACTCAGCGCTGACACCGGCACCGGTAAGCACAAGCCAGTTTTTATGTGCGGTTAGCAAAGAAATAACAGCCTGCACTAGGGCATCCTTTTACAGCAATCAACGATTTTATACGTAAGGCTGAGAGAAATTGACTGAATACCGCTGAAAATAGGGAATTATGCCCTTACTCCCCGTATAATGACGGTTTATAACATGCTTTGTTGTAATCAATTAAAGCTGACTGATAGTTAAGATTTATCTATGGATATTAAAGCTTACATGCAGGACCTCGGTATTGCCGCCCGCGAGTCTTCTCGGGTGCTTGCACGCGCCGGCACTGCACTTAAAAACAATGCACTGCTGGCAATTGCCTCGCGGCTTAACGACAGTCGCCATAATCTTTTAGCAGCAAACGCCGTGGATATGGAAAATGGCCGTGCCAATGGCCTCGATGCCGCACTACTAGATCGTCTAGAGCTCAACGATGAGCGCATTGACGGCATGATTGAAGGCCTTAAGCAGGTTGCTGCACTACAGGACCCGATTGGCGAGATCACCGATATGGGCTTTCGCCCCAGCGGTATTCAGCTCGGTAAAATGCGCGTACCTCTGGGTGTTATTGGCATTATTTATGAGTCGCGCCCCAATGTAACCATCGATGCCGCCAGCCTTTGCCTTAAGTCTGGCAATGCCACCATATTGCGTGGTGGCAGCGAAGCTATCTTGTCCAATCAGGCCATTGCTGCCTGTATTGCTCATGGTCTTGCCGATGCTGGTCTACCTGAGACTGCGGTACAGGTGGTTAATACCATTGATCGCGATGCGGTGGGTGAGTTGATTACTATGTCGAATCATGTGGATGTTATTGTGCCCCGCGGCGGCAAAAGCTTAATTGAGCGTATCAGTGCGGATGCTCGTGTACCCGTGATCAAACATCTGGACGGTAACTGCCATGTCTATATCGATGATCAAGCTGATCTAAAAAAGGCCTTGGCGATTGCTGATAATGCCAAAACTCATCGTTATGGCGTGTGTAATGCCATGGAATCGCTGCTGATTGCGGAGCCGGTGGCAGACAGTATACTGCCTGAACTGGCTAAAATTTATAGCGAAAAGAATGTTGAGATGCGCGGCTGTCAAAAGTCTCGCGATATTATCGAGTCGATTATTGAAGCCACGGAGCAAGATTGGGGCGAAGAGTATCTGGCGCCCGTTATATCAATTAAAATTGTATCCGGCATAGATGAAGCAATTGCGCATATCACTAAATACAGCTCACAGCACACTGAATCGATTGTGACCGAAGACTTTAATCGCGGCCGGCGCTTTATTGCCGAGGTCGACTCCAGCTCGGTAATGATTAATGCTTCGACGCGTTTTGCCGATGGCTTTGAATATGGATTGGGTGCCGAAATTGGTATTTCGACAGACAAGATTCATGCGCGCGGCCCGGTTGGTCTCGAAGGCTTAACCAGCCAGAAGTGGATCGTGTTTGGCGACGGCCAGATACGCGAATAATGTCTGTTGCTCTATTTGGCGGCACCTTTAATCCTGTGCATTTTGGCCATCTACGGATAGCCACTGAGCTGGCTGAACAGCTACAGGTTAAGAGTATTCGCATGATGCCCTGCGCCTTTCCTCCTCATCGCGATAAACCAGAGGTAGATGGCCAGCAGCGCTTAGAAATGTTGCAGCTAGCCATAGACCAGCAGACGGTTTTACAGGCTGATGATATTGAGCTGCAGCGGCCAGCACCCAGTTATACTGTGGACACGGTGCGCCTAATGCGTGACAAGGTAGGCGCTCAGACACCATTATTTTTATGTATTGGCATGGATGCACTCAATGGTCTCGATCGCTGGCATGAATGGCAGCGGATTCAGGATTACTGCCATATTGTGGTGTCTTCCCGACCAGGATTTAGCGTACCGCAGTCTGGGCCCTTAGCTGAGTGGATAGATCAGCGCCGCTGCAAAGACTTGGCGGTGCTAAAGCAAAGCGCTCATGGCAATGTCTATTTTTGTGAGCTAACCATGCTGGCTATTTCGTCGACCAGCATCCGCAAGAAAGTAAGTAACGGCGAAAACATTGGTTTTTTGACTCCTGATTCAGTGGTCGACTATATCCGACAACAACATTTATACGAGTAAATAATTGCCATGACGCAATCCTTGCAAGACATTGTTATAAGCGCACTTGAAGAAGTTAAGGCCATAGATATTACCAGCATCGATGTGAGAGAACTCACAGATGTGATGGATACTATGATCGTTGCCACTGGCAGCTCTAATCGTCAAGTTAAGTCTCTGGCGTCCAATGTGGCGGTGGAAGGTAAGAAAGCCGGTCATCACTTGATTGGCATTGAAGGTGATGATACTGCTGAGTGGATTCTGGTCGACTTTGGCGATGTAATCGTCCATATCATGTTACCCGCAACGCGCGCGTTTTATGACTTAGAGCGCCTCTGGGCACTGCGCCCCGGAGATCGCCCCGAAAGCGCTGAAGATGAACTAGGCGCAATGCATGACGACGAATAAATAGAGCTCCAGCGATGAAATTGCGCATACTAGCGGTTGGCACGCGAATGCCAGACTGGGTTGAAGCTGGCTGCAATGAATACGGTAAACGTATGCCGCCGGAACTGCGTATTCAGGCTATTGAAATAGCGCTCGGCAATCGCGGTAAAAACCAGCCGGCGGCCAAGGCTATCGAGGCTGAAAGCCAGGCTCTGTTGAAAGCTTTAGGCGCAAGAGATTTTGTGGTGGCCCTGGATGTATTGGGTAAAACCATGAGCACAGAGAAATTGGCTGCTGCGCTATCAAATTGGCAAATGGACGGCCGCGATATTAGTCTGTTAATTGGTGGCCCTGATGGGCTATCGGCTGACTGTCTGGCACGGGCAGATTTGCGTTGGTCACTGTCAGATCTCACGCTGCCGCACCCATTGGTGCGCATTGTTTTAATGGAGCAGCTATACCGGGCATGGACGATAAATGCTAACCACCCCTACCATCGCAGTTAGATGATAGGATAATCTACCATGATTAATGATGCTGCCTTTTCAGACCCAGCCCGCGAACGCAGAATTTTTGCTGGCCGGCTGCTGATTTCAGTTTTTTTAGTACTCGTTACTGGGCTGGTTGTTATGGCACGGTATGTGGATTTACAGATTACTCGGCATAAAGATTTCGCCACTCACTCTGACAATAATCGCGTCCATGTTCGCCCCACCCCGCCCTCTCGGGGTCTTATCTATGATCACAATGGTGAATTGCTAGCAGATAACCGACCGATCTATATTCTAACGATCGTGCGCGAGCGCTCCGATAACCTCGACCAGCTCCTAGCTGCCATCGGCAGACTGATTGATATTTCCGAGAACGATATCAAGCGTTTTAAAAAACGGCTGAAACGCCGTAAACCCTATGAACAGACACCACTTAAATATGATCTCACTGAGCGGGAACGAGGTATTTTGGCGGTTAATGGCTATCTTTTAGATGGCGCGGAAGTATCTGCCCGACTGATGCGCTTTTACCCCAATGGCGAGCTGTTTGGCCATGTTATCGGCTATGTAGGTCGCATCAATGAGCGCGAGAGCCAAACCATTGATAGCGTTAAATACAGCGGCACTGATTCTATTGGCAAGACTGGTCTGGAAAAATTCTATGAGCCTCAGCTGCTGGGGGAAGTGGGTAGCGAACACGTAGAAACAAATGCCCGCGGACGGGTCATGCGGGTTCTGGATAATATTGACCCGCAACCAGGCAATAATCTGACTCTGTACTTAGATAGTCACCTGCAGCGGGTCGCCCACAAGGCGTTTAAAAATGAACGCGGTGCTCTGGTCGCTATTGATGTAAAAACTGGCGGTATTCTAGCCATGGTCAGCGCACCTGGTTATGACCCCAACCTATTCACTTCGGGTATCAGTCAGAGAAATTATGATTCGCTGCTCAACTCTCCAGACCGGCCATTATTTGATCGTGCCATCCGCGGTCAGTATCCACCGGGATCTACTATTAAACCGCTATTTGGATTAATCGGACTACACAGCAACACTATTACGATGGATTATGCGATTGATGATCCGGGCTTTTTTGTAATGGAAGGTATCGAGCGCCCATGGCGAGACCATAACTCAAAGCGCGGCGGTCATGGTAAAGGCGTTGATTTGGCCGAAGCTATTATCGAATCCTGCGACGTGTTCTTTTATAAAATGAGCATTAAAACCGGCATTGATTTACTCTCCAACTACAGCGAAAAATTTGGCTTGGGGCAGACTACTGGCATTGATCTGCCCGGTGAAAGACCCGGCATTATGCCTTCAAAACAATGGAAAAAAGGTGCTCGGGGGCAGAGTTGGTTTAATGGCGATACGATTAACACGAGTATTGGCCAGGGCTTTATGCTGGCCACGCCGCTACAGCTAGCCGTGATGTCCGCGCGAATTGCCTCGCGTGGAAAGATGGTCACACCCAAGTTAGTCAAATCGATAAATGGCGAAACCCTCGAGAGCAATAAAATCACTGAGCCTCTGGCCATTAATTCTGAGCACTGGGACTATGTGCATAAGGCAATGAAAGATGTAGTGCATTCAACGCGCGGCACTGCCAAAGGAATTAGTAAAGGGTTGAGCTATAAGATTGCCGGAAAAACTGGTACCGCTCAGGTGATTAGTATCAAAGCTGAAGAAGAGTATGACAGCTCACGAATCGATAAAAGCCAGTGGGATCATGCACTATTTGTGGCCTTTGCTCCCGCTGAAGACCCTCAGATTGCGATCGGTTTAATTGTTGAAAATGGCGAGCATGGCAGTTCTGCCGCGGCACCTATTGCGCGACTGGTGATAGATGTCTATATGAATTCCAACACAGCCTCACATCAAACAGCTGTCGCGGAGGTCATAAACTAGATGCTTAGAAATGATTTTGTCCGACGAATGGAGAGTCCTGGTGGTGACAAACGGCGCAGCCGCTCCTTGCATATCGATTTACCTCTGCTGTTTATCTTAATCAGTCTCTGTGGCGTCGGCCTGCTAGTCCTGTACAGCGCCAGTGAGCAAAATCTGTTTTATGTTAAACGCCAGGCACTACTGATGCTGGTTGGCTTTGGCGCTATGTTTGGTGTGGCGCAATTCCCCATGCGATTTTGGGAGCGCTGGTCTTTTGTCTTTTACGGCATCGGTCTGATGTCTCTGTTGGCGGTGCTATTTTTTGGTGTCGGCGCCAAGGGGGCTCAGCGCTGGCTGGATTTAGGCTTTACTCGCTTTCAGCCCTCTGAACTAATGAAAGTTGCTGTACCTATGATGGTTTCAGCCTATCTGGGCAAGCGCTATATCCCCCCGACCTTTAGTCATGTCATCATGGTGCTGATAATCACCTTTATTCCCGTGCTATTAATTGTTCGACAGCCAGATCTCGGCACCGCCCTATTGATTTTTGCCTCAGGATTTTTTGTTATATTCTTGGCAGGCCTGCACAAGCGCTATTTGCTAACCGCATTTTTATTGGCACTGGCAGCAATACCAATATTGTGGATATTTGTAATGCGTGACTATCAAAAACAGCGCGTGCTGACATTGCTGTCACCAGAAGATGACAAACTCGGAGCCGGTTGGAATATTATTCAGTCGACCACTGCTATTGGCTCTGGTGGCTGGAGTGGCAAAGGCTGGACTCTCGGCACTCAGTCACAGCTAAACTTTCTACCTGAAAGTCACACTGACTTTATAATTGCCGTGCTGGCCGAAGAATTTGGTTTAATAGGTGTTATGACCCTCTGTGCACTTTATGCACTACTCATTGGCCGCTGTATGGTGATTGCGCTTAACTCACAGTCGCAGTTTAGCCGTCTGATTGCTGGCAGCCTGAGCCTTACTTTTTTTACCTATGTTTTTGTCAATATGAGTATGGTGTCGGGAATACTCCCTGTCGTGGGTGTGCCCCTGCCATTTATTAGCTATGGAGGCACAGCAATTGTGACTCTGTTTCTTGGATTTGGTATTCTGATGGCTATCAGTACAGAACCCAAAAGGATTAGGATCGATCTTTGAAAAACTTTATTCGTAGTACATTAATCGGCTGCAGCGCATTGGTGGTCGCCACACTTTTTGCAACCCCCTCTCTGGCCGATTACTCCGCACATCCAGAAACTGAAGCCTTTGTTGACACCATGGTCAACAAGCATAATTTTGATCGCCAGCGAGTACTGACCTGGCTGGCCTATGCTAAGCATCAGAAATCTATTGTTAAGGCAATGAGCCGACCGGCGGAAAAAGCCAAGCCCTGGCATGAGTATCGAAAGATATTTGTTACCGACACTCGCGCTAATCGCGGCCTCGAGTTCTGGAAGCAAAATAAGGCGACATTAGACAAAGCTGAGCGTGAATTTGGCGTTGATCCTGCCATTATTGTCAGCATTATTGGTGTAGAAACCAACTATGGTCGCAATACTGGCAGCTATAAAGTCATTGATGCACTGACTACATTGGCTTTTGATTATTACACCTACACTGAGCAACGCGAGTCACGCAAAAGGTTCTTTACCATCCAGCTGGAAAATTTGCTGCTGCTGGCACGTGAACAGAATCAAGATCCTCTCGAACTAAAGGGGTCCTATGCCGGCGCCATGGGTTGGGGGCAATTTATGCCCAACAGTTATCGCGACTACGCCGTGGATTATGACGGCGATGACTTTGCCGATATCTGGACCAATCCAACCGATGCTATCGGCAGCGTGGCTAACTATTTTACCAAGCACGGTTGGCAGAAAGACCAACCAGTCGCCACCAGAGCCTATATCGAAAAAGCACCCAGTAAAGAGGGGCTTAACAAAATGAAGCGCCCTACGACTACTATCGCTGAACTAATGGCTCAAGGCTATGACCCTGCCGAGAAGTTTGCTCCTGATAGCAAAGCTTTCCCAATGAGTTTTAGAGCAAAATATGGTACTGAATATTGGTTAGGACTGCATAATTTTTATGTGATCGGTCGCTACAACCCTCGTACCAAATACGCTATGGCGGTTTATCAGCTCAGCGAACTTATGAGGAATCGCATCTGTGAGTCCGATCAATACTGCTAAGTTACTGGGTGTTTTACTGGCGACATTGCTGCTGACTAGCTGTGGCTATGTACCTACGGTCGCAGTTCAAAAAGCTGACGGTGCAGGCAAGCGCATTGATACTCGAAAGGTCGCCAATGCTGTGCCTAAAGTTGAGCCTATCACTAGAGCCGGCAACAAAAGTCCCTACCAAGTTTTTGGTAAAACCTATTTTGTACTCCCCACCAGTAAAGACTATAAAGAAGTTGGTATTGCCTCTTGGTACGGTACCAAATTTCATGGCCGCAAGACCTCGAATGGCGAAATTTATAATATGTATGCCATGACCGCTGCCCATAAGTCACTACCTATTCCAAGTTATGTGCGGGTCACCAATCTAGAAAATAAGCGCTCTATTATTGTCCGAGTTAATGATCGCGGCCCCTTTCATGGCCCGCGCCTGATCGATCTTTCTTATGTGGCAGCATTAAAATTAGGCTATGCCGACAAGGGCACCGCTAAGGTTTTGATCGAGGCCGTAGATCCATCTGGCAGCCAAGATCGCCTGCCGCCAACACCTGTAGTTAAGCTGCCAACGGTCGCCGAGACGCCTAATGCAGAATCATCAGTGGTCATCAATCAGGGACCTTTTCTCCAAGTAGGCGCGTTTGACAATGCCGCCGCCGCGCAAATTTTGCAAAAGAAAGTACGCCAATATACCGCTCTGCCAATTCTGGTACAGCAACAGGACAGTCTATTTAAAGTCTGGGTTGGACCCATTGCAGACAGTATAGAATTGGCGCTAATTAAGCGCACCCTCCAGCAGGCTGCCAACGTCTCTGGGTTTACCGTCCAACCTTAATTTAATCTTTGCTACCGCTGACCATAGGCGCGCATAACTGCGTTTGTGATGGTAAACTGCGCGGCACGTAAATCATTATTTTCGGTGGCTTCCCTATGTTTAAAAAGTGGACTTTATATTCTGCGCTTATTGCCTTTAGTCTGCTGGCAGTTTCTGCAACTCAGGCTCAAAAGTTAATCCCCGCTGCGCCTAATTTAGCCGCGAAAGCTTGGATATTAATCGATGCGCAAACCGGCCATGTGCTGGTGGAAAGCAATGCCGATGAGCAGCTGCCTCCGGCCAGTCTGGCCAAGATGATGACGACCTACATTGTCTCTAATGAAATTGAAGCTGAGCGCCTCGAAGAAACCAGCCAGATATTAATCAGTGACAATGCCTGGGAACTTGGCGGCGCAAAAACCGATGGTTCAACCATGTTTTTGAGCCCGCGCACACGGGTTTCTGTACTTGACCTGATGCATGGTGTGATTATTCAGTCTGGCAATGATGCCGCTATTGCTCTGGCTGAGCACATCAGCGGCAGCGAAGCCGCATTTGCCGACACCATGAATCACCAGGCACAACTGCTGGGCATGACAAATACCGTTTATATGAATGCGACCGGGCTGCCCGCTGAAGGTATGGTTTCTACTGCGCGTGACCTATCATTAATTGCCCGATCTATTATTCTAGACCACCCGAAGTATTACAGCATTTACGCGAAAAAATACTTTAAGCACAACAATATCAATCAGCCCAATCGCAATCGTCTGCTGTGGCGCGACACCAGTGTTGATGGTTTAAAGACCGGCCACACTAATGCCGCCGGCTACTGCCTAGTGGCATCCGCTAAGCGCAATGGTATGCGTCTTATCTCAGTGGTACTTGGTGCCAGTGACGACGCGTCACGCGCCCGAGAATCGCAAAAGTTACTGTCCTATGGCTTTCGTCACTTCGACACTAAAACTATCTATGCCGCGGGTGACCTTATTAAAGCCAATACCAAGGTTTGGTACGGTACTGAAGAATTCTTAAACCTCACTATAGCCGACGATGTCACCCTGACCTTCCCACGTGGCGCGCAAAAGAATCTGGCGGCGAATATTCTTGTCGATGAGCAGATTGAAGCGCCAGTGTATACCGGCCAAGAGCTGGGCAGGCTGCAGGTAACACTTGAAGGTGAGATGCTGGTGGACTTACCACTGGTAGCCGAAAAAGATATTGCCGAAGCTGGCTTTATGGCACGATTCTTTGATTGGATCGTTCTGTTTTTCACCAAGATTATTTCTTAAAAGCTGAGAGCTAAACTGTGAGCGAAGAAGCCCCAAAAATTGAGTTTCCCTGTGACTACCCAATCAAGATTTTGGGCGAGGCGCATACAGAGTTACATGCACATATTTTGCAGGTGATGGACAATCATGCGCCAGGCTTTGACCGCAGTAAGATTACTGTTCGCGACAGCAGCAAAGGCCGCTGGCAATCAATGACTTTAGTTATCACCGCGACAGGAAAGCCCCAACTAGAGGCTATTTTTGCCGATTTAAAAACCAACCCACGAGTTAAAATGGTGCTCTAACCATGATTGTTCGCCAACTGGGTGTTAAAGAATACAGCGCTGTTTTTAATAGCATGAAGGCATTTAACGAACAGCGCGATGAAAACACCACAGATGAAATTTGGCTACTCGAGCATAAGCCCGTATTTACTCAGGGGCAGGCAGGCAAAGAAGAATATATACTGATGCCCGGTGATATTCCGGTCGTTAAAAGTGATCGTGGCGGACATGTGACCTATCATGGTCCGGGACAGATAACCGCCTACATATTGGTTGATCTAAAACGTCTAAAGATTGGCGTTCGGGATCTAGTGACACTGATCGAGCAAGCTTTGGTCGACACCTTGGCGCAATGGCAAATCAGCGCCGCACCCCGTCGCGATGCACCTGGTGTCTATGTGGATGGCGATAAGATTGCCTCGCTTGGACTGCGAATTCGCAAAGGCCGTAGCTACCATGGTTTAAATTTTAATGTGGCTATGGATATGTCGCCCTGGCAACGCATTAACCCCTGCGGTCTGAGTATCCCAATGACCCAGCTGGCAGATCTAGTAGACAGCCCACCAAGTATTGATAAGGTAGCAGACATTTTGGCTGATAATTTATGCGCCGGGCTGGGCTACAATGACTATAAAAAATGTAAAGGAAGGCTATGATCATCGATTCTGTGACACCGCCAAAACGCACCCGCCGCCTGCAGCAAGGCGAGAAGCTGCGCAGTGCCGATAAGGTAGAGCGAATTCCAGTCAAGGTTATCCCTACGGTCGATGTGCAGCGCAAGCCACCCTGGATGCGTATCCGTCTATCTGCGTCGCCCAAGGTACAGGAAATTAAAAATATTTTACGCAGCCATAAGATGGCGACCGTCTGCGAAGAAGCGGCCTGCCCCAACCTGCATGAATGTTTTAGCGGCGGTACTGCAACCTTTATGATCATGGGTGAGATCTGCACTAGGCGCTGTCCATTTTGCGATGTCGGCCATGGTAAGCCCAACCCTCTGGATACAGATGAGCCGACTAACTTAGCGAATGCTATCCATGAGATGGGTTTAAAGTATGTGGTGATTACCTCAGTAGATCGCGATGATCTACGCGATGGCGGAGCCCAGCACTTTGCTGACTGCATTCGTGAAGCTAAGATTTTATCACCTAAACTTAAGGTAGAGGTACTGGTTCCAGATTTCCGTGGCCGTATGGATCCGGCGCTGGATATTTTGACCGCTACTCCACCCGATGTATTTAACCATAATATGGAAACCATCTCGCGCCTCTACCGCGAAGCTCGCCCGGGCGCGAATTATGCTTGGTCATTAAAGCTGC
The DNA here is from genome assembly GCA_913060735.1 of uncultured Cellvibrionales bacterium. Classification (GTDB taxonomy): domain Bacteria; phylum Pseudomonadota; class Gammaproteobacteria; order Pseudomonadales; family Porticoccaceae; genus HTCC2207. The sequence continues at coordinate 15,732 of CAJXVK010000008.1, forward strand.
TAAAGGAATACAAAGCACGCAACCCAGACGTCAAAACCAAATCTGGGCTAATGGTTGGCCTGGGCGAAACCAAAGATGAGTTACTGCGCACACTGGACGATCTGCGGGCCCATGATGTGGATATGTTGACTGTTGGCCAGTACCTGCAACCGTCTGCCGCACACCTACCTGTAGAGCGTTTTGTGCACCCTGATGAGTTTGCCGAGTACACCGAGTACGCTCTGAGTATTGGCTTTAAGCAGGCCGCCTGCGGGCCATTGGTGCGGTCTAGTTACCATGCCGACAAGCAAGATCAAGGGGAGGATGTAACCAAGCCACTATAGGGCTGGTTAGGGCGTTTTTGGCTCGTCGGTCCACACTTCGCGGACTGGCTCACCAAAGTCATCATAGATGATTTTCTTTTTTGGGCTCTTGCTGACTTTGGCCGGTTTGGGTGGGGCCTTTTTCTTCTTGCGGCTGTCCAGCGCTGACACCACATCATTGATGTAGGTCCTAGTCTGGCGCGGTTCCCCACTGACAAAAACAGATCTGGCTCTAGGTTTATCGGCTGGCTCGCCGGTCTCACCCTGGTTGTGCTGCTTTATTTCACCGCCACGCTTAAGGAATTCTTCGGTTTTTTTCCGAAGTTCGTCGCGCATAGAGCTTTTACTAGAACGTGCTGTCACGATAAGATTATTCGTCATAGGGGCAATGTTTAATGTTAACAAATTAGATGTCCAATTCACATAGACGCAGTGGATGTACTGTTTTTAAATAGCGTTTATGCCCATGAAAACGAAATACCTCAGGGGAATAAATCCAACTGCACGGCGCGACCCTCATCTCTGGTATCAATAAACCTTACGCCTAACCCCAGCAGTCGAACAGAGTGCCCTCCGCGTTCCCAAGCTTGTAAGCAGAGGTCTTCAAAACTCTCTATGGGTAGACCCTTTACCACCTGCCGCTCCACAGTGGTACTGGTAAAGTCACTAAACTTCATCTTAATCAGCTGTTTGGTGACCAGGTAATCACTGTCGACGCGGCGCAAGCGGCTGCGTAATTCGAGCAGTAAATCAGGCAGTTTTTGCAGACAGGCGGCCTGATCCACCAGATCATCAGAATAGGTGCGCTCCACGCTGAGTGATTTGCGTCGACTGTTGGCATTGACCTCTCGGTTATCTCGACCAAAACTCAGATCATGGAGACGTTTACCGAAGACACCAAATTTATCCACCAACTCCAGCAGTGGACGTTGCTGAAGATCGCCGCAGGTTTCAATACCCAGACGTCGTAACTTTTCATTAGTGACCTTACCCACACCAAAGATACGTTTCACCTTGAGCTTTTCAACAAAGGCATCAATTTCTGGCGGAGTAATAACATACTGGCCGTCGGGTTTATTGAGATCGCTGGCAACTTTGGCAAGAAATTTATTCGGCGCTATACCTGCGGAGGCAGTGACACCCACTTCTCGCGCTATAACCTTTCGAATCTCCTCGGCTATTAGTGTCGCGCTGCCATGACATTCCGTACAGTCTGTGACATCCAGATAGGCTTCGTCCAACGAGAGCGGTTCGACTTTATCAGTGTATCTATAAAAAATTTGACGGATTTGCTGGGCCGCTTCGCGGTACTTTGACATGGTGCCCGGAACCACAACTAGATCTGGGCACAGCTTAAGTGCCTGACCCGTAGGCATGGCTGATCTAACACCGTATTCTCGCGCCTTGTAATTGCAGGTGGCGACTACACCACGGCGGTCTGACTTACCTCCTATGGCTATAGGTAAATCGCGCAGAGACGGGTCGTCGCGCATTTCAACTGCGGCGTAAAAACAATCACAATCACAGTGAATTATTTTTCTCAATCAGACACCAATCTCTACTACATAAGTCTATTAGGGAAACTTGAATAATCCTTATAATACAGTATAAAACTAACAATAACTGTTTTTATAGCCAGTACTCAATCAGTCAAGCTATTATTGATTAGAAAGCCCCCAAGACAGGCCAATCCCAGCCATAGCGCCAGCCCTTGAGGCGCGACTAATAGCAGTAGGCCTATTGCCAACATAACCAGCAGAGATACTAGGGGTAATTTTATTTTTTGATTATTAGGCGGCTGCCTATCGTAAGGTGCTATCAGCTGTACCAAGGGGGCTAGGGCAATAACCGATAGGCATAGCCATTGCAGCTTATCGCTGAGGTTGTAACCCAAAGAGTAGGCGCTAAACATCAGCACAAGGCTATTGAACAGCTGGTACAACCTGCGATAAATAGCCTTGAGGGCGGCCATTATTTACTAGGCTTACTCTTGGTGCCGGTGTTCGGCTACGCGCACACCGAAGCGTTTAGATATGATCTCTGGAATCAGCAACATCGCCGGTGTAAGCAGCAGGGTTAGAACGGTGGATAAGAGCAGTCCATTGACAATGGCACTGGCCAGAGGCTGCCACCAGGATGCGACCATGCCGCCGATAGCGTAGCTGCGATTCACTAAGTCGACACTCAAGCCATTGGCCAGCGGCAACAGACCGACAATGGTCGTTATACTGGTCAACATCACTGGTCTAAATCGAGACTTAGCCGCATTAAATACCGCATCAACCGCGGGCAGCATTGGATCATTGCGACGCAAATAATTGTAGGTATCAATCAATACAATATTATTATTTACCACGATGCCTGCCAGCGCAACGATACCTACACCAGTCAAAATAGTACTAAAGATAGACTGTGAGATTAGCAGTCCCAACAGCACCCCTGCGGTAGACATCACCACGGACAATAGAATAAGTCCGGCCTGGTAAAAGCTATTAAACTGCATGACCAGCATAATTAGCATTACCGACATCGCCAGAGAGAACGCCGTTGACAGGAAGTCGGCAGCTAGGGCCTGCTCTTCATTTGCTCCGCGGAAACTGATCTTCACTGCGGGATCGAAATCTTGCTGCTGTAACCAGTCGGCAATCAGCTTGGTTTGGTCGTCGGGTAAATAACCCACTTCCGAGTTAGCTAGAATAAACACCGTCTCGAGCATATCAATACGCTGAATTGCGTCGACACGGGGCTTAGCGACACGCTCACTAAAGCTACCAATTGGCACGGCGCCACTGGGCGTGTTGATTCTTAAACTATCGATTGATGACAGCTGTCGATCCGACTCTGGATAGCGCAATCTAATTTCGATTTCGTCATCTGCATCGTCAGGGCGGAACTCACCGATCATCACACCACCGGTCACCATCTGAACCATATTGCCAACATCGGCGACGTTAACACCTAACATTGCCGCACGAGATGGATCCACTTCGATCTCCCACTGGATACCAGCCAATGGCAAAGTATCCTGTAGGTCTCTAACACCCTCAACATTATCCGCGACCCACTGTTTAATCTGGGCGGCTGTTCTATACATAGCCTGCCGGTCATCTGAAGAGATTTGGATTTGGATACTCTTGCCCGTTGGCGGCCCATTTTCCATTTCCAACGCACCTACATAGATACCGGGTAAAACTTTAGTACGCTGGCGAATCTCTTCAAAAATTTCTCCGCTACCACGATTACGCTGGTCACGTGGATACAGTTCGACGAGGAATGAACTGATCTCATCACGACTAACATCGGAGCCGTACATCACCATACTGCCTCCCTTAGAGTAGCCGTAGACTTGGTCAACGCCGTCTATATCAGACACAACGTCTTGGACTTTAAATGTAATCTCACGCTGTTCCTCTATCGACAGATTGCCCTGGGCTCGCACACCCACCATGCCATACTGGCTCTCAATGGGCGTAAAAAATCCCTGCCCAGCATTAAACTTGCCATAGAGATTAAAAATACTGACCAGCACCACCATAGCTATAACGGCCGTCATGACCGGGGCATTGATCACTGGCCTGAGTACAGATAAATAGGCATTTTGGAGCGGCGCGAACAGAGCCGTGGCTGATTCCTCTGAGAGATGATTCTCTGGCAGCTTTTTGTGCTTGCCGCGGCGACGCGCCAAGACAATACCAAGCGTCGGCGCAAAAATAAGCGCGTAGATCAATGACCAGGCCAATACTGCAAACACGGTGATCGGCAAATAGGACATAAAGTCACCGGATACTCCGGGCCAAAAAAGCAGTGGCAAAAATGCAGCCAGCGTTGTTCCTGTAGAGGCAATGACCGGGATAGCCATACGTCGCACAGCGGCAATATAGGCCTCCCGTGCTGGCAAGCCAGCGGCTGCCTGAGTGTTGGCAAATTCTACCACTACAATGGCGCCATCAATCAGCATACCCAGCGACAGCAACAAACCGAACATAACCATAAAATTAAAGCTAAAGCCCATCACATTAATAATAATGAGTGAACCCAGCAAACAGAACGGAATGCCAAAACCAACCAGCAAACCTGACTTTACGCCCAGCGTTGCCACAACCAATATCAACACCAAACACATTGCAGTAATAATATTACCCTGTAGCTCACTCACCATCTGGTTGGTCATCACTGACGCATCAAAAACATAGCCGATGGTCATATCAGCACTAAACTTATCCCTAGATCGCTCTACTGCAGCTCGAGAGGCATCAACCGTATTGATAAGATTTGCGTCGAGTCGTTTGCGGACTTCAATGGCTATGGCTTTTTTGCCATTGATAAAACTGTATCCGGTAGTATCTTTAAAAGTACGCCTAACCGAGGCAACATCACCCAGGGTAATAGAACCCTCTGCATTATTGCGCACTGGCAGCGCACGAATATCAGCAGCGGTTTCAAGTAATGCGGGTACCTTAATTCCAAAGCGCCCTTGAGCTACATCCATTTCGCCAGCTGGAATCAATAGATTATTAATACTGACAGCGCGCACCAGCTCATCAATACGCAAGCCGTACTGCTCAAGTCGCGCTGGGTCAACCACTACATCAACGACTTCTTCACGATGCCCTGACATATCTGCCTTGAGCACATCGGGCAACATTTCCAATTCGCGCTGGAAGAATGTAGCGGCCTTAAATAGTTCGCGCTCAGCAACGTTATCACCGGAAAATGTAATAACAATGGTCGGCTCTGGGCTCGGGCTCAACTCATTAACTATGGGTTCTTTAGTTTCTCGGGGGAACTCTGCTTTGGCCCGATTAACCGCTTCACGCACCTCCGCCACAATTTCTTTAATATTGTCAGCCACTTCAAATTCAGCAATCACAGTCACAACACTTTCTTGGGCGGTGGACTTAATCTCGTCTAAACCATCGAGGGTTTTTAATTCTTTTTCTATCGGTCGCACCAGTAATCTCGCGCCATCCTCCGGTGAAATACCATCGTGACGCACCATAATCATCACTACAGGCAAGGTGACATTGGGATTCAGCTCTACGGGCATTGATAGCCTTGAGCCTACACCTGCAACAAGAATTAGCAACATAATGGACAACGTTGCTCTGGAATGGTCGACAATAAGATTAAGAAATTTCATAGGGGGGACAGACTCAAGTAATTACTTTAGACGACTAATTGAAAACTCAGGCTCAACACGTTCACCGTCGATGATGTAATTTTGGCCCACAGTGACCAATACCACCTCTTTGGGCAAACCCGTCACCCAGATACCCTCTTTAGTCTCACCCACCACCGCAATATCTGCGGAAGCAACCGTCTGGTCGTTGAGCAGCACCCTCACTACTGAGTTACCCTTGTCACCTAACAAAATACTACTCGCAGGGATCAGATGTGCCTGCACAGCTGCAAGCTGAACATTCAACTGCGCTGAGACACCAGCCCTTAATAATTGATCAGGATTCTCCATCAATGCCTCTACTCTGTAACCCTTGGTAGCAGCATTGGCCTGACGCGCAAGAAAAGATACCTTTGCACCAGAGTAGGTTTGACCTGATATAACAACTTCGGCTCCCGCACTTAGGGCTAGGTTGCCAATTTCTAATTCTGTTGCCAGCGCCTCAACTTTTAGCGGACTGAGCTCAACAACAGTAGCGCACCGTTGGCCCGGCATTATAAAGTCACCAATTTCAACAGGTCGAGATTCAACAAAACCGGCGAAGGGTGCCTTCACTTGGAGGTTTTCAACATCGAGTTGTGCACGCTTGCGTTTGGTCTTTGCCGCCGCCAGCGCCGCTTTTGCTTGAGAAATAGCGAGCTCTGACTGGTATCCCACGCTTTTCAATTTCAATGCACCGCGGTAAGCGATACTTGCATTCTCCAGGGCGGCTTGAGCCTGTTTAAGGCGAAGGTGCCTGTCTTCAGCATCAATCTCACAGATACCCTGCCCCTGCGCAACCAAACTACCCTCTTCAGCTAGAATGGCCGAAATTTTCCCAGACACCTGAGCAAGTACATTGACTGCTCTATTGGGTTCTGTTCTCGCCCGCATTGTTAAGGTGCGGCTAAATAACTGTTGACTGGAGTTAACAACCTGAACTTTTGTATAGCTGATCGCCGCTTGGGTTACAGGCTCCACCGAGTCGGATGTTTTAATAAAACCGCTTCCAAACCAAACCGCAATAGCTAGGATAAACATGAGGGCAAAACGAACATTGTTATTCAATGGAGTCTTCCTTAAGAACTTACTTAGTCGTGGCGCCGATCTAGTTTCCGACGCCGTTGTTTTTATAGTGTAACTTTACGTACACCAGCAACGTTTTAGTTTACTCGCTTTGAAGCTGACTATGCTAACTTAAATTGATGGCTAATGAGACCTAATATTACCGAGTAAAGCTTGCAGATAGCTATGCTGCTATTTTGCAGTAGCGCCTATAGTGAGCTCAGCCTTAACGGCAGCGCAATCCTCAAGGACCTTGGCAAGCAACAATTTGTCGCCGGATTATTTGTCGATACCCTGCATAACAATGCCAACACCGTCCAACTGGAAGATGCCCCCAAGCATATGCGCATACTGAATAACTATTCCAAGCGTCGCTGGATCAATTTGTGGATGCAGATCATCTCGATTAATAATGACCGTGAAAGCTTTAGTGGCTCTGCTCAAGAAGTTATAGACATCATGCAGGCACCAAAATCAGCGCCGCAAAAGGGCGATATTATTAAGTATATCTATCATCCCAAGCATGGCGCATCAATGCGCTTTAATGGCACTGAACTGATCTCAAACTACCCCAAAAACATATTTAATATATTGCTGAAAACCTGGATCGGCCCCATACCTCCCTACGCAACATTTAAAAATCAGCAGGGCACCGTGCGTATAGGAACGGTAGTTGACCGCTCTGGAGCGCTGCTCTCTGTTACAGCTACTCAGGAGTCAAACTATAAACTGCTCAATCAGGCGGCACTTAAAGCCGTTAAAAAAGCGGCGCCATTTCCAGCCTTGCCCGAGGGTATAAAAGCAGACAGTTTTGAGCTTAATCTGCCAATTACGTTCCGCTTGCAATAGATAGCCGAGAAACAGGGCGCGTAGCAGGAGAGTTTCCGCGCCTAGCGACTGGCCAAATTTTGATCAACTAGCTATAATCCGCGCCTTCTCGGCAATGCAACCTAATGGAACTATTAAAATGAGCTACAACGACATACCTGCGGGCAAAGACCTGCCCAATGACATCAATGTAATTATTGAGATCCCAGCAAATCACGACCCAATCAAATACGAAGTGGATAAAGATAGCGATGCTATTTTTGTTGATCGATTTGTTGCTACTCCCATGTTCTATCCAGCCAACTATGGCTATGTTCCTCAAACACTGTCTGAAGATGGTGACCCACTGGATGTATTGGTTGTTACACCTTACCCAGTGATGCCAGGTGCAGTGATTCGCAGCCGGGTAGTAGGCGTACTAAACATGAGCGATGAGTCTGGCATAGATGCCAAGCTTTTGGCGGTACCCCATACCAAGCTAACAAAAATTTATGACCATGTTCAGGAAGCTTCAGATCTTCCAGAACTGCTGATCAAACAGATCGTACATTACTTTGAAAACTACAAAGCACTCGAGCCTGGCAAATGGGTAAAAGTCGATGGCTGGGACAATGCAGAGGCCGCACGCGCTGAAGTTATGTCATCCAGACAGCGTTATCTAGCAGAGTAGTCACTGTTTTGATAAGCGTAAAAAAACCCGGTAATTACCGGGTTTTTTTATTGCTCATAAACAACAGTTTAATCAACTATCATCAAAGTCTTCGAACAGCACATCGCTATTTAAACCATGTTTACGGAGCACATCGCGCAGACGTCGCAGTGCATCAACCTGGATCTGCCTAACACGCTCACGAGTAAGACCTATCTCGCGGCCCACCTGCTCCAGCGTTTCCTCTTGGTGGTGCAGCAGACCGAAGCGCCTTACCAAGACCTCTCTCTGCTTTTCGGGCAGCTGCTCTAGCCATTCACCCAACCTGTCCATAAGGTTTTCTTCTTCAATCTCATTTTCTGGGCTACAGCCATTATCATCGGCAATTGTTTCAACCAAGGTCTTCTCTTTGTCGGCCACTGGAATATCAATTGAAGATATACGTTCGCTGAGACCGAGGATTTTAAGCACATCGGCGACAGGCTTATTCACTTCCTCGGCTATTTCATCTGGCGTAGGTGCATGATCAAGCTTCTGAGCTAACTTACGTGAGGCACGCAGATAAACATTAAGCTCTTTGACCACATGGACAGGTAATCGAATGGTACGGGTTTGATTCATCAGCCCACGCTCAATGGTTTGGCGTATCCACCATGTTGCGTAAGTTGAGAAACGGTAGCCTAACTCTGGATCAAATTTCTCAACCGCTCTCATTAACCCAAGATTGCCCTCTTCGATTAAATCTAACAGTTCGAGACCTCGATTGACGTAACGCCTTGAGATTTTAACCACCAATCTCAGGTTGCTTTCAATCATTCTATGCCGCGACTTTTCACATCCTTTTTGCAGTTTACGGGCATAAAAAACCTCTTCGTCGGCCGTTAATAGCGGCGCGAAGCCAATTTCTTTTGAGTAGAGACTTGTTGCATCAATAACCTGATGTCTTATCTCACCGGTACCTTCCTGACTCTCAGCGGCTGGCGCACGCTGCTCTAATACTAACGCCTCTTCCATCACGTTCTGCATCTCCTTTGCACGATCTTCCTTTATTTAGCGACCAATCCCGGCGCTGACCCTTATTACCTAAGTACCACTCCCTTTCTAACCTTTATCTAACCTTTATCTAACCTTTTTTCCTGTAGTGAAATCAGTTTTACTTTACATATACAGTGGGATCTACTGGGTACCCGTCCTTTCTTATTTCAAAATACATCGTACCCTTAGCCCCTAATTTCGCGATTATCTCCGTCTGTTTAACATTTTGTCCTTCTTTTACCATGATCTTTTCATTATGACCGTAGGCGCTTAACAGGATTTCACTATGTTTAATGATAACTAGGTTACCATATCCACGCAATCCGTCACCTGCATAAACTACAATTCCGGGGGCTGCGGGACGCACCATGGAGCCATTTACTCCCTTAATAGTAACGCCTTTGCGCAAATCAGCTGGGCTAAAGCTCTCTACGGTTTTTCCCTGAATGGGCCATTTCCACTGCCAATTTTTACTATAAACCACTGGTTTAGGCTTGGTTTTAAGGGGTATCGGCGCTTTTTGAGCTCCAGTGTTTACTACTGTGGAAGGTATTTTTGCCGCTTTGACCACAGTGCGTCCTGAAGTCCTAGGTCTGTCATCCAAACTGACACCACGCATATCTAATGTCAGCCGCTGTCCGGGCCGAAGAGAAAAGGGCTCAGTTAAATTATTAGCCCGCGCCAATAACCTAAAGTTCAAGTCATAGCGCCAAGCAATAGAATAAAGGGTATCTCCGGTGCCTACCTGATGATTGGTAATACGGTTACTTGGCGGCTGCCCTAACGTGCTGACGGGCGCCGCATAATTGGAACAGGCGGTAACCGTCAGTAGTAATAAAATGCCGAGAAGTGCTTTTAACACATTAGGATGCCTGTACTATTTTTGTCGAATATTTGTGACCAATATATTCTAGCCCTACAACCAAAATCAAACCTAGCAAGAATGTCATGACACAGACAACCGTCTGCGGATCCTGACCACCAAGCTGTGCAAACTGATGCGGCAGTAGGTTTTGAGATGCCAACACTAGCGTTTTTCCTGAATGGCTTGTTACCGATTCGATCGCCTGCTTCCATGGCCAGATAATATTCAAACTACCCACTAAAAAGCCACACATAGTGGCAATAACAGCAGTCTGATAATGTTCCAGCAGCCAAGACAGCAATCGGCTAAAAGCCATAAGGCCCATTACCCCCCCGAGGGCGAAAACAGCGAGAATATCCAGTTGGAAATTGACGATCGCGCCAATAAATACCGGATATAGACCCAGTAGAACCAAAATAAATGAGCCAGAGATACCAGGCAATATCATTGCACACAGGGCAATGCTGCCGGCAAGAAACATGGTCAGATGATCACCTTGCAGAGTCACTGACGGCGCAATGGAGATGCCATAAGCAATAACGACGCCCAATAAAAACAGCCATTTCTCGGCCATACGCTGTGGCGGATGCTGCCGCATTAGGTAAATCACTGAGCCCACAATTAATCCGGTGAAAAATGACCAGAGTGGCAGTGGGTGTGCGACCAACAAATACTGCATTAGCTTAGCTAGAGAAAAAAGACTGGCCAATATGCCAGTTAGGAGGGTAACGAGAAACTTGCCATTGATATAGGCCCAAGCTGCTGCAAACCCCTCCGCGCGAAGTACTTTAAGCGCCCGTAAATTGAGGGATTTAATGGTGTCGATAAGTTCGACGTAGATGCCGCTGATAAAAGCGATAGTGCCGCCTGAGACGCCAGGTACTACATCTGCGGCGCCCATGGCGGCACCTTTTAAAAACAGTAACAAATAATGACTTGGTTTATTCATATCTGCTCCTACCGCAACTTAAATTCGATTCTGACCCTAACGGGACAGTCCACCAAGCAGAGGCACAAACTTAACTTTTTCAACGATCTCCTCGTCAAACTCGGAGGAATCACCCACTCGCTTTAACACTCTCAAGTCTTGAGACTGACCGTTGCCTACTGGAATCACCAGAATGCCGTTTGGCGCCATTTGGCGCAATAGTTCCTCGGGCACGGCCTGAGGCGCCGCAGTGGTAATAATGCCATCATAGGGCGCGTGCCTACCCCAACCAAAGCTGCCATCGGACAGTTCTGCGGTAATGTTGTCTAAGCCCAGTTTTCTAAATCGATCCTTCGCCTTTTTGAGTAATGGCTCTATACGCTCTACGGTACAGACCTCGTCCACCAACTGGGACAGAATAGTAGTCTGGTAGCCAGAGCCTGTGCCAATCTCCAAGACTTTTTTGAGAGGCCCGCCACTGAGCAGTATCTCGGTCATGCGCGCAACGATATAGGGTTGGGACAATGTCTGGGAATAGCCAATCGGCAGTGCCGTATCTTCGTAGGCGCGATGGGATAAGGCTTCATCGAGGAAAATATGTCTGGGGGTCATCCGAATAACATCAAGCACCGCTTGGGTACTAATACCCTGATCAATCAGCCGCTGAATTAACCGCTCACGGGTTCGCTGGGACGTCATACCAACACCAGCTAGTTCAATCGAGTTCACCTACTTCCCCTATTGTGTGCGCCCATTCAATGCCCTACTAAAATGCTCTACTAAGAAGCTTGGTTACAAACATCTATTACAGGCCCTACTTAATCGCCATAAATCTGGCTGTGGCCCGCATTATTGCTTGGTCGATAATATATCACAGGGCTTCAAATTTCGGGCGGAATAATTCCGCTAATTCACGCAATAATGCAGTCGCAAAACAGCCACTAGGCAATGCGAACTGCAACCTGAGACAATCAGCTTGAGTCCAACTTGCGGTTAAATTCTCAGGCTTTAACAGCAGGTTGCGACGCTCCTGCTTCAGGCCGGCGTGTTCTAACGCATAACACCAACCCTGCCAGTCCGCTAACACCTCTGATTCTATCTGCCTATTGTCGACACTGACGTTAGATCGCCCCCGCCCCCACAGCGGACCCGTCTGATCGCTGAGATCACCGCGCTCAATATACTTCGCCACAACCAGATTAAATAACCATGAGCGCGCGGCGGAAAGATAGATACCTGTGCCATGGCGGTTGCCTTTAAGTTGATCCGCGGCAATCAGCTTCTGTGCCTCATAAAGATTACCGCCCTCATGCCCAAACCGCTGTTCTGCAAAATAGTTGGGCACGCCCTGCTGTTCTATCAGTCTTAAACGCTTTGTCACTAAAGCGGGGTCGGCCTTAAAGTCGCGCAGCAGAATATTGAATTGATTGCCCTGATGCATACCACGACGCAATTTTTTATGGTGTCTGCAGCAAGCGATAACTTCGAAATCATCATGCTCCAGCTGCGCAGCATCTAGTTTTCGACCAGGTAGGTGCAGGCTATACCATTGGGTGGTCACGGCAAAACGGTCTTTCATACCGCAGTAACCCACGTCATTGCGATTAATGCCGGCTAACTTGGCCAGCAGGCCTGCGACCCAGGTAGTGTTTTGATCTCGCTTGCGGATGTGTAGCAGCAGGTGCTCACCCTCACCGCTTGGCTGAAGATCAATTATTTCATCGACCTGAAAATCTTCCAGCTGACTTCTAAATAGGGCGCGACCCAAAGGCTCGCCAAGTACGCGTGGCATGAGATGAAAATCAAATGGATTAGCGACCCTAGTATCCAATGCAGTCAAACTGCGGCACTTAACAGAACCACCGCATGGCAGGCTATACCTTCCTCACGGCCAGTAAAACCTAACTTTTCCGTGGTAGTGGCTTTGATATTAATCTGGCTGAGGTCAGAGCCCATATCAGCGGCCAGATTAAGACGCATTTTTTCTAGGTGAGGGGCCATTTTTGGACTCTGGGCGATAATCGTAATATCAGCGTTGCCCAACTGATAACCATTGTTGGTTATCATGGCCACCACCACCGCCAGTAAGTCGCGGCTATTACTGCCTTTGTAGGTAGCATCTGTATCCGGAAAATGTTGACCTATATCACCCAGAGCCATAGCCCCGAGTAAAGCATCGATCAATGCATGGATTAATACATCACCATCGGAATGAGCCACAAAGGCATGCTGGTGTGGAATGCTTACGCCACCCAGTATCAGTGCATCGCCTTCGCCAAAAGCATGTACATCGTAGCCATGTCCTATACGCATTATTCTGCCTCCTGATTTTTCATAATTGCCTCAGCAATCACCAAATCTTCTCGACGGGTCACCTTGATATTATCCTGCCGACCTTCTACCACTATGGCCTTTGCGCCTGAATATTCAATGGCTGAGGCTTCGTCTGTAGGAATTTTTTTATTGTTTAGCATGCTCTGCATCGCGTCGCGCAAGGGACGGTAACGAAACATCTGCGGTGTCTGTGCGGCTCTGTATTCAGCACGATTTGCTGTACTGACAATATCGCCCTGAGGCGTGACAATTTTTAATGTGTCATTAATCGGTGCGGCAAGAATACCTCCGACACTGTGGTCGCCCACCTCTCTAATGAGCTTGCCAATACTCGCCGGAGCGATGCAGGGACGCGCCATGTCGTGTACAAGGATCCAGTCATCCTCATGGGCAAGTTCATGTATCGCCATAAGTCCATTTAACACCGAATGGGCACGCTGATCACCGCCAGCCACGAGACGAACCCGAGGGTTTTCGATGGCTGGCACTTTCGACCAGTAGCCAGAGCTGATATCACAAGGGGAGACAATTGCCTCAATCACCGGAATGCTCAGCAGACGACTCAATGTATGCTGAGCGACTAGGCTACCGTTTAGATGATGAAACTGCTTTGGAATATCTGCCGAGAAACGTTTTCCTGTCCCTGCGGCAGGCACTATGGCCCAGTATTTTGGCGATTTATTATTCAAGGTTGAGTGCTCTTAGTGGAGGGCGCTTGCTGCAGAACACGATCGTCTTTATCAATCACTAAATAAAATATTTCGCCATCTTTGATCATGCCCAAATCTTTGCGCGCTTTTTCTTCAATGGAATCGAGGTTAGTTTTCAAACTCTCAACTTCTTGAGCAATCTGCTTATTACGCTGCTGTAATTGCTTATTTACAAGACGCTGTTGTTCAACTTTCTTATCCAGTTCGGCCTTATGGGCAAGACTGCCCTCACCAACCCACAGTCGAAACTGTAGGCCGGCAAAAAGGACGAGAAGTATGATCAGCAACCAGCGCATCTGCTTATTCTATTCGGTTTAGCAGCGGAGATGCCATATTGATCAAATTAGGACTTAAACTCGGCACGGCCGCGGTATGGTGCGACGCTGTTGCCAAGCTCTGCTTCAATGCGCAGCAAACGGTTATATTTAGCCACACGGTCTGAACGACACAGTGAACCGGTCTTAATCTGACCCGCCGCGGTGGCGACAGCCAGATCGGCAATAGTGGTGTCTTCTGTCTCACCTGAACGGTGAGAAATAACCACGCTGTAACCCGCATCTTTAGCCATAGCTATGGCATCTAATGTTTCTGACAGGGTGCCAATCTGATTAAATTTAATCAGAATCGAGTTAGCCACACCCATTTCAATACCACGGCTAAGAATACTGGTATTGGTAACAAATAAATCATCTCCTACCAACTGGCAGCGATCACCGAGCTTGTCGGTCTGATACTTCCAGCCATCCCAATCGGACTCATCGAGGCCATCTTCAATAGAGATAATAGGATACTGATCGCACAGAGAGGCCAAGAAATCGCTAAAGCCATCAGCGCTGTAAACTTTACCTTCACCTGAAAGATTGTACTGACCGTCTTTATGAAACTCTGTGGCCGCGCAATCTAATGCCAAGGTGACATCTTCACCCAGTTTATAGCCAGCAGCTTCGGTCGCCTCTTGAATTACCGCCAGCGCCTCTGCATTGGACGATAAATCCGGGGCAAAACCACCCTCATCACCCACCGCTGTATTTAGACCCTTAGCGCTTAGCACTTTCTTTAATGAGTGAAAGATCTCTGCACCAATTTGTAAGGCTTCAGCAAAACTTTTGGCCGAAACTGGCTGTACCATAAACTCTTGAATGTCGACATTGTTGTCGGCGTGCTCACCGCCATTAATAATATTCATCATGGGTACAGGAAGTGTACGGGCATTAACCCCACCAATATATCTATACAACGGTTGCCCTGTACTTTCTGCAGCAGCTTTAGCAACAGCAAGAGAAACTGCTAGAATAGCATTAGCGCCAAGTCTACCTTTGTTCTCCGTGCCATCAAGCTCAATCATTAATGAATCAATGTGTGCCTGCTCAGTTACAATTTCACCCTCTAGCTCGGGAGCTATAATATCATTTACATTCTCAACAGCCTTGAGAACTCCTCTTCCCATATACATGGAGGCATCACCATCTCTCAATTCAACTGCTTCATGAACTCCTGTAGATGCTCCTGAAGGAACTGCAGCTCTTCCCATTGCACCTGACGATGTAATAACATCCACTTCAACGGTGGGATTACCACGTGAATCCAAAATCTGACGGGCATGAATATGCGTAATAACAGACATAATCTTAAATTTTAAATGTTAGTTGTCTAATTCAATGATCGGACTAGTGGTTCTTAACGTTTTCTATGAAT